>NZ_JAAKZZ010000241.1 GCF_011045075.1 Streptomyces boncukensis
GTACCACCCCCACCACCTCCACCGCTTCCGGCTACGACCTCGGTCCCGCCGTCGCGCTCTCCTGCCGGGAGTGCGGTGCCCGCACCGAGCTGGGCCCCAGCTTCGTGTGTCTGGAGTGCTTCGGCCCGCTGGAGGTGGCGTACGAGCTGCCGGAGGGGGACCCGGAGGCGCTGCGCCGCCGGATCGCGGCCGGCCCCGCGAACATGTGGCGGTACGCCCCGCTGCTGCCCGTCCCGGCGGATGTCGCCGCGGCCCCGAATCTGAACCCCGGCTTCACCCAGCTCGTCCAGGCTGACCGGCTGGCCGCCGAGCTGGGCGTCACCGGCGGGCTGTACGTCAAGGACGACTCCGGCAACCCCACCCACTCGTTCAAGGACCGCCCGGTCGCCATCGCCCTGGAGGCGGCGCGCGCCTTCGGGTTCCGCACCCTGTCCTGCTCCTCCACCGGCAACCTCGCGGGCGCCGTGGGCGCGGCGGCGGCGCGGGCCGGGCTGCGCTCGTGCGTCTTCATCCCGGACGGGCTGGAGCAGTCCAAGGTGGTGATGGCGGCGGTGTACGGCGGTGACCTGGTCGCCATCGACGGCACATACGACGATGTGAACCGCTTCTGCTCGGAGCTGATCGGCGACCCGCTGGGCGAGGGCTGGGGCTTCACCAACGTCAATCTGCGGCCGTTCTACGCCGAGGGCTCCAAGACCCTCGCGTACGAGATCTGCGAGCAGCTGGGGTGGCGGCTGCCGGACCAGATCGTGATCCCGGTGGCCTCCGGCTGCCAGCTGGTGAAGATCGACAAGGGGCTGCGGGAGCTGGTGCGGCTGGGCCTGGTCGAGGACCGGCCCGAGGACCGGCCGGTGCGGATCTTCGCGGCCCAGGCGGAGGGGTGCTCACCGGTCTCCCGCGCGTTCAAGGACGGCACGGACGCGGTCCGGCCCGTCAAGCAGCCGGACACCATCGCGAAGTCGCTCGCCATCGGCGACCCGGCGGACGGCCCCTACGTGATCGACATCTGCCGGCGGACCGGCGGCGCGGTGGAGGATGTGACGGACCCGCAGATCGCCGACGCGATGCGGCTGCTGGCGCGCACGGAAGGGGTGTTCGCGGAGACGGCGGGCGGGGTGACGCTGGGCGTCACGCGCAAGCTGATCGAGAGCGGGGCGCTCGACCCGGCCCTGACGACGGTCGTGCTGAACACCGGGGACGGGCTCAAGACGCTGGACGCCGTCGCGCCGGAGGCCCGCCCCTCGGCCGTGATCCGGCCCAGCCTGGACGCCTTCCGCGCCGCCGGGCTGGCCTGAGAGCCCTCCCCTCCCCGACCTTCCCCGCCTTCCGGCCTTCCGAGAGAAAGAGGCACCATGAGCGTCAATGTCCGGATCCCCACCATTCTCCGTACCTACACCGGCGGGCAGGCCGAGGTCTCCGCCGAGGGGGCGACCCTCTCCGAGGTGCTCGCGGATCTGGAGAAGAACCACACCGGTATCTCGGCGCGCGTCCTGGACGACACCGGCAAGCTGCGCCGCTTCGTCAACGTCTATGTGAACGACGACGACGTCCGCTTCGAGCAGGGGCTGCAGACCCCGACCCCGGACGGCGCCGGGGTCTCCATCATCCCGGCGGTCGCCGGGGGGTGAGCGGGTCGGCGCCGGACCCGCGCCGGACTCGCGTCGAACCCACGTCGAAGACTGAAGCGGAATCGCCCCTTCCAGCACCCGGAAGGGGCGATTCCGTGTTTCGGGAGGCGGTAGAGTGGCGTGTGAACCCCCTGCACGCTTGCCACGCGCATATGAGAACGCGACAAGTTGTGCCTGAAATCAGTGGGCAAAATGTCGTGATGGTCGGTTATGCCCGGCCCGAGTTGCCCCCCTTTCTCAGGTTATGCGGAGATATCTCCGATCGGCCGTGCCCAGAATTCTCGTCCGATTGACCTGTTGCAGAGGGCGTCCGTGCAGATACATTCAGCGGCGGTCGACGCGTTCCGGCGCACGCCCCCACCGGCTTGGGGGTGAGGTCTGACCCGGGCTCGCGAGGTGTGAGCCCGTGCAAGGGCCAGTAATAGGGGAGTTAGGAATGGCTCAGGGCACCGTCAAGTGGTTCAACGCGGAGAAGGGGTACGGCTTCATCGCGGTCGACGGTGGTGCGGACGTGTTCGTCCACTACAGCGCGATCCAGATGGACGGTTACCGCACCCTGGACGAAGGGCAGCGGGTCGAGTTCGAGATCTCGCAGGGTCAGAAGGGACCGCAGGCGGACATGGTCCGCGTGACCGGCTGAGCGCTGCGCGCCGACCACACCGACCAGACTGCGCGAACCAACGCGAATCGAAGGCAACGGGAGGGGTCGCACCCGCCAGGGTGCGGCCCCTTCGCCCTGTCCTCTTCGCCCTGTCCTCGGGCCCCGGCCACCGGGCGGGCGCTCCGGCGCCGAACCCCTGGAGCCGCTTGCGCCCACCCGTCGCCCGACCACCGCCCCTGTACGAGGCTCCTTCGGAGCCGCTTGCACTCTCCCCCGCCGAGTGCTAATTATTGGCGTTAGCACTCTACGAGTGAGAGTGACAGAGAAGGACCGGGTCGGTGAGGTCGGCTGGCTGGGTGGGGCAGGGAACCGCCAGGCCGCAGACCGTCCGTCGCGGGCGCCAGCGCGGTCCGGAGCAATCCGCCCCCAAGCTCTCGACTCCGCTTGAGCAGGGGGACCCCAGAATGTCGGGAGGACCACTTCACATGGCCAAGATCATCGCCTTCGACGAGGAGGCGCGGCGAGGGCTTGAGCGCGGCATGAACCAGCTCGCCGACGCCGTCAAGGTCACCCTCGGCCCCAAGGGCCGGAACGTCGTGCTGGAGAAGAAGTGGGGCGCCCCCACGATCACCAACGACGGTGTCTCGATCGCCAAGGAGATCGAGCTGGAGGACTCCTACGAGAAGATCGGCGCCGAGCTGGTCAAGGAGGTCGCGAAGAAGACGGACGACGTCGCCGGTGACGGCACGACGACCGCGACCGTCCTGGCCCAGGCCCTGGTCAAGGAGGGCCTGCGGAACGTCGCCGCCGGCGCCAACCCGATGGCGCTGAAGCGCGGCATCGAGAAGGCCACCGAGGCCGTCTCCGGCGCCCTGCTGGAGCAGGCCAAGGACGTGGAGACCAAGGAGCAGATCGCCTCCACCGCCTCCATCTCGGCCGGCGACATCCAGATCGGCGAGCTGATCGCCGAGGCCATGGACAAGGTCGGCAAGGAAGGCGTCATCACCGTCGAGGAGTCGCAGACCTTCGGTCTTGAGCTGGAGCTCACCGAGGGCATGCGCTTCGACAAGGGCTACATCTCCGCCTACTTCGCCACCGACATGGAGCGCATGGAGGCGGAGCTGGAGGACCCGTACCTCCTCATCGTCAACTCCAAGATCAGCAACGTGAAGGACCTCCTTCCGCTGCTGGAGAAGGTCATGCAGTCGGGCAAGCCGCTGCTGATCATCGCGGAGGACGTCGAGGGCGAGGCCCTGTCCACTCTCGTGGTCAACAAGATCCGCGGCACCTTCAAGTCCGTCGCCGTCAAGGCGCCGGGCTTCGGCGACCGCCGCAAGGCCATGCTGGGCGACATCGCCATCCTCACCGGCGGCCAGGTCATCTCCGAGGAGGTCGGCCTCAAGCTGGAGAACGCCTCCCTGGACCTGCTGGGCCGCGCCCGCAAGGTCGTCATCACCAAGGACGAGACCACCATCGTCGACGGTGCGGGCGACAGCGAGCAGGTCAACGGCCGGGTCAGCCAGATCCGCGCCGAGATCGAGAACAGCGACTCGGACTACGACCGCGAGAAGCTCCAGGAGCGCCTCGCCAAGCTGGCCGGCGGCGTCGCCGTCATCAAGGCCGGCGCGGCCACCGAGGTCGAGCTGAAGGAGCGCAAGCACCGCATCGAGGACGCGGTGCGCAACGCGAAGGCCGCCGTCGAGGAGGGCATCGTCGCCGGCGGTGGCGTGGCCCTGCTCCAGGCCGCCACGGTCTTCGAGAAGCTGGACCTGGAGGGCGACGAGGCCACCGGTGCCGCCGCCGTCAAGCTGGCCCTGGAGGCCCCGCTCAAGCAGATCGCGGTCAACGCCGGCCTTGAGGGCGGCGTCGTGGTGGAGAAGGTCCGCGGTCTGGCGACCGGCGAGGGCCTGAACGCCGCCACGGGCGAGTACGTCGACATGATCAAGGAGGGCGTCCTCGACCCGGCCAAGGTGACGCGCTCCGCGCTGCAGAACGCCGCCTCCATCGCGGCGCTCTTCCTCACCACCGAGGCCGTCATCGCGGACAAGCCGGAGAAGGGCGGCGGCGGTGCCGACGCGGCCGCCGCTGCGGGCGGCATGGGCGGCATGGACTTCTGACGGTCCCTGTCCGAAGTCTGGCCGAAGCCTGTACGGACCGAGGGCGGCACCCCTTCTCCCAGGGGGTGCCGCCCTCGGGCGTTTCCGGGCGGCGTTTCCGGGCGGGCGGGAGTCCCACAGCCGGGCGAACTCCTCGCTGCCGGAGAGCGGTTCGGACACCAGCCCGGTCACCTCGGGGGCGTCGGGGCAGCGGGCCGCGGTGGCCCGCAGATGGCGGGCCACCAGGGGCCCGAAGTCGGCCGTCTCCATCACCTCGTAGGTCGCGGACAGCACGATCGCCCGCGACGGCCCGGACGGCGGGCCCGGTGGCGCGCCCGTCAGATGGTGCCGATGGTCCCGCTCGATGTCCGACAGCCGCAGGCGCGGGTCAGCCCGGCGCAGCCCCGGGGTGCGCCGCCGGCGCCCGGCTGCTGAGCGACCGGGCCTCGTAGGTGACCGGAGCGGTCCTCCTGGTCGACGGTGGTCTGTCCGCTCGACGGGTGTCATAAGGATCGCCCCGGAGGGTTGTACGCCGCTGGGCGGGTTCACCCTTCCGCCGTGGGAAGGATGCCGTGAATGACCGTTTCCTGTTGTCTTGGGGGCGTCGGTAGCGTCTCACCCAGAACAGGAAGCCCATGAACCGCATGACCACCTTCCGTGTCCGTGCCGCTGTCGCGGGTCTCGTCACCGCCGGTCTGCTCGGCGCGGGCGCCGCGACCACGAGCGCCGTGGCGGCGTCCAAGCCGGAGCCGAAGCCGAAGCCGAAGCCCGTCGCGAAGACGAACACGGTCACCGCCGACCACAAGGCCGTCCACCCGTGGCAGCAGTTCCGGCTGCACGGCAAGGTCACCGGCATCAAGGCGGGCACCGCCGTCCATCTGGAGGAGAAGCAGCACGGGAAGTGGAAGAGGCTGCCGGCCCGCTCGGCGGTCAACCGCTCGCACGGCTACGAGATGCGGGTGAAGCTCGGCCAGAAGGGCAAGCAGGAGGTCCGTACGGTCGCGGCGGGCAAGCCCTCCAACCCGGTCACGGTGACGGTTCGCTGACCCGGCCGGCGGTCCGCTCACGCACGTCGACGTCGGCGGGCTGCTCGATGGCGAAGCCGATCGCCCGCGCCACCGCCTGAGGCGGGATGGCCGGGGATCCGGCACCGCGTCGACGGCGTCGGTGGCCACGAAGCCCGGCGCGACCGTGGAGCCCCGCACCGAGGGCCCGGCCTCCCGCCGCAGGTCCTCGGTGCGGGTGCGGGCCGGGTCCGCGCGCCGCCGATTCCGATCCCGTCGTACTCCGCTCTAGAATCCATTAAGGGGACAGCCGTCCGCCGCGGGCCCGCCGTACCGGACACATGTCCGGAAGAGCGAGACGGGAGACCCATGACCCCACCCCACAGGCGCGCACCGCGGTCCGACGCGCGGGACAACCGGGCCCGCATCATCGCCGCCGCACGCGCCGCCCTCGCCGACGACCCCGACACGCCCCTGCAGGCGATCGCGAAGGCCGTCGGCGTCGGCCAGGGCACGATGTACCGGCACTTCCCCAGCCGCGAATCCCTGCTGCTGGCCGTCTACCGGGAAGACGTCGAGGCCCTCGTCGACAGCGCCCCCCGGCTGCTGGAGGACCACGAACCCCTCGAAGCGCTCCGCCGGTGGCTCGACCAGCTCGCCGCCTACGGCCGCGTCAAACACGCGGCCTCCCGCGCCGTCGAGGCCGCCACCCGCGCCGATCTGAGCCACGAGTACTACGCGCCGGTCGTCGGCGCCCTGGGCCGACTGCTCGACGCCGGCAAGGAAGCGCACCGGATCCGCCCCGACGCCGACCCGGAGGACGTCCTGCTCCTGGTCTCCTTCCTGTGGCGGCCCGACGGCGGCCCCGCAGGGCACGAACGCAGCCGGCGCCTGCTCACCGTCGTCACCGACGGCCTGCGCGCCGGCGCACACGCCTGAGGCGCTCCGGCAACGGGGTCAGAGCCGCGCGCCGCTCTCGCTCAGCGCGGTGTAAGCCGCCTCCGCCGCGCGGCCCGGCGCCGTGTCCCGCGGTGCGTGGGCGAGGAAGCCCGCTGCGGTGCCGGTGTAGGCGATACGTCCCTCGTCCAGGACGGTGACGTGGTCGCACTCCTCGGCCAGGTCGGCCACGTCGTGGGTGGAGAGGAGCACGCGAACCTCCTCGGCCAGGGGAGCGAGCAGATCCCGGAAGACCCGCCGCTGCCTCGGATCCATCCCGGCCGTCGGCTCGTCGAGCAGCAGCACCCGGGCGCCGTGCACGAGGGCGGAGGCGACCCCGACGCGCCGGAGCTGGCCGCCGGAGAGCCGCTTGGTCCTGGTGTCGGCCTGCCCGGTGAGGTCGACGCGGCTCAGGGCGCGAGCGGCGGCCTCCCACGCGTCGCGCTTGTTCATGCCCTTGAGCCAGCCGGTATACGCGACTTGTTCCCGTGCGGTGAGGGCGGTCATGGCGGTGATCCGCTGGGGCATCCAGGCGACAGCCGCGCGGTAGGAGCGCTGGTGGGAGGGGATGCCGTCCAGAGTGACGGTGCCTTTGCGGGGGCGGGTCACGGACGCGGCGAGGCGCAACAGGGTGGATTTCCCGGCCCCGTTGGGGCCGAGCAGGATCGTCAGTCCGTGATCCAGCGCGTAGTCGAGATCCCGTAGGACGGGAGGGGACCAGGGGCGGTAGGCGTAGGTACAGGAGCGGAGTTCGAGTGTCATGGCGTTTCTCTCTCCTGGCGGTCAGGAACCGGAGTCGGTGCGGGGGCGGAGGCCCAGTTGAGCGGTGAGGCCGGCGGCGAGCGCGACGGCGGCTGCGAGAGCAGCGGCGGGATCCCCGAAGTCGCGGGGGAGCACCGTCCAGAAGTACGGGTGGTTCGCGCGGTCGAAGCCGAAGAGGGCGACGGCGAGGAACCAGACCACCGGTGCCATCACGGCGGGTGCTCCTGCCGCGGCGCGTACGCAGAGCATGAGTCCGGTGAGGAACGCGGTGTTGCGGCCCACGGCGAGAGCGGTGTCGGAATCCAGGGCGGCGCCGAGGACGAAACCCACCAGGGCAGCCGCGCCCACGGCTGTCAGCGTGAGTCCCGCGTCCCGGGCGCGGACGCGGCGTGTGGCGGAGTCCTCCGCGGCCGTCAGCCGGGACTCCAGTGTCATCATCAGCGCGGCGCACAGCGGCATGGGCACCAGCAGCATGGCGACCACGGGGTTGTCGCTGCCGGTGAGGAAGGACGGCAACCGCGCCACCGCGTCCTGCACCAGCAGGGCGAACAGAGCGAAGACCGTCAGTGCGGCGGGCAGCAGCGTGTGCGCGCGACGCGCCTTGATCCACCACCACATCAGGAGTCACCCGCTGGGCGCGCACCGTCGCCGCAGGCACGCCGGAGCTCGCCCCGGAACCAGGACGCCTGCGCTGCCCTGGACGTACGGCGCACCTCCGCCACCCGCTTCTCGACGAGTCCGAGTACCTTGTCGCCGTTGGCGAACTGGAGCATTTCCCCGCGCTGCCACTTCAGGTACCGCTTGCCCTCGCCCACTGTCCCCGAGGCCCACAGCATGGCGCTGCGGCTGGCGACGATGTCGGTGGTGCGCTTGCAGGGGAAGTGAACAGCCTGCTTCACGACCTCGTAGCGCGTGGTCCCCTTGCGCTGGCTGGATGTGACGGGCAGCCACCACGTGCCCTTGGTGGAAGAGCGCGGATGCACCCCGTTGACGATGTTGTCGGAGACGGTACGCGGTGGCTTCACCCGCACACCGGCCGCGGCGAGTTCGCTGAGTACGGCTTCCGCGTCCGTGCGGGCCTCGGAGGGGTCCGCGTGTCCGGCCGCGGGGACGCAGACACGGGGCGTCGAGCCCGAGCAGTCCAGGTCCGCGTGTCCGACCGATACCGGCGCGGAGGCGCCCCAGTCCTTGGCGATGCTGTAGGCGGTGAGCGTCCCGGCGAGAGCGACCGCGCAGGCGAGTGCGGGAACGGCGGACCGGAGGTGACGGTTCCGGGCCGGTACCCACAGAAGTGCCACGCCCGCTGCGAGGCCGCCGGCGAAGAGGACATGAGGTGCGAGGGAGGTCCAGGTGGTGTGCTCCCCGAACGTGAGGACCCGCGAGTACTGCCCCAGGACATGGCGGGGCCACAGACGCTCCCCGGAGGACGCCGAGGAGGCCACGCCGTAGAACACCCCGGCAGCCAGCAGCGGCGCGGCGAGGAGCCGGGGCACGACCGCGCCCACCCCGAATCCGATCGCACAGTGCGCGGTGGCGACCAGGAGCGTCATGGCCGGCAGGGGAACGCAGGCCCAGGTGGGCGCGACCCCCTCGCGCGCCAGCGCGAGCAGGACGGGAAGAACGAGCATGGCCCAGGCGAGTACCAGAACCGGAAACAGCGCGTGAGCGGCGATGCGGTAGCGGCTGCGGGCCGGGGCGCCCGCCCATACCCCGTCGCGCTTGAGGCGGCCGCTCTCCCAGGCCGCCAGGCAGGAGGCGGCCGCGTAGGCGAGAGCGTAGGTCGGGTCCAGCGCGAGGGACACGATCTCCGGGGCGTAGGTGATCTCCCCTTTGATCACCTCGTAGTCGTCCTGGAAGAAGCGGAAGAAGTAGTACAGCACCAGCCCGAGGGCCAGCGGCGAAGCCCACAGGGCGCTGTGGCTGCGAAGGCGTGTGGCGAGGTTCATGGGGCTCCAGCGCGGCTGATACGAGAGGCGAGGGGTGCCCCTGCGGCGCAGGAGCACCCCTCGGTGGACGGGACCCGTGGTCAGCCGTCCTTCTTCGTGGTGTCCACGTACACCTTCTTCACGCCGAGAGCGACCCCGGACGAGAGTCCGTTGATCTTCTTGATCTGGAAGAAGTGCTTTCCGGAACTGAGGCCGTGCCACTGGCCGTTGCTCTTGCTCGTACTGGACTTGAAGCACGCGGTGTACTTCTTGGTTCCCCAGCTCTTGTCGGGGCGGCCGGGCCGGTCCCACCGCAGATCCACGTGCGTGGATCTGTTCGGGCCGCCGGAGACGCTGCACCCCGTGAACCAGATCTGCGAGTAGGACTTGTCACCCCACCGGCGGGACTGGAACCCGGTCAGCACGTTGTACATGCTGCTGCTCCAGTTCGTCAGCTGCGCCCCGTCCGTACGGGCGGCGCCCGCGTCCGCGGCGGACGCTACCGGCGCCCCCCCCAGCAGCGATGCGGCGGCGATGCCGCTCACGGCGGCTATCTGTGCCTTGGCTCTGCGTGTCATCACGTATGAACGCTCCCCTGCGTTCTCGGTGTAACGGGAAAAGTACGAGCAGTGAACGTAGTGGACCGATTACGTAGAGGCAATGCACGATTATCGGCGATGTCTGTCGGTCGTGTGTGTTTTGGTGTGAATTTGTGCAGGGTGGGGAAGGTGTTTCGTCCCCATATGCGCTCCGGGTAAATTCATGGCAATGCCGAGCGGGGTGCGGAGGGATCCCGCGTGGACCGCTACTCGCGCACCGCTTGAATCAGGCGCACGAGTTCTTCTGGGGACACGCCGCAGTGCTTGGCGCGGTGGACGGCTGCCAGCACGAGGTGTGCGCTCACCTGCTGACCGTGGTCCTCGCCGAGCCACTCGTCGGGCTTCTCGATGCCCGCCCCGTTGAAGGCGAGTCCGCAGCGGCTCTTGACCTCCGCCGCCACTTCTGCGACGGCGGCGAACCTGCTGTCCGCTTCGCGGATGCCGGTGACCATGTGATCGCCGTAGCGCAGTTCGTACGTGCAGCCTTCGGGAGGGTTCTCGGCCAGCGGCGCGAGGAGACGCTCCAGCTCTTCCTCCGGGAGGGCCGGAAAGTTGTCGAAGACCAGCGTGACGCTGTGCTCGGGCATGGGTGGCTAATCCTCTGTGTCCCGGGGCCAGCTTCTGAGTACGGCGGCTACGGACGCCGCTGTCGCCTTCTGGCTGACGAGTTCGGTGGCGAGTGCGGTGACGCCCTCCTGGGTGAGGCGGACACCGGTACCGGAAGCCCGCAGGTAGCCGTGGGTCACGGCAACGGCGATCCGCAGGTTGTCGCGCTCCAGCCAGCGCAGTCGGCCCAGGGTGTGGGCCAGCGCGGCGGCTCGCGCGTAGGAGCCGTGGTAGACGTCCTGGCCTGCCAGCACAGCGTGGTGTCGCTCGACAGCCGCGATCGGGACTCCGTAGTCGTCCGGGGCCGGATCGTCGGCACCTGCCACGCGGGCGACCTCAAGAATCCAGGCGAAGTCGATGTGCGACGGAGTCACGAGTCGGCCGCCGCCTCGATGTCGTTGATGAGCTCGCTGTAGTCGTCCAGGATCTCCTTGGCTCCGGCCAGAAAGATCTCGTACACCTTTTCGTTGTCGGCCCGGATGAGCTGTTCCACGTACTCGTTCACATTGACGTGCCGCGTTTCCGCCGCGTGCCTCGCCATCTCGGCAGCTTCGCTGTTGAGCCTGAGGTTGACCTGCGTCTTCGGCGCCATAAGCGGCATGCTATCCGCTGGTAGCAGTGTCATGCGGGGTTGTCCTCTTGCTGGATTTCGCGGAGCTGGGCGCGGATGCGGTCCGCGTGGGCCTGCACGTCCCGGGCCGGGAGGAAGGTGGCGGGGATGCCCGCCGGGGCGGTGGTGCAGGTGGCGCGGCAGTCGTCGCAGAGGCCGTTGCGGATGACCGTCGCGCTGCCGGGGCGCTCGCAGTCGAAGCAGACCAGGACGCGGCGGACGACCTTGCCC
>NZ_JAAKZZ010000242.1 GCF_011045075.1 Streptomyces boncukensis
GCCGGGGTTTCAGGGTCGGTCCTCGTCCGCCGCGAGCAGTTCGCGGACGACGGGAGCCAGGTCCCGGAAGGCCCGTCCCCGGTGGCTGATGGCGTTCTTCTCCGCCGCCGACAGCTCCGCACAGGTCCGCGTCTCGCCCTCCGGCTGCAGGACGGGGTCGTAGCCGAAGCCGCCGGTGCCCGCGGGGGCGTACCGGAGGGTGCCGCGCAGCCGGCCGCTCACGACGCGCTCGGTGCCGTCGGGCAGCGCGAGGGCCGCGGCGCACTCGAAGTGCGCCGCGCGGTGCGGCTCGGCGATGTCGGCGAGCTGGGCGAGGAGGAGGTCCAGGTTGGCGCGGTCGTCGCCGTGGGCCCCCGCCCAGCGGGCCGAGAAGATGCCGGGCGCGCCGCCCAGCACGTCGACGCACAGCCCCGAGTCGTCGGCGACGGCGGGGAGTCCGGTGGCGCGGGCCAGGGCGTGGGCCTTGAGGAGGGCGTTCTCCGCGAAGGTCACGCCGGTCTCCTTGACGTCGGGCACGTCCGGATAGGCGTCCGCGCCGACGAGGTCCAGTGCGAGGCCCGCGTCGGCGAGGATGGCCCGGAGTTCGGTGACCTTGTGGGCGTTGCGGGTGGCGAGAATCAGGCGCTTGGTGCTCATGGGCACCGATTATGCTGCCGCCCCGCCCGATGGTGCCGGACCGGGGCGGCCGTGCCCGGTCAGTTCTTGCAGATCTTGGTGAGCTCGTCGGCGGCTTCGGTGAGGGGCCGGGTGTCGGGTTTGCGGTCCGCCTCGACGTCCTTGCGCATGCTGTCCACCGCGTCGCCCAGCTTGTCGGCGATCCGCTCGACATCCGCGTCGTCCGTCTTGTCCTTGACCCTCTTGAGGTTCTCGTCGACGCGGTCGAGGGGCTCGTCGGCCTCGTCGGGCTTCACGGCCGCCTCCAGGGCGGCCCGCTGGGCGTCGTCCACGGCGTCCGAGACCTCCAAGGCGGTCTTGGCGCAGTCCAGCGCCCGGCCCACCGCGTCCCCGGCGTCCTTGTCGTCGCAGCCGGCGGCTAACGGCACCGCCAGCGCGACCGCGGCAACGGCGGCAACCGTCGTCCTACGCAGCAATCCCCTGCTCCCCTCCCCTGTCCCCGCCACTGGCGCACTGGTCGGGCCGCACGGTTCGACGCGTGCGGCCCGCACCCGGTGAGACGCGTAAAGCGTGCGCAAAGTTGCGTCACCGGCCGAGCGCGCTCCGCTGGACGCCGTCGAGCTGGGCGCATCCCTTGGCCGCGAGGTCGAGCAGGCCGTTCAGCTCGTCCCGCGAGAACGGCTCGCCCTCGGCGGTGCCCTGGACCTCGACGAACCGCCCGTCCCCCGTGCAGACCACGTTCATATCCGTCTCGGCCTGCACATCCTCCTCGTAGCGCAGGTCGAGCAGCGGGACGCCGCCCACGATGCCCACGCTGACCGCGGCGACGGTGCCGGTGAGCGGCTGCGCCCTGGCCTTGATCAGCTTCTTCTCCTGGGCCCAGGAGACGGCGTCGGCGAGCGCCACATAGGCCCCGGAGATGGCGGCGGTCCGGGTGCCGCCGTCGGCCTGGAGGACGTCGCAGTCGAGCACGATGGTGTTCTCGCCCAGCGCCTTGAAGTCCACGACAGCGCGCAGCGAGCGCCCGATGAGCCGGGAGATCTCGTGGGTCCGTCCGCCGATCTTGCCGCGTACGGACTCGCGGTCGCCGCGGGTGTTGGTGGACCGCGGCAGCATGGCGTACTCGGCGGTGACCCAGCCCTCGCCGCTGCCCTTGCGCCAGCGCGGCACGCCCTCGGTCAGGCTCGCCGTGCACAGCACCCTGGTGTCGCCGAAGGAGACCAGGACGGATCCCTCGGCGTGCTTGCTCCAGCCGCGTTCGATGCTGACGGGGCGGAGCTCTTCGGCCGTTCGGCCGTCGATACGAGACATGGGGGGAGCCTAGAGCCTGCCCGGGTTCCCTCGCCGAGCCGGGGCGCCCGAAAAGGGGCGCGGGGCCCGTGTCCTTCGCGGCTGCGCCGCAAGCTCCCGGCTTCGCCCGGACAGGGAGGTGTCCCCTGGCCGGGCACGCGGTTCCCCGCGCCCCTTCGGGGCGCTCAGCTCACATCATGTCCTCGATGTCGGCGGCGATCGGGTCGGCGTCGGTGCCGATGACGACCTGGATCGCGGTGCCCATCTTCACCACACCGTGCGCGCCCGCGGCCTTGAGGGCGTCCTCGTCGACGAGGGAGGCGTCGCTCACCTCGGTGCGGAGCCGGGTGATGCAGCCCTCGACCTCTTCGATGTTGTCGAGCCCGCCGAGTCCGGCGACGATCTTCTCAGCCTTGCTGGCCATGTGTTTCTCCTGGTGTTCCGGGGCCCGGTGGACCGCTGGGCGTCGCAGTTCATATGAGACCACGTTCAGCCCATCTTCGCGGGCATATGTCCTCTATCTAGCGAATGATGGCGGTTGCTCCGCACGGTACGGCGGTCATCCCTGGCCGCCCTCCCGCGCTAGAGGTCTACACCAGTATGCGACAGGCCCGCGGAGTCGTTGGTCATGGGGCCGACGCCCGGCCGGCAGACAGGAGGAGCCCGTGAGTTCCGAAGCCGCAGCGGCAGCGCCACACCGGCGGTGGACGTCGGTCTTCTTCCAGGGGCTCCAGAAGATGGGCCGCAGCCTGCAGCTGCCCATCGCCGTGCTGCCCGCGGCCGGCATCCTCAACCGGCTCGGGCAGCCCGACGTCTTCGGCGACGAGGGGCTGAAGTGGACGGAGGTCGCCAAGGTCTTCGCGGGCGCGGGCAGCGCGCTGCTGGACTCCGCGCTGGGGCTGCCCCTGCTGTTCTGCGTGGGCGTCGCCATCGGGATGGCCAAGAAGGCGGACGGCTCCACCGCGCTCGCGGCCGTCGCCGGGTTCCTGGTCTACTACGGCATCCTGCACCAGTTCCCGCACTGCCCCGACGGCTCCTCCTTCCAGGACGGGGTCTGCGTGGGCAAGAGCGGCACGGCGGCCGGGGCGCCCACGTACCAGAACCCTGGCGTCTTCGGCGGTATCGTCATGGGACTGCTCGCCGCCTGGTTCTGGCGGCGCTTCCACCGCGTCAAGCTGGTGGACTGGCTCGGCTTCTTCAACGGCCGCCGGCTGGTGCCGATCATCATGGCCTTCGTCGCGCTCGGCGTCGCCTCGCTGTGCCAGTGGGCGTGGCCGCCCATCGGTGACGGGCTGACCAGCTTCTCCAAGTGGATGACCGACCTGGGCGCCTGGGGCTCCGGCATCTTCGGCATGGCGAACCGGGCCCTGATCCCGATCGGCATGCATCAGTTCCTGAACACGTTCATGTGGTTCCAGTTCGGGGACTACCGGAAGCCGGACGGCGACCTGGTGCACGGCGACATCAACCGGTTTCTGGCGGGCGACCCGAGCGCGGGCCAGTTCACCTCGGGGTTCTTCCCGATCATGATGTTCGCGCTGCCCGCTGCGGCGCTGGCGATCACCCATGCGGCCCGCCCGGCGCGGCGCAAGGTGGTCGGCGGGATGATGGTGTCGGTCGCGCTCACCTCCTTCGTCACGGGGGTCACCGAGCCGATCGAGTTCTCGTTCCTCTTCGTGGCGCCCGCGCTCTATGTGATCCATGTCGTCCTCACCGGTGTCTCCATGGCGGTGACCTGGGCGCTCGGGGTGCACGACGGCTTCAGCTTCTCCGCGGGACTGATCGACTACGTGATCAATTGGAGTCTGGCCACCAAACCGTGGATGATCATCCCCATCGGACTGTGCTTCGCGGTCGTCTACTACGTGATCTTCCGCTTGGTGATCGTCAAGTTCGATCTCAAGACGCCGGGCCGGGAGCCCGAGGAGCTGGCGGAGGAGATCGAGAAGGAGAACACCCAAGCCTGACCGGCCGCGCCGACCGCACCGGCCGCACCGGCCGCACCGGCCGCCGCCCGGAGGGCGGAAGGGCCCTCGCCGCCCCGCACGCGCCCCGCGCGTCAAGGGCCCCGAGGGCCCTTCCGTGCGCGCGGCGAACCCCTCGGAGGAAGCGATTCCGTACCCCGGCGTGCTCATGTTAATAATGGTCTAAACCACTAGTACTGTGGACTGGACCACTGAGCGGGCCTCCTCCCTGTGCGGCGCCCGCTTCACCTGGAGGAACACGACATGAGCACGGAAGCCGCAGCTCCCGCGAAGAGGCGGGGCTCCGGACTGTTCCAGGGGCTGCAGAAGGTGGGCCGCAGCCTGCAGCTGCCCATCGCCGTCCTGCCCGCGGCCGGCATCCTCAACCGGCTCGGCCAGCCGGACGTCTTCGGCGACGACGGGCTGAAGTGGCACGACGTCGCCGCGGCCTTCTCGGGCGCCGGCGGCGCGATCTTCGACAACCTCCCGCTGCTGTTCTGCATCGGCGTCGCCATCGGCTTCGCGAAGAAGTCGGACGGCTCGACCGCGCTCGCCGCGCTGGTGGGCTTTCTCGTCTACAAGAACGTGCTCCAGGCGTTCCCGGTCCACGAGGCCGTCATCAAGAACGGCGAGGACACCCCGGCCGTCTACAACGACCCGGGCGTGCTCGGCGGCGTGGTGATGGGCCTGATAGCCGCCGTCGTCTGGCAGCGGTACCACCGCACCAAGCTGGTGGACTGGCTCGGCTTCTTCAACGGCCGCCGGCTGGTGCCGATCATCATGGCCTTCGTCGGCCTCGCCGTCGGCGTGCTCTTCACCCTCATCTGGGGCCCGATCGGCGACGCGATCACCGACTTCGGCGAGTGGATGACCGGCCTGGGCGCGGGCGGCGCGGCCATCTTCGGCGCGATCAACCGTGCGCTGATCCCGGTCGGCATGCACCAGTTCCTCAACACGGTGGCGTGGTTCCAGCTGGGTGAGTACAAGGACGGCGGGGACGTCGTGCACGGCGACATCGCCCGCTTCTTCGCCGGGGACCCGAGCGCGGGGCAGTTCATGTCCGGCTTCTTCCCGATCATGATGTTCGGCCTCCCGGCGGCGGCGCTCGCCATCGCGCACTGCGCCAAGCCGCACCGCCGCAAGGCCGTGCTGGGCATGATGGTCTCGCTGGCGCTGACCTCGTTCGTCACCGGCATCACCGAGCCGATCGAGTTCTCGTTCATGTTCATCGCGCCGGTGCTCTATGTGGTGCACGCCCTGCTGACGGCCCTGTCGATGGCGGTGACCTGGGCGCTCGGGGTGCACGACGGCTTCAGCTTCTCCGCCGGGTTCATCGACTACGCGATCAACTGGAGCCTGGCGACCAAGCCATGGCTGATCATCCCGATCGGGCTCTGCTTCGCGGTCATCTACTACGTGACGTTCCGCTTCCTGATCATCAAGCTGGACATCAAGACGCCGGGCCGCGAACCGGACGAAGAGGTGGAAGACCTCACCAAGTAGCGGCAGGGCAGCGGGCCGGGCGCGGATCAGATCTCGTGGACCGCGCCCGGCCGCGCCATGTCCACCGGCCCGTCGAAGACGGACTTGGCGTCCCGCAGATTGATCTGCGGGTCCGTCCACGGCGGCACATGGGTGAGCACCAGCCGCCCGGCCCCGGCGCGCTGGGCGCACTCCCCCGCCTCGCGCCCGTTCAGATGCAGCCCGGGGATCTGCTCCTTGCCGTAGGTGAAGGACGCCTCGCACAGGAACAGGTCCGCGCCCTCGGCCACGGCGTCCAGATTGGCGCAGGGGCCGGTGTCACCCGAGTAGACGAGCGTCCGGCCGGTCTCCCGGTGCTCGACCCGGAAGGCGTACGCCTCCACCGGGTGGTCCACCCGCTCGGCGCGCACCCGGAAGGGGCCCAGCTCCGCCTCCGCGCGCGGCGCCAGCGTCCGGAACTCGAAGACCTCGCTCATCGACTTCTCGGTGGGGGTGTCGGCGTACGCCGTCGTCAGCCGCTCCTCGGTGCCCTCCGGGCCGTAGACCGGGAGGGGCGCGCACCGGCCGCCCTCGAAGCGGTAGTAGCGCGCGACGAAGTAGCCGCACATGTCGATGCAGTGGTCGGCGTGCAGATGGCTGAGCGCGATGGCGTCGAGGTCGTAGAGCCCGCAGTGCCGCTGGAGCTCGCCGAGCGCGCCGTTGCCCATGTCGAGCAGCAGGCGGTACCCGTCGGCTTCCACGAGGTAGCTCGAACAGGCCGATTCCGTCGAGGGAAACGATCCGGAACAGCCGACGACGGTGAGCTTCATGGAGCGGGGACCTCCGTTGGCGGCCGGCGAGGGATATCCCCCGTTCTTGACGAGGGAATTCCGAGCGTAAGCCGCGCGGGTCCCGGTGGCTCCTCGGTAGCACGCTGGTGTGGGCGGAATCACCAGCCCGGGGTAGCGTCGGGGAATGGACACCTCGTGGTGGCTGGCGCTGGGCGGCGTGGCACTGCTCGCGTTCGTCGCGGCGCTCGTCGACGGACGCCGGCGCCTCGGGCCCGGCCTCCCGTCCGGGCTCCGGCGTGCGCCGGGCGCACAGCCCGGCGACGTGTGGCTGGCCCGGGTGCCGGGCGCGGGCGAGCGGCCGTATCTGGTGCTCGCCGTCCGCGCCGACGGGAGCGTCCGCGCCGTGCGGGTGGTGCGGGAGCGGGACGCGTATGTGCTGCCGGCCGGCCCCGGCGCTGCGGATATCGGGCCCGCACGGCTCGTGTGCCGGGCGGGCACGGTGGACGCGGACGTCTGGGAGCGGGCCCGCCACCTCGCGGAGTGAGCCCGAGCCCGCCGGATACGGCCGTCAGGCCCAGAGCTGGCCCTGGACCGCCTCGATGGCCTCCTGGGTGGACGGGGCCGTGTAGAGCCCCGTCGACAGGTACTTCCAGCCGCCGTCCGCGACGACGAACACCACGTCCGCGCTCTCCCCGGCCCGCTGCGCCTTCCGGGCGACGCCGATCGCCGCGTGCAGCGCCGCGCCGGAGGAGACGCCCGCGAAGACGCCCTCCTCCGCGAGGAGTTCCCGGGTACGGGTGACCGCGTCCTCGGAGCCGACCGAGAACCGGGTGGTGAGCACCGACTCGTCGTACAGCTCGGGCACGAAGCCCTCGTCGAGGTTGCGCAGCCCGTAGACCAGGTCGTCGTAGCGCGGCTCGGCGGCGACGATCCGGATGTCCGGGCGCTGCTCGCGCAGATACCGCCCGGCGCCCATCAGGGTGCCCGTGGTGCCCAGCCCCGCCACGAAGTGGGTGACGGACGGCAGGTCCGCGAGGATCTCGGGCCCGGTGGTGGCGTAGTGGGCCCCCGCGTTGTCGGCGTTGCCGTACTGGTAGAGCATCACCCAGTCCGGGTGCTCGGCCGCCAGCTCCTTCGCCACCCGTACGGCGGTGTTGGAACCGCCCGCCGCCGGGGACGAGATGATCTCGGCGCCCCACATGGCGAGCAGCTGGCGCCGCTCCTCGCTGGTGTTCTCCGGCATGACGCAGACGATCCGGTAGCCCTTGAGCCTGGCCGCCATGGCCAGCGAGATGCCGGTGTTGCCGGAGGTCGGCTCCAGGATGGTGCAGCCCGGGGTCAACCGGCCGTCCTTCTCGGCCTGTTCGACCATGTGCAGCGCCGGGCGGTCCTTGACGGAGCCGGTCGGGTTGCGGTCCTCCAGCTTCGCCCAGATCCGCACGGTCTCGGAGAGGGACAGCCGCGGCAGCCGTACGAGCGGGGTGTTGCCGACGGCGTCCAGCGGGGAGTCGTAGCGCATCAGCGCATGCCTCCCGACCGCCGCCCGACCACCACCCCGGTAGGACGGGGCTCCGCCCCGGCGCCGCCCGCGACCGCCGGAAGAATCGTCACGCTGTCCCCGTCGCTGAGCTCGGTCGCGATGCCGTTCAGGAACCGCACGTCCTCGTCGTTGAGGTAGACGTTCACGAAGCGGCGCAGCTCGCCGCCGTCCACCAGGCGGTCCTGGAGGCCCGTGTGCCGCGTCTCCAGGTCGGAGAAGAGGTCTCCGATGGTGGTGCCGGTGCCCTCGACCGCCTTCTGGCCGTCGGTGTAGGTGCGGAGGATGGTCGGGATGCGGACCTCGATGGCCATAGGGGTGCTCCTGTCGGAGAAGAGGAATGGCTGGCTGTGCGGGCTGCTGAGCGGGCAGGCCGGAGCGGCGGCGCCCGGCGGCGCGGGCGCCGTACCCGTCACGGGCGCGGACAGATGGCGCTGGAGAGGCGGCACAGGTCGACGTGCAGGCGCGCCACGAGCAGCAGAGTGCCCGGGGTCCCCTCAAAAGCGCTCACGTCGTGGACAACCATGGGCTCATCGTAACGATTCCCGACCCCGGAACCGGATCCGTGTTTCACAGTGCGGACGCGGGCGTCTCAGTATGTATCGACGAGGGTGACCTCCTCCTCCGTCACCTCGCCCTCGGCGATGCGGAAGGAGCGGAAGGAGTACGGGCCCTCGTCGTTGCCGCACTCGGCGGTGGAGACCAGGACGTAGTGGGCACCGGGCTCGTTGGCGTAGGAGATGTCGGTGCGCGAGGGGTACGCCTCGGTGGCGGTGTGCGAGTGGTAGATGACGACCGGTTCCTCGTCGCGGTCGTCCATCTCGCGGTACAGCTTGAGCAGGTCGCCCGAGTCGAACTCGTAGAACGTGGGCGAGCGTGCGGCGTTCAGCATGGGGATGAAGCGCTCGGGGCGGCCGGAGCCGGCCGGGCCCGCGATGACGCCGCACGCCTCGTCAGGGTGGTCCTGACGGGCGTGGGCGACGATCTGGTCGCGCAGCGCGCGGGTGATGGTCAGCATGCGGGCCAGCATAAGCAGCCACCCGTCTCCGCGTACCCGGCGTCACCCCGCACCCCTGGGGGCGCCCCGTGAAGGAGGGCTACGCCTTCGCTTCGGATGCCTCGATCTCCTCTTCCGACTCACCCGCGTCCCGGCGCCGGGTGAAGTCCAGGACCTTCTTCAGCTCCCGCTTGACCACCGGCATCAGGAAGTAGAGCCCGGCGATGTTGAACAGCGCCGCGGCGAACAGTGCGGCGTCGGAGAGGCCGACCAGGGTGCCCAGGGAGAGCAGGGCGCCCGCGATGGTGATGATGCTGAAGACGACCTTGTAGGCGTTCTGGGAGGTCCTGGACTCGCCGAAGAAGAACGTCCAGCACTTCAGCCCGTAGTAGCTCCAGGTGAGCACCGTGGAGAAGGCGAACAGCAGCACCGCGACGGTGAGGACGTAGGGGAACCAGGGCAGCGCGGTGTCGAAGGCGTCCGAGGTGACGGAGATGCCCTGGCTGGTGCTGCCGTCCACCTCGCGGCCGGCCGCCGCGTCGTCCCGCAGCTTCTCGTACATCGGCCCGCCCGCGATGATGATCGTCAGCGCGGTCATGGTGCAGACGACGACGGTGTCGATGAACGGCTCCAGCGAGGCGACCAGGCCCTCGGTGGCCGGGCGCTTCGTCTTGACGGCCGAGTGCGCGATGGACGCGGAGCCGATGCCCGCCTCGTTGGACCAGGCGGCCCGCTGGAAGCCGACGATCAGCGCGCCGATGGCGCCGCCCGCGACGCCCTCGGGGTTGAACGCCTGGGTGACGATGTCGCCCAGGGCCGACGGCACCGAGGTGATGTTGAAGAGGATGACGAGCAGACACGCGGCGACGTAGACCAGCGCCATGCTCGGCACCAGCCGGCTGGCCACCTTGCCGATGGCCTTCACCCCGCCCAGCAGCACCAGCGCGACGAGCGCGGCCAGCACGGCGCCGTAGAACAGCGCGCCGCCGGAGTTGTTGAAGATGCTGTCGTCCTTGCCGGTGACGGACACCAGCTGCTCCAGGCTCTGGTTGACCTGGAAGAGGTTGCCGCCGAAGAAGGCGAAGATCAGGATCATCAGGGCGCTGCAGTAGGCGAGCACCTTGCCGAGGCCCGGCAGCCCGCGCTCGGCCAGCCCCCGGGTCAGATAGCGCATCGGCCCGCCGGAGACGGTGCCGTCCTCGTTGACCGTCCGGTACTTCACACCGAGCGTGCACTCCACGAATTTCGTGGCCATACCAACGAAACCGCAGAGGATCATCCAGAAGGTGGCGCCGGGGCCGCCGATCGAGACGGCGATGGCGACACCGGCGATATTGCCGAGGCCGACGGTTCCGGAGACGGCGGACGACAACGCCTGGAAGTGGCTCAGTTCGCCGGGCGCGTTCTTCTGCTCATACTTGCCACGGACCAGCCGCAGGGCCACCGGCAGGTGCCTGACCTGCGCGAATCCGAAGTAGATGGAGAAGACAGCGCCCGCGACCACCAGCCAGGCGACCATCAGCGGAAGATCTGTCCCAAATACGTGGACATCGTAGAAGACGATGTCATTCATCAGTGTGGAAATAGGATCAAAGAAGTCGCTGACGGACTTGTCGACCTGATCAGTCCAGGACATGCGGTTACCTTCGGCCGAGCGGTAAGGGAACGACTCCGCAGGCACCGAATACGGAAACGGGGTACATCGCCGGGGGGAGGATATACGGAGTCGGGTTGCCGGGATTCTTATCACGGACCGCGACCGCAGAGATGTGACCTGAGTCACATGAACAGATAACGGACGGATAGCGCCCCCGGCAATACCGGGAGAACTCAGGGCGTCAGCGTCTCGACCAGTGACTCCTGTAGGCCGCCCAACCAGAGATAGGCCATTACCATCGGCTTGCGAGGATCGGAATCCGGCAACGTGTACAGCCCGCTGCCGTCATCGTCGTCCGTCACCTCCAGCCGGGTGCCGATGGCCAGCCGCAGATCGTTGAGCGTGCCGAGCCACCGCCGGGAGTCGTCCGGGGTGAGCGTGAGCACCGCGCCCCGGTCGCCGGGCGTGAGCGAGTCCAGCGCGCGGACCACCGCGAGGCCGTCCTCCCGCTTGCGGGCCCGCAGATCGTTCTCCGTAAAGCGGCGGAACTCGGACGAGGCGGCGCGGGCGTCCTCCAGCTCGTCGGGCTTGAGCCCCTCCGCGTCCGGCCCCGGGCCGTAGGCGTCCGGGAACAGCCGGGCGAGCGCGGGGTCGCTGGGCGGCTCGGAGGGCCCGTCGGCGAACGGCGGCCAGGCGACGTCCTCCAGCCCCTCCAGCCCTTCCAGGCCCGCCGCCC
>NZ_JAAKZZ010000243.1 GCF_011045075.1 Streptomyces boncukensis
CCTGGGGGCTGGGCGGGGTCCCGGCCACGGTCGGGATCTCGGTGTCGGCCGCTCTCTCCTGGTTCCTCAGCCTGGGCGCGGCCGTCCTGCTGGACCCGCGCCCGGGGAACGGACCGTCCCGAGCGCGGGGGTGAGACGGTGCGAGGCGCAGTCGACCTCGGGCTTGCCTGCCGACTTCGGCCTGTCAGGGTGAATCCGTGGTAAGTCCCCGGTCGGACCTATGTCCTGGTGACGCGGTAGGCGCTGACCCACGGGCCGATCCGGCCGTAGCCGGTCCGGTCGATGGTGATCGAGTATCCGGTGCAGTCGTGGTGTTCCCACAGCTCCACCAGGTCGCGGGTGTTGGTGCGGGCAGAGCGGATCTTGTCGTTCCAGTCGCCGCCAACGTACTTGCAGTCCCCCACCTCTCCGGAGAACTTCTTGCTCGGACCGTCGAAGTGGTAGTTGACGTAGCCGCGGAAGGCGCCTGCGGCGGCGACAGACGGGGCAGCAGGGGAGGAGGGTGACGGGGACTGGGCCACGGACGCGTGGGGGAGCATGACTGTCGCGGCCAGAACCACTGTCGCGAGCGTGATCCTTCGGATGACTCGCAAGGCTTCTCCTTCGGTCGGCGATGTCCGAGAGAACGAGGCGCCCGGAAGGAACGAAAGGAGCACCGGAGTTCCCGTTCCCTGCGCGCCTTCACCCTCAGTGTGCGATCAGGCTGCCCGTGATAACGGGGAGTTATCGCCTGCTCAGGCGGCGGGCAGGAGCATGAGAGGCGTACGTGGCACTCGCGCACTCCGCCCTCACCCTGACAAGCCGAAGTCAATGAAGCGGGCTGTCCGACCGGTGTTCGAGTGAGCGGGGAGTGCTGTGCCGAGGGGCCCAAGGGGCCGAGCCCGTGCCTCCTCGGCGTCTCCCCGGTGCTATGAACAGCGTGATGGCCCTGGCCTGCTGTCCGGGACCGTCGCCGGTGGATGGGGTTCAGGGCTCTGTGAGAGTACTGCTCAGGTGGGCAGCGGACCTGGGAAGAGGCACCCGAGTCTGCTCGCCTGATCGCATGTTCCGGAGAGCGGCCTCTCCGGTGGCTTGCTCGTCGGGGCCGTACAGGACCGTGACCCGGGCGTTCTGGCCGTTGGCCCACGTGAGCTGCTTGGCCAGCTTCGTGGAGGAACCCGGCAAGTGCCCACGCGTAGGTCCTCATCACGGAGTTCGGCAGCCGGACGCGTCAGGTCTTCCTCGCCGCCGAGGACTGTCAGGGCCACGTCGAGTCCCCGCTGTTCTGCGACCCGGGAGCCCTGGACGGCGAGGATGCGCTCGACGCCGATGGACCCGCCGCAGGCGGGGCCGTCAGGACCGCCCAGCGAGGCAACCAGCCGATCGTACCTCCCTCCGGCGGCCATCGATCCGGGGTATCCGGCGGCCTCCACCTCGCAGATGACACCGGTGTAGTGGTCGAGGCCGCGTACCATGCGGGGCACGTAGGCAACGCGTTCACGGGCGAGCCCGGCACCGGTGGCCAGCTCCAGGAGGCGGTCGACCTCGGCGAGTCCTGCCCTCAGTCAGGCGAGTTCGCCCAGAGCCGGGCGCCGTCACGTGCAGGACTCTGCGCGTACGCGGTCTCGCCAGTGGCGATATGATCCCGGCGTGCGGGCTCTGGGAAGCGGAGATCGGCGTAGGTCCCGATCAGTACCAGGACATCCAGCTGGCGGGGGCTGGCCTGCTTCAGGTCGCCTTCCTCCGCCACCCACGGCCCGTGGGCGGGCGAGTAGACCAGGTATCCGCCCTGGCCCGCGCGCTGCTGGACAACCCCCGACCGGTTGTTCACGGACTCGAAGACCGCGTCACCCGGCTGGTACGCCGCCGGCTCCCCACTCACGACGCCTCCAGCGGAGGCCCGCCCCCGGGAGTCCTCTCCTCCCGAGCTGGGCGATGTCTGTCCCGCAGCGTCCTCGCTCCCGCGCGCAGTCCCCGGGCGATCTGTCGGGCGGTGTCGGGCGTGCACTCGCCCAGGTGGACGGATCCGACCGACCCGCCGTTCCACACCTGTTGAGCGATTCCCAGTCCGGGGAGCCGGACGCCGAGCAGTTCCAGAGCTTCCTCCAGGTCGTCCCGGGCCCCGTCCGCGTCCACGAAGGCACCCACCCTTCCTCTTCCTGCGGTCATTTCGTCCCTCCGAGATAGATCTGGCGCCCGCACTCGCGGCACCAGTAGCCGCCTCCGCGACCGCGCTCCAGGGCGCGGTGCTCGCACCGGCTCCTGGTCATGGCGACTCCGCAGAGCCGACCGTGCTCCACTTGATCCGGACGCGCGACACCGTGGTCGAGGCCGGCGGGTACGAGATCTCGGGCGGCGTCTGTTCCCTGACCCGCCGGTTCAACGTGTCGATGCACCGGGCACAGGCCCACATCTGTCCGTGGCGGTCATCGGTGTTGACCGCTCCGAGCCATTTCACCGGGACCCCGGCCCTGAGACAGAAGAGGAGGCAGGTCCCCCAGGCCCAGCAGCCCCGTCGGACCGCGTCACTCGCAGGCGGTGCGGGAGTCGCCGGAGCTACCGCACGGTCGGTTGACGGCGATATGTGACGTTCTGTCAGGGGGTGCTTGGCGCCGCCGTGTCTGACCCATCGTGCTACCCGGTCGGAGACCAGCTTGAAGAGCGGCATTACAGGCATCAGGCGCTCCAGGACGCGAGGGGGTGTGATCCGGACCTGCGACACGGGACGACCTGCGATCCGCATCGGGGTCCAACCCTCGCCAACCGCACGTAGTAGTTCGGCAGTTGGCGATCTTGTTACGCCACGCTTGGGTACCGCGACGCTGCGTGGCGACGACTAATAGCATGCACTCATGACATTCAACTGGCAAGCCATACCTATGGATTGGCATATTTGCCAAACTGTGCGCCCGGTTGACGTGCCGCTGTGTCAGCATGTAGGTCCCCGCATGCGGTACGGGGCTACAGCCACGGACAGGAGAGGTGGGTGCACACGTATGGCAGTGCCAACCGTCCGACGTCGACGCCTCGGCTCAGAGCTGAAACGGATTCGCGAGAGCGCGAAGCTCACGCTTGACGACGTGGAGGAGAAGACCGGGCTCAGCGCGTCGAAGGTCTCGCGCATCGAAGGGGCGACCCGTGGTGCACGTCCGTCGGACGTGGAGTTGCTGTTGGACGCCTACGAGACGTGGGACGCAGGGCTCCGTTCGTTTCTGACGGTGCTGGCCCGCGACGGTGCCAAGCGTGGTTAGTGGCAGACCTACGATCTGGACCAGGTCTATGCCGACTTCATCAGCCTGGAAACAGACGCGGCGTCGGTTTCCACCTTCGAGCCGCTGCTGATCCCCGGTCTCCTCCAGACGGCTGCATATGCGAGGTCAGCTATCGGCGCTGTCAGTATGAACGCGACAACCGATAGCATCAACGCGTTGGTTGAGGTGCGCATGGCTCGCCAAGCGGTCCTCACGAGGCCCGAGCCGCTGAAACTCCGAGCCATTGTCCACGAGGCCGCGCTGATGGCTTCGGTTTCCGGGGTGGCTGTCATGCGTGACCAGTTGCAACGCCTGCTGGACGTAGCGGAGTACCCGCATGTCACCATCCAGGTCCTGCCCTGTGCGGCCGACCTCCATCCGGGCTTGACGGGGGCGTTCACCGTGTTGGGCTTCGGCCAGCCGGGGCTTGACGTTGTCCTGTTGGAACACCTCGAAAGCAGCTTGTATATCGAAGCGCCCTCGGACGTGGGACGATACACCGAAGCCTTCGAACGCCTGACAGCAGCAGCGCTGCCGTTCGACCGGTCGCTATCGACGATTGCTGAGCATAAGGAAAGAAACCAGTGAGTACCCTGCTAGATGCGTCTGAGAGTGGCATCACGTGGCGTAAGTCGCGCTACAGCGGAGCTAACAGCAACTGCGTAGAAGCGGGGTCATACGGGCCCAAGACCGCCGTCCGGGACTCCAAGGCCCCATGGGGCCCGGCGCTCACGTTCCCCGCCGGCACCTGGACCGCTTTCACCTCCGCGCTGAAGGGCGGCCGGTTGTCGTAGGTCCGAACGTCCGCGGCCCCTCGAATTCGCCGCCGAGCAGGGGCCGTGGTGTGTCCGGCACCTGAGGGGGCGGGCCGGCCCTGAACGCGCCCTTCTCTCAGGTGCGGGTCTGCGACAGGGCCGGGTCCTTCCCCTCGGGCTCTTCCTCGGAGGGCTCCTGGACGTCGAAGGCCCGCGCGATGGGGACGTCGGTACTGCTGTGCAGGACGATCGACAGCGCGACGCACACCGCGATGAGCGTGAACGCCTCGTCCCCCTGCGGGATCCCGGCCTGGAGCACCAGCAGCCCGTACACCACCGAGGCGAACCCCTTCGGCCCGAACCAGGCGCCCACCAGCCGCTCCTTGCGGCTGAAGCGGGTGCCGATCAGCGACAGCAGCAGCGAGGCCGGACGGATCAGCACGATGGCCAGCACGACCGCGACGTACCCGCCGAAGGACAGGTCGCCGAAGAGGGAGGGGGTGAGCAGCGCGCCGAAGACGAGCAGCGCCGCGAACTTCGCCAGCTCCGCCAGCGCCACCCCGAGCGGCTGGAACGCCCGCTCCGCCTCCGGCGAGACGGCGGTGAGCACGGCGCCGGCCGAGAACGCCGCCAGATAGGGGTTGGCGTGCGTCAGATGGCAGCTCGCGTACAGGATCACGCCGATGGCCAGCGGCAGCAGCGGCTGGAGCTTGGGCTCGGCGCCGATCCCGCGCAGCCGGGTCAGCCCGATGACGATCAGCGGGACGAGGACGCCGAACGCCAGCCCCAGCGCCAGCTCGGTGGAGATCGAGCCGAGGTCCGCGTCCACGTGCCCCGCGGTGGGCCCGGCGGCTGCGATGAAGACGAGGACGACGGGCAGCGCGAGCCCGTCGTTGATGCCGCTCTCGACGTTGAGCAGCTGCCGCAGCTTCGCCGGGACCTCCTGGCGGCCCACGATCGCGGAGGCGAACACCGGGTCGGTCGGCGCCAGCACCGCGCCCACCAGCAGCGCGGTCGTCCAGTCCAGCCCCGCCACGAAGTGCGCGACCAGCGCCATCCCGGCGAACGCCAGCGGCATCCCCAGCCCGAGGGCGCGCGCCGGGTTCTTCCAGTTGGCGCGGAGCGCGGGGAAGGAGACGTGCATGCCGTCGGTGAACAGTACGGCGAAGAGCGCGAGGTCGGCAGTCGTGCTCACGATCCCGCTGTCCGGCGTGATGTGGATCAGCCCCAGGAAGCCGTCGCTGACCAGCGCGCCGCCGACGAGGAAGAGCAGCGAGGTGGACAGGACGGTACGCGCGGCGAGCCCGGAGAGCAGCACCGCGACCAGCAGCGCGACTCCGAAAACGGCCACGAGAACCATGGTGGAACCCCCCGATCGGTGAAGAGACAGCAGCGTGCGCGCGCTCACCGACCTGACATTCCGGCGCGCCGGGGGGAACTTTACGCGCCGTTGACGCGGCGCTGACATCGGCGTCACCCGCACCCACCAGGAGCCCTCCTTGCCGGGACCCGGCAAGGAGGGCTCCTGGTGCGGCGGTATCCCGTCAGGGCACGAGCTGGTCCAGATCGAGCCCGATCTCGAACGGCAGCTCGCGCCGGAGGCTGTGCCGGAAGATCCCGGCGGGGGCGTAGGCGCTGGTCGGCCGGTCGAGCTCGTAGACGTGCACGACCGGCTTGCCGTCCTCCTCGCCGACGCACCAGTAGTGCGGGATCCCGGCCTCGGCGTACTTGCGCAGCTTGACCGTGCGGTCCCGGTGCGCGGACTCGGGGGAGACCACCTCGACGACCAGCAGGACCTCGTTCGCTTCGAACCCCGTCCGGCTGCTGTCGTAGGGCACGGTGGTCACGCAGACGTCCGGCTCCGGGCGGTTGCGGTCGTCGAGCCGGACGGTCATCTCCCGCTCGATCTCGAAGCCGTCGGGTGCCTGTTCCATGAGGCGGGCAGTGAACGCGGTGACGAGGCGGCTGTGCCAGGACCGCTGGGGCGACATCATGAAGACGAGGGCTCCGTCGATCAGTTCGGTGTGACGGGGGGCTTCAGGCAGATGGTCGAGGTCCTCCGACCGCCACCCCTCGGGGCGGGGAGGTGTCATCCAGTCGGGGAGTCCGCTCATGGCCTCACCGTACCGGGGCAGCCGCCTGCACGGCCGCGGACGAGCGCTACGGGGGCGTGCGCCGGGCGCCGCGCGGCGCCCGCGACTCCACGGTGCGCACATACCGCTGCACTGTCCTCGTGCACCGCCCGAGGGCCGCGGCGATGGTGCCGACGCTCGCGCCCTCCCGGCGCATCCGGTACGCCGTGGCGGCCTCCTCCGGGACCGGCGGGGACGGCGCGAGCTGATCCCGCAGGCGCCGTGCGAGCGCGTCCCGCTCGGCGGGGCCGAGCCCGCCGTACCAGCCCTCCCGGTGCACCGGGTCCTCGGTGCGCAGCGCCAGGGCGAGGCAGGCGAGGCGGACCGGGCAGCGCGCGCAGAGCGCGAGCGCCTCGTCCCCGGGAGGGCCCTGCTCGGGGTGGAAGCTCTCGGTGGCGGTCCCCGCGCACGCGGCGTCCGCTGTCGACGGGGCGGTGTTCCGGGCGAGGATCGCCCGCAGCTCTCCCTCGGCCCCGGCGGGGAGGGTCGTTCGTGACACGTGTGCGCTCCAGCTCAGCGATGGCGGCCTTGACAGGGTCGGCTGGGTGAGCTGGGAGGGGTCCCGCGCACCCGCTCGGTGTCTCCCGGGCCCGGCCCGGTGTGACGCAAGCGGCAGCGGAGGCGGGCGCGGGCCCCGAGGCTTACCGGCGCGGGGCCCGGAAGGACCAGCGCGCCGGCGTCACCGCCCGGTCCCCGGAGGGGGGTGGGCTTCGCGCGGCATCCGTGTCGCGAATCCGGCCGGAACGGCCGGACGGTGCCTCAGACGTGCGGAGGCACGGTGTCTTCCGTACTCAGGGAGAGGGCGCGGGCTCGGCGCGCGCCCGCCCGGACGCCCCGCCCGGGGAGGCACCGGCGTTGTCGTCGGCGTGCCCGGCGTCCCCGGCGTGCCAGGCGTCCCCGGCGCCTACGAGGCTTCCGCCGTCCTCGGCCTCCTCGGCGAATCCGGCATCCTCGGCGTCCTCGGTGTCCTCGAAGGCGTCCTCGGTGTCCTCCTCGGAGCCGTCCTCGAACCCGTCCTCGAATACGTCGTCGGTCTCACCGCCGTCGGCTCCGGGGCCGTCCGCGCCCGTGCCGTGCCGCTCCACGCTCCGCATCCGCCAGACGGGGAGCTTCTGGAGGACCTCCTGGAGGACGTCCCGCCAGGCGTCGCAGTCCTGCGGGTCGGCGCCGAGGACGTCGATCGCGGAGAGCCCGTCGTCGGTGCGGACCGCCTCGACCTCCTTGACCGCTCCGCTCACCTCCTGCAGCGCCTGGCCGAGCGTGTGCAGGGCGTTGCCCAGGAGCTCGCCCGGAGCCGTCGGCGCCGCGACGGGGGACGGTCCCTCCCCGGCGGGCGGGAACGCGCGCCGCAGCGCGGCGTCCTTGGCGAGGACGTCGCGCCCGTCGGCGGTGCGCCGGACCGCGCCGGACTCGTCGACCATCCGGGCGCGGCGCCCGTCGGCGAAGTCGGTCAGGGCCTGCTTCATCTGGTGCACTCCGTGCGGGGTGTCGCGCATCCGGTCGAGGACCTCCCCGGGGTGGCGCCGGTCGGGCTGGTCGCTGTTCACGTTTCCCCTGTCGCCCGCCAGCTGCCCCTGCACCACGAGGGGGTAGGCACTGCGGGCCGCCAGCTCCCGGGTAGCGGGGCCGGGTTCGCCGTGCGCGGTCTCGCGGAGGGCCGCGGCCGCGAGGTCGCCGGGGCTCCGGAACGTCGCCTCCCACTCCTTGCCCAGCTCGCTGGAGAACGCGGTCTTGAAGTACTTCCGCAGGCGCTCCCGCTTGCGCGCGTCGTCCAGCGGGGCCGAGCGCATGGCGAGGGAGCTGGCCAGGTCGAGCAGCAGCTTGGTGGTGATCCGCTTTCTGGTGCTCTGGCCGGTGATGGCGATCCGGACCGCCTGGTGGATCTCCGGCGTACTGGTGGTGAAGAGCCGGACGATCGCCGCCGTACGGGTGGCCGGGTCCGCGCTGAAGCCCGCAGCCGACGCCTCGGAGGGCGCGAGCGCGCCCCTGAGCCACGCGGCGTTCGCACCGGTGACCAGGCCGCGGCGCTCGATCTCGTCCACCACCGCGTCGGCCAGCGCCTCCTGCTCCGCCGCCTCCCCCCACGACTTCGGCGGATCGACGTGGCGCAGCGCGACCAGCGACCTGACCGCCACCGCGAAGTCCGCTCCCGCCTCCGCGTGGGGCTCGAAGCCGACGATCAGGAGGGCGGGCACCGTTTCGCAGCGGGCCGCGACGGCGTCGTCCGGTGCGATCTGCTCCTGCGCGCCGGCGGCGCCGAGTTTCTCGTTGAGGCTGCGGATCCGGGTCCGCAGCTTCGCGCGGTTCCGGAGGTACGGGACGTCGGCCGACCGGACGCCGAGCAGGTCGTGGGCGCAGGTGAGACGGCTCGAACCCTCCGCTGTGACCGGCACCGTCACCTCCGGCGCGCCGTCGCCGTGCCGGAACGTCGTGGCCGCCAGCCACACCTCCGTCATCACGCCCTGGTGCCGGAGCGATTCGCGCCAGTCGTTGTGCTGGAGCACATGGTCACGCGCCTGTTTGGCGGCCCAGGCCAGGTGCTCCTGGCTCTCCAGGTGCTGGACGAGGCCCGGCCGCCCGTCCGGTGCGGCCTTCGGCTCGGCGGGCGGCCGGAAGCGGGTCCCCTCGCCGGTGCCGACGAGGCCGGAGACGGGGTGGCGGCGCAGCGAGCTGATCCGGGGGTTGCGCGGGTCGGGCACGATGCTCCGGGTCCAGACGGCCGTACGCAGCGCCAGGATGGCGCCCCCGGGGACCGGCAGCCGCTCCGGGGCCTCGGCGGCCTTGCGCGCGCCGGCCGGATCGACGGCGGCCCACGCGAACGCGTCGGCCGCCGCGGTGTCCAACCCGAAGCGCTGGGCGAGCTTGCCCGCCAGGTTCTTGCACGCGGCGACAGTCGCGGGCCGGGGCAACTCGCCCACGGGGCGGGGGAGAACCGTGTCGGATACGGGTGGTGGTGTGGGTTCCATGGGTGCTTCCGCTCACAAGGGGCCTGGTGCGAGGGGCGTTTCGCCCGGTTCGGCCGGTGTCCGCGAGAAACGCTACACCCGGGGGCGACACCCCTCGGCGACACCAAGACACGTGCGGGGCACGCCAGTTGCTCCGGCCGGCGGCGGGGTTACGGCGCGGCCGTCGGCACCGGGTCCTCGCCGAACACCCAGGGGGCCAGCACGACCAGCCAGCCGTCCGGGTCCTCGAACAGCACGGCTCCGTGCGCGGGCCAGTACGGGTTGGCCGCTGCCACCGGCGTGTGGCCCCGGCCCGTCATCCGGGCCACCGCGGCGTCCCGGGCCCCGGGGCCGCGCAGATAGAGGACGAGCTGGTTCTCCGGGTGGGGCTCGGGGATGTGCGGCGGCGCGCCGTGCTGGGTGAGCTCCAGCTGGACGGGGGTGCCGGGGAGGCCGAACACCACGCCGTCGTAGCCGGAGTGGTCCCGCCAGTCGGCGAGCACGGGCAGCCCGAGGTCGTCGCGGTAGAAGGCGAGGACGGCGTCGTAGCGCGCCGTCGGGCGTGCGAAGCGGACGGCGCCGACGGCGAGGTGCTCGGGCCAGTGGGCTGTGGTCATGGCCCCACCCTCGCAGCCGGGCGCACCCGCCGCTTCCGGCGCCGGTCCTACGACTCCGGTACCTCTCCGGCCTACCCTCAAATAATTGTTTGACGGTTGTGAGGAGGCTGCCGCAGACTGCGGGGCGTGAGGAACACGACCCTGCGTCGCCCCGCCTTCCGGCGGCTCGCCCTCGGGCGCGCGCTGACGTTCTTCGGTAACTCCATGGCCCCCGTGGTGCTCGCCTTCGCCGTGCTCGACCTGGGCGGTACGGCCGTGGACGTGGGGCTGGTCGTCGGGGCGCGCTCGGTGAGCAACGTGGCGCTGCTGCTCTTCGGCGGCCTGCTCGCCGACCGGCTGCCGAGGGCGCTGGTGCTGCAGGGCGCCGCGCTCGCCGCCGCGGTGACGCAGAGCGCGGTGGGCCTGGCGGTGCTCGCCGGCCGGGCGCCGCTGGGCGTGCTGGCGACACTGGCCGTGGTGCAGGGCGCGGTGGCGGCCGTCTCCATCCCGGCCTCGGCGGCGCTGTTGCCGCTGACCGTCCCCGCGGACGAGCTGCGCCCGGCGAACGCGTACGCGCGGATGGGGGTGAACGCCGGAATGATCGGCGGGACCTCGACGGGCGGCCTGCTCGCCGCCCTCGCCGGGCCGGGCTGGGGCATGACGCTCACCGGGCTGGCCTTCCTCGGGGCCGCCGCCGCGTACCGGCTGGCGGGCCGGAGCCTGCGGGCCCGCCGGCCGGCACCCGCCGCCGGCGCCGTCGAGCGGGCGCGTCCGCTGCGGGAGCTGCGGGAGGGCTGGGCGGAGTTCGTCTCGCGCACCTGGGTGTGGGTGGTGGTGCTGCAGTTCTTCGTCGTCAACGCGGTGTCGTCGGGCGGCATCCAGGTGCTGGGCCCGACGGTCGCCGACAGCACGTTCGGGCGTTCGGCGTGGGGGCTGGTGCTGGCGACGCAGATGGCGGGCGCGCTGGTGGGCGGGGTGCTGTGCGCCCGCTCCCGGGCGCGGCACGCGCTGCGGATCGGCGTCGCCGCCGTGGCGCTGGACGCGCTGCCGCTGGTGGCGCTGGCGCAGTCGGCGGACGTGGCGCTGCTGCTGGCGGCGATGTTCGTCAACGGCGTCGCGATCGAGCAGTTCGGCGTCGCCTGGGACCTCTCGCTCCAGGAGAACGTCCCGCAGGACAAGCTGGCCCGGGTCTACGCCTACGACGCGCTGGGCTCGACGATCGCCGTGCCCGTCGGGGAGATGACGGTGGGGCCGCTGGCGGAGCACTTCGGGGCGCGGCCCACCCTGCTGTGCGGGGTCGGGCTGG
>NZ_JAAKZZ010000244.1 GCF_011045075.1 Streptomyces boncukensis
CCCGTACCCGCCGTACCCGCCGCCCCCGCCGTACCCGTCGTCCCCGGACACGCCCTCGCGCTCGGGGCGCACGGCGGTCACCCGGTGACCGTCCCCGGTCCGACCGCGCGTGCCACCCCCGTCAGATGTCCCGCGCGCTCCATCGCCCCGGCGTCCCCGCACTCCGCCAGCCAGTTCGCCAGCATCCGGTGGCCCCACTCGGTGAGCACCGACTCGGGGTGGAACTGCACGCCCTCGACAGGCAGTTCCCGGTGGCGTACGCCCATCACCAGGCCGCCGTCCGTCCACGCGGTGACCCGCAGCGCGTCCGGCACCGCGTCCGGGCGTACGGCCAGCGAGTGGTAGCGGGTGGCGGTGAAGGGGGAGGGCAGCCCGGCGAAGACCCCGGTGTCCTCGTGGCTGACGCCGGAGGTCTTGCCGTGCAGCAGCTCGGGGGCGCGCTCGACGACCCCGCCGTACGCCACGGCCATCGCCTGCATGCCCAGGCAGACGCCGAAGACCGGCAGTCCGCGCGCCGCGCAGTGCCGCACCATCTCGACGCACACCCCGGCCTGCTCGGGCGCGCCGGGGCCGGGGGAGAGCAGCACGCCGTCGAAGCCGTCGTCGGCGTGCCGGGGCGCGACCTCGTCGTTGCGCAGGACCTCGCACTCGGCGCCGAGCTGGTAGAGGTACTGGACGAGGTTGAAGACAAAGCTGTCGTAGTTGTCGACGACCAGGATCCGCGCGTTCTCGCCCGTCATCAGGCTCCGTCCACTGTCACATCGTTGAACGGCAGCAGCGGCTCCGCCCAGGGGAAGACGTACTGGAAGAGCAGAAAGACGACTCCGGCGATCAGCACCAGCGAAATCAGCGCCCGTACGATGGCGTTGCCCGGCAGGTGCCGCCAGATCCAGCCGTACATCCCTCGGTGCCGTCCTTTCTCTCGTCCCACCCCAGACTACGGCGTCACCGGCGCAGCGCGGCCGGCTTTCCCGAGGCGACCGGACGGGTGGCGTCCAGCCGCGCCCAGGCGATGAGCCGGTGGCTGCTCCCCCACTCTGGATCACAGGTCGTAAGGGTGAGGTAACGGCCGGGCCGCCGGAAGGGGGCCGCGTCCGGGTCGAGCGGCGCGGGGAGCGGCGCGACGACGCCGGTGTCGTCGGGCAGCGTGCGGTAGGGGCGCCGGGTGAGGGTGTACGTGTACCAGGTGCGGCCGTCGGAGACCACGACGGGGTCGCCGGGCCGCAGCGCGGGGAAGTCCCGGAACGGGTCGCCGTGGGTGCGGCGGTGCCCGGCGACGGCGAAGTTGCCCCGCTCGCCGAGCCGGGCGGTGCGCGAATAGTGGCCCAGGCCCCGGCGCAGGGTGCCGGGCTCGGTGTTCTGCAGCACGGGCCGGGCCCAGTCCCGCCCGAAGCGGGGGATATACATCACGGCGAACGCCGCGCCGTCCCGGTAGGCGGCGGGCCGCCGCGCGCCGTGCTCCGCCGTCGCCCCGGCCCGGCTCCAGCGGTCCTGGAGCCGGCTGATCTCACTGTCGGCTGCGCTGTCGGCGCGGATGCCGGTCCAGTAGAGGAGGTAGACCACGAACAGCACGAGCAGCACGCCCACGGTGATGCACAGCTCGCTCAGGCTTCTCACGACCACGCGTACCGACCGCATACGTCACCGCCGCGACTACCGGACTCGTCACTCCAGGGGCTTGGCGTGCCGGAGGTCCACTGTGCCCGAGTAGCCGGGAAGAGTCACCGCCTTGCGCCGCTCGACTTTCCAGCCGAGGCCGTAGGCGTCCACGTACTCCAGGTAGTTCTTGACGGCGGGGGCCGCGTCGAGGGTCTTGCGCAGCTTGCCGGGATCGCCCACGGCCGTGACCTTGTACGGCGGGGAGTAGACCCGGCCCTGGAGGATCAGGGTGTTGCCGACGCAGCGCACGGCGCTGGTGGAGATCAGCCGCTGGTCCATGACCTTGACGCCGCGCGCGCCGCCCCGCCACAGCGCGTTCACCACGGCCTGGAGGTCCTGCTGGTGGATGACCAGGTCGTTGGGCTCCGGGTCGGGGACGCCGGGGATCCTGGCGGTGGCGTCGGTGGGGGCGTCGTCGAGGGTGACGGTCAGGCCGTCGCCCGTGAGCTTGCGGGTGCCCACCCCCTTCTCCAGGTCGGCGAGCCGGCGCCGCTGCCCTGCGCCGCCGCCGTCCTCGGCCCCGGCCAGTTCGTCGACCTGGCGGCGCAGGGCCGCGGTGGAGCGGTCGAGGTCCGCGTTTTTGCGGCTGCGCTCCTGGATGAGGTCGGAGAGCCGCAGCATCGAATCGTCCGTGCGGATGTTCGTCCCTTGCGCGGTGTTGAAGCTGACCCAGAAGATGAGTCCGGCCAAGGCGAACACCCCGAGTGCGGCCAGCCGCGCGGGCCGGAAGAACGATCTGGTCACCGTACCCTTGTCTCCCTCAGCGCCGGGGAAGCACTACGCTAACGGACTGCCAGAACGTCACTCCCCTTGGTGCGGCCCAGGCCGCGCCGGGGAGCACCAGCCCCGCGCGGTTACGCAGCGCATCGACAGGAGAGTTTCTCGTGCCGAAGTCACGGATCCGCAAGAAGGACGACTTCACTCCCCCGCAGGAGCGGAAGGCGACACAGATCGATCTCGGTCGCGGCAGCGGCGGGCGCCGGTGGATCGCCCCGCTGATGCTGGTCCTGTTCGGGCTCGGGCTGGCCTGGATCGTGGTCTACTACGTCACCGACGGCTCGCTTCCGATCGACCCGTTCGGCGACTGGAACATCCTGGTCGGCTTCGGCTTCATCGCGGGCGGGTTCGTCGTCTCCACCCAGTGGAAGTAGCGGCCCCGCCGGGTCCCCGGACACCGCCTGCAAAGTTATCCACAGGCTGATCCACAGCCTTGGAAAACTCACAAGATCTGTGGATAACTTTCCGGGTGTTGACGCCGATGTGACCGGACGCCGCGCCCCTTCCTGTCCACGCACCCCCGCTGTCCTGCGGAAACGTCCATGACCTGGGGTCCGTGCGGGCCCCGGGCACCCCGTGCACCCTATGCACAAGATCCTGGACACGCTGTGGACAACTCAGGGGAAAGCTTGCCCGGCACGGGCTCCCCCGGGCCCGCCTCGGGACAACTATGCGACAGCCCGGGACAGCTACGTGAGCTGTGCGGTCCGGATGACGCACATCACAACGATCACCAGCAGCATGCCGCCGAAGGCCGCGTACTGCACGAGCTGCCGCCGCTCGCGGGGCGCGTGCACCATCGCGTAGGCCAGCAGCGCGCCCGCCACCAGGCCGCCCACGTGCGCCTCCCAGGCGATGTTGCTCCAGGTGAACGTGAAGACCAGGTTGATCCCCAGCAGCACCAGGATCGGCCGCATGTCGTAGCGCAGCCGCCGCATCAGCACCGCCGTCGCGCCGAACAGCCCGAAGATCGCGCCCGAGGCGCCCAGCGAGGGCTGCTCCGGCGCGGCGATCAGATACGTCAGCGCGCCGCCGCCCAGCCCCGACAGCAGATACAGGCCGACGAACCGCAGCCGCCCCAGCGCCGCCTCCAGGGGCGGGCCCAGGAACCACAGCCCGAGCATGTTCATGAGGATGTGCCAGATCTCCTGGTGCAGGAACATCGAGCTGAACAGCCGGTACCACTGCCCCTCGGCGACGCCCTCCACCGGCCCGAACAGCTCCGTGCGGGCCCGTCCGAACAGCAGCAGGTCGTCCAGCAGCGCGTCGCCCCGGGCGCGCACCGCGATGAACAGCGCGACATTGAGGGCGAGGATCACCTTGGTGACCAGCCGGGGGTCCGCTGCGACGCTGCCGCCCGCGAGGGTGCGCGGCCGGTTCGCGGTCGGCGCATGTCCCGTACCCGAGCCGCCCTTGACGCACTCCGGGCACTGGTAGCCCACCGAGGCCGAGATCATGCACTCCGGGCAGATCGGGCGGTCGCACCGGGTGCAGGTGATGCCCGTCTCCTGGTCCGGGTGGCGATAGCAGTGGCGCGCCGAGCGCTCGGCCCGGCCCTCCGACCCCCCGTGCTGGTCCGTCACTGAAGTCCCCTCACTCTCCGTCGCCCCGCCCCGCCGCCCTGTCGCGCCGTCACTCCGTCCTTGTCCTACGGACGGAGTGGCCGCCAGGGTTCCCGCGCGCCCCGGCGCGCTCCCCCGGCGCGCCGGCGCCTGCGGGCGCGAGCACGCGCCGGGAGGGCGCACCGGTACGGAGGGAGCCGGTCAGCGGCTCTCGATGACCACCTCGTTGATCACCACGTCCTCCAGCGGACGGTCCGTCCGCGGATTGGTGGCCATACCGCCGATCTTGTCCACGACCTTCTTGCCGGCGTCGTCCGCGACCTCGCCGAAGATGGTGTGCTTGCCCGTCAGCCACGTGGTCGGCGCGACGGTGATGAAGAACTGCGAGCCGTTGGTGCCCGGCCCGGCGTTGGCCATCGCCAACAGGTACGGCCTGGTGAAGGCCAGGTCCGGGTGGATCTCGTCCCCGAACTTGTATCCGGGGCCGCCGGTGCCGTTGCCCAGCGGGTCCCCGCCCTGGATCATGAACCCGCTGATCACCCGGTGGAAGACCGTGCCGTCGTACAGCTTCTTCGCGGCCTTCTCGCCGGTGTCCGGGTGCGTCCACTCACGCGTGCCCTCGGCCAGCTCGACGAAGTTCTTCACCGTCTTCGGTGCGTGGTCGGGGAAGAGCCGGACCTCGATGTCGCCGTGGTTCGTCTTCAGGGTGGCGTAGAGCTGCTCAGCCACGATCTACCTTCCATCTGTCTGCATTGACTCTCCCGATCCTCCCACGGACGCTGAGGAAGGAAGAGAGCCGGACATAAAGCACCCCGGTGCGCCCCGTGCCCCGGAGTGACCCGTATGCCCGCCCGCGGCATGCCGTGCCGGGCATGCACCGGCATGATCGTCGAAACGGGTGGATGTGGACAACGACTCCCCGCCCCTCCGCTGCGGCGGGAGGGCGTTCCGAGCCACCGAGGAGGAGGAACCCGTGACCCGCAAGGACAGCGTGCGCGCCGCGGCCTGCACGGCGAAGGACAGCGTGCGGCACGCGGCCGAGGTGCTGGCACCGCACGCAGAGACCGCCAAGACCGCCGCGGCGCACTACGCGCAGGAGGCGGGCGCCCGGCTGGGCCCCAGGGCCTCGCACGCCGCGCAGCAGGCCCGCCACTCGGCCCGCGAGGGCTACGCGCACTACGTCGGCCCCCGCGTCGCACACGCCCGCGAGGCCGCCAGGGAGACCGCCAGGGAGGCGCTGCCGGCCGAGGTGGACCGGGCCGCGGCGCGCGCCGCGCTGGGCACCCGCCGCACGGCCCGCCGCGCGGTGCGGTACGCGACGCCCCGCGTCGAGCAGGCGGTCAGCAGCGCGCGGGCGGCGGCGGGCCCGGCCGGCGAGCAGGCCGCGGCGCGCGGCGCGGCGGCGATGGCGGCGCTGCGCGGCCAGATCACCCCGCAGGAGATCGACCGGCTGATGCGGCAGCGGCGGCGCCGGGAGCGTACGGCCAGGCTGGTGCGGCGCGCGGGCGTGGCCGCCGTACTGGCGGGCGCCGGGTACGCGCTGTGGCGCTGGTGGGACAAGCAGGCCAATCCGGACTGGCTGGTCGAGCCGCCGCCCGCCACGGAGGTGGGCGACCGCGCGTCGCTGAGCGCGGTGAACGGCTCCCTGGATCCGGAGGTCCAGGCGAAGCAGGCGGACGCGGAAGCGGAGTCCGGGTCGGAGCCGGACCAGCGCCGCGAGGGCTGACGGGGCGCGCTGATCCGGGGCTGCCCCTCGCGGACCGTCGCAGGGCACGGCACCCCGCAGACTGCGACGCACAGACAGGGGCAGCCCCTCCCCAGCAGGCTCGGCAACCTCCGCGAGCCCCGCAGGTCCCGCGAGCCCCGCGAGCCCCGCGAGAGCTTGCGAGGGCTTGCGCTAGCGGAGCGTCTCCGCGTCGTCCGGCTCCGGCACGGGAGCCAGCACCCGGTCCAGTCCCGTGATCTCCAGCAGCCGCAGCACCCGCGGGTCCGAGCACACGGTGACGAACTCCCCGCCACCGTCCACCACGCGCCCCCTCAGGTCGGCCAGCATCGCCAGCCCGCTGCAGTCGATGAACGTCACCGGGCGCAGATCGGCCACCAGGACCGGCAGCGCGCCCGCCGTCAGCGCGTACATCTGGGAGGTGGCCGCGAGCACCACGGCCAGGTCGATCTCGCCGTGCAGCTCCACCACCGTGCGCCCGCGCGCGGTGCGCGCCAGGACGGTGCCCCCCGGGCTGTCGGAGGGCCAGGACGGAGGGCGGCCCCTCTCGTCCGTGTGCGGTGCCATCGGTGCCATGCCGTGTGACCTTGGGGTGAGGCTGAGGGTGGGTACGCCGGGGAGTCGAGGCGCAAGCATAGGCAGCACCCCGCGCGCCGCCCCGACGCCCTGCGCCCCGTCTCACTCGATCGAGTGACTACGGTCAATCCGCCTGCCTTTCCGCTAAGAACCCTACATATTCCCGACCTCGTGCGCGAGACCAAGTGCCCGACGCTCTGCGGGAGTTCCCCCGGCGCAGGCCGGTCGCCCCCCCGGGGTCACGCCCGCGCCGTCAGCGGCACCGGCAGTCGTTGAGCCGGGCCGCCTGGCGCGTCAGATGGTCGCGCTCGGCGAGGTTGCCGGCCTTGTGGGCCGCCTCGGCGTACAGCCGCGCCGCCGTCGCCGTATCGCCGTCGCGCTCGTGGAGGTACGCCGCCACCGCGGCGTGGCGGGGCAGGGCCGCGTCCAGCCCGGCGAGCGCCGCCAGGCCGGCGCGCGGGCCGTCGGCCTCGCCGACGGCGACCGCGCGGTTGAGCCGGACGACCGGGCTGTCCGTCAGACGCGTCAGTTCGTCGAACCACTCGACGATCTGCACCCAGTCGGTCTCCTCGGCGGTGGGCGCGTCGGCGTGGAGTGCCGCGATGGCGGCCTGGGCCTGGAATTCGCCCAGCCGGTCGCGGGCGAGCGCCCCCTGCAGGATCCCGACGCCCTCGGCGATCAGGCGCGTGTCCCACCGGGTGCGGTCCTGCTCGGCGAGCGGGACCAGGCTGCCGTCGGACGCGGTCCGGGCGGCGCGCCGGGCGTGGTGGAGCAGCATCAGGGCGAGCAGCCCCGCCGCCTCGGGATGGTCGACGGCGGCCGCGAGCTGCCGGGTGAGCCGGATGGCCTCGGCTGCGAGGTCGACATCGCCGGAGTAGCCCTCGTTGAAGACCAGGTAGAGGACGCGCAGCACGGTGGCGACGTCGCCGGGGCGGTCGAACCGCACACCGGAGACGGTGCGCTTGGCCCTGCTGATGCGCTGCGCCATGGTCGCCTCGGGCACCAGGTAGGCACGGGCGATCTGGCGGGTGGTCAGCCCGCCGACGGCACGCAGCGTGAGCGCGACCGCGGACGACGGCGTCAGCGAGGGGTGGGCGCACAGAAAGTAGAGCTGGAGCGTGTCGTCCACCCCGGAAGCGGGCCCGGGCGCCGGCTCCTCGTCGAGGAGCTCCTCCCGCCGGCGGCGGGCGGCGTCCGAGCGGGCCGCGTCGAGGAACCTGCGCCAGGCCACGGTGACCAGCCAGCCCTTGGCGTCCCGCAGGGGGTCTCCCCGGTCCGCGGGAAGCCGAGAGCTCGGGGAGGCGCCGCCGGCCGGCCAGACGCGGAGCGCCTCGACCAGCGCTTCCTGCACGGCGTCCTCGGCCGCCGCGAAGTCGGCTCCGCGGCGGACGAGGACACTGAGGACGCTCGGCGTCAGGCTCCTGAGCAGGGCCTCGTCCATCGGTGACGTCACTCCGTGATGGTGGGCGGCGCGGTCAGGAACGGGCGCACCTCCAGCCACTCGTGGATCGGCTCGCCGCCGGCGCCCGGCGCGGCCGACAGCTCCCCGGCCAGCTCGACGGCCCGCTCGTAGCTGTCGACGTCGATGACCATCCAGCCGGCGATGAGGTCCTTGGTCTCCGCGAACGGCCCGTCGGTGACCGGCGGGCGCCCCTCGCCGTCGTAGCGGACCCACGCCCCCTCGGGGGCGAGCGCCTGGCCGTCGACGAACTCGCCGGTCTTCTCCAGCCCGGCCGCGAAGTCGTTCATGTACTGCATATGGGCCGAGATCTCCTCCGGCGTCCACTGCTCCATCGGCACGTCGTTGACCGAAGCCGGGGCGCCCCGGTAGTGCTTGAGCAACAGGTACTTGGCCATGGTGGTTCTCCTCGGTGCTGGTGCGTCCCATTGTGGTCGCGTTCACCCCAGGGACGGAGCAGGCCGCGGGTTCTCGACATCGCCGCCGGATTTTTTTCCGACGGAAAGGACCGCCGCCCCGACCTGCTGGAGGCCGGCGGCGTCCGCAGAGACACGGAGGAGGCGCCGCCGCCGTCCGCCCGTCCGCCCGTCCGCTCGTCAGCCCGCCGCCCGCTGGAGGCCGTCGAGCCCGTCGAGTCCGTCGAGCCTGCCGAGTCCGTCGAGGATGAGGTCCAGACCGAACGCGAACTCGTCGCCGTAGGCGTACCCGGGGCGCATGACGTGCGCGGTCGCGATCTCGGCCAGATACGGGTACTCGCCCTCGCCGAAACCGCTCACGATGGACTCCGCCAGTTCGGCGGTCTCGTCCGGGGTGTCGAAGGGCAGGGTCTTCTCCTGCAGGGCGAACCCGTAGATGTAGCTGTCGAGGACCGAGACGGCGTGCGCGGCCAGGGCGAGGGAGAACCCGCCCTGACGCAGGCAGCCGAGAACGGCGTCGTGGTGCCGCAGGGTGGCCGGTCCCGGCGTGGACCGCGACTCCATCAGTTCGATCGCCCAGCGGTGGCGGGAGAGCACCAGGCGCAGGGACAGGGCCCGCTGCCGCATCGCCTGCCGCCAGCCGTCATCCGGCTCCGGCAGGTCCACCTCGCCGAAGACCAGGTCGACCATGCCGTCCAGCAGGTCCTCCTTGTGGGCCACGTGGTTGTACAGGGACATGGCCTCGACACCGACGGCCTCGCCGAGCTTGCGCATGCTGAGCGTCTCCAGGCCGCCGGTGTCGGCGAGTTCGACCGCGGCGCGCAGGACCCGCTGCCGGGTGAGCGTCTCGCGGGGCTGCTGCGGGGCGGTACGTCGAGGCACGGGGTGCGGTCACTTCCTCTCCTGTTCTCTGCGGGCATTGACGAGCTTACGCTGTAAGTGCTGCACTTACAGCGTAAGTAGCCGCGTGCGCTGTCAGCACCCCGTGGGGACGGAACCGGGAGCAGGGACGATGCGGAACACGAACGAGCCCGTCGCAACCGCCGGCGGGACCAGGACGATGGCCGCCGTCGTACAGGAGCGGTACGGGGCCGAGCCGGAAGCCGTGCTGCACGCGGCGCGGCTCCCCCGGCCGGGCATCGGGCCGGATCAGGTGCTGGTGCGGGTGCGCGCCTCCAGCGTGGACCGGGGCACCTGGCACATGATGGCCGGGCTGCCGTACGCGGTCCGGCCCGTGAGCGGGGTGCGCAGGCCGAGGCTCCCCAATCCGGGCCGCAACCTGGCCGGTGTCGTCGAGGCGGTCGGTTCCGGGGTGACCGGGTTCGCGCCCGGCGACGAGATCTATGGCACGGCGGCCTCCGCGTTCGCCGAGTATGCCGCCACCGCCCCCGAAAGGATCGCCCCCAAACCGGCCGGACTCACCTTCGAGGAGGCGGCGACGGTGCCCGTCAGCGCGCTCACCGCGCTCCAGGCGGTCCGCGACAAGGGCGGGGTCCGGGAGGGCCGGCAGGTCCTGATCACGGGAGCCGCCGGCGGCGTGGGCAGCTTCGCCGTCCAGCTCGCCCACGCCTTCGGCGCCCGGGTCACCGCCGTCGCCAGCACCCCCAAACTCGACGCCGTGCGGGCACTGGGCGCCGACCACGTGATCGACTACACCCGCGAGGACTTCCTCGCAGGACCGCGGCGCTACGACGCCATCATCGACATCGCGGGCAACCGCGGTCTGCGGGACCTGCGCCGGGCCCTGACGCCCCGCGGCAGGCTCGTCATCACCGGCGGCGAGACGGACGGCCGCTGGCTCGGCGGCACCGACCGGCAGCTCCGCGCGCGGCTGCTCTCCCCGTTCACCGGCCGGCACCTGGGCGCCCTCATCTCCTCCGAGCACGCCGACGGGCTGCGCGACCTGACAGCCCGCATCGACGCAGGCACCCTCAGCCCTGTGGTGGACCGCGTCTACCCGCTCACGGAGACCGCCGCAGCCGTCCGCCGCCTTCTCGACGGCGGCGTCACGGGCAAGCTGGCGCTCACCCTGCCCGACGCATGACACCGCGGGCGGTGCCGACCGGTCACGCCCCGTCGGCCCGCTCCTGGACGAACTCCCACGCGGTGTCGTCGCCGGCGGCGTCCTCGGGGAGGCGGTCGCGTGCGGCAGTGTCGCCGTACAGGCTCCAGCGCATCCAGTCCACAAAGGTGGCGGGGGTTCGCGAGTCGCCCCAGAAGCTGGTGTGGCTCCCGCCGAGGAAGGTGAGGAACGCCTTGGGCGCCGGCAGTTCCCCATAGGCTCGGCGGGCTTCGGCTATCGGACACGTGCTGTCCCGGTCGCCGTGTATGAACAGGACGTTGGCGGCGACCGTGCCGTCCGGGTCGCCCAGGTCCACGGTGGACATCGGGATCGCGGCGGTGACCCGGTCGTCGGGCCAGGCGGTCAGCAGGCCATGAGTGGTCATGCCGCCCAGCGAGTGGCCGGACACGCCGACGCCGGCTGCCGGGTCGATATGGCCGGCCAACGGGTCGTCGGACTCGTTCAGCGCGAGGGTCCGGGTGAGGATCTCGGAGACGTCCAGGGACTGCCGGCCGCTGTAGACGTCGTCGAAGTCGAACTGGAAGTGGGGCGCGGGGACGACGAAGCCGGCCGCGGCCAGCGGGCGGATCACCGCCTCGGAGTTCTGCGGGCTGGAGGTGTAGCCGTGGGTGAAGTTGCAGACGGGGAAGGCGCCCTCGGCGACGGGGGCGCCGGGCTGTC
>NZ_JAAKZZ010000245.1 GCF_011045075.1 Streptomyces boncukensis
GCCCGGCACGGCGCCTCGCGGCGTTGCCGGATCACGCGAGTACGCCCAGTACGAGCCGCGATCCGGCGCCTTGCGATGCACCGCACCGGACGACGCGAGACGGCAAACCTTTCCGGCCACGGCACTAGCGGACAATGGCCGGGGAACAATCGAGTCTCTTTCGTTCGTTGTGCCCTCTGCACTAGCGTGCTGGTTTTACTTACGCATTACGCTGGACCGCGAGGCCGCGCAGTGTGGCCATGGAGGAGTGAGATGAGGAGCAGCAACCCGGTCTTCTCGCGACGGGGGTTCAGCCGCGACAGCGGCGGCTACGCCGGATTCCAGACCCAGCAGCCGCAGGCCGGGAACCCGTACGCCACGAACCCGTACGCAGGGAACCCGCAGACCCAGCAGGCGCAGCGCGGCGCCCCGCCGCAGGCCGGCCGGATGACCATGGACGACGTCGTCTCCCGTACGGGGATGACGCTCGGCCTGGTCGTCGTGACCGCCGCCGTGGCGTGGATCACGGACCTTTCGCTCGGCCTCGCCATCGGTGCAGCCCTCATCGCGATGGTGCTGTCGCTGGTGCAGGCGTTCAAGCGCAAGCCGGTTCCCGCGCTGATCCTGGCCTACGCGGCCTTCGAGGGCCTCTTCCTCGGCGCGATCAGCAACTACATCAACGGGTATGTGAACGGCGCCGCGATGCAGGCGGTGCTCGGCACCATGGCCGTCTTCGTGTCGGTCCTGGTGATGTACAAGACCCGGATCATCCGAGTGAACCAGCGGTTCTACCGCTTCGCGATGGCCGCCGGGATCGGCTTCATCCTGCTGATGGCGGTCAACCTGCTGTTCGCGGCCTTCGGCGGCGGCGACGGCCTCGGCTTCCGCACCGGCGGCCTGGGCATCGTGCTCGGCATCGCGGGCATCGTCATCGGCGCGCTGTTCCTGGCCCTGGACTTCAAGCAGGTCGAGGACGGCATCGCGTACGGCGCGCCCCGCGAGGAGTCCTGGCTGGCCGCCTTCGGCCTGACCCTGACCCTCGTCTGGATCTACCTGGAGTTCCTGCGCCTCATCGCGATTCTGCAGGGCGACAACTGACGCCGACGCAGGGCCCCGGGAGGCAGCGCCTCCCGGGGCCCTCGTATGTCTGGAGGGTGGGTCACGGGGTGCGGGGTTGCGAGAGATGGCGCGCGGCGCGCCGCAGGTCGTGCTCGTGGATGATCGCTTTGGCGTGGCCGTAGGCGAGGTTGTGCTCGCCGCGGAGCCAGCTCACCTTCTCCTCGAAGCGGAAGAGAGCGGGGCCTTCGTCGACGGTGCGGAGCCAGTCGGAGACCTCACGGCCGGTGCAATGGGGAATGCGTGAGAGCAGGTTCCGGTGGGTCTCTTCGGAGAAGACTTGGGACATCGGCGCCTCCGGACGCTTCTTAGTGAGTCCTTGACGCCACGTTGCCTGAGCGTTGGTGCGTTGGCAACAGTCCGGTCGGCCCGCATACGCTTGCTACGTGCTCGATACGACACCGCTGACCACTGCCGTGGACCGGATCGCCGACCGGTTGCGCGCCCTCCCGCAGAGCGCCCTGCGCCGGGGCGCCGCCGCGGAGGGTCTCGCGCTGGCGCGGGATCTGGCCGTACGGGCCCAGCGGCTGGAGTTCCCCGGCGAGCCGCCCCGCCCGATGCCGGACGCGGGCGTGTTCGCGGTCGGCGACCAAGTCGCCGTCGCCGGCGCGGACCTGGTGGAGGCGCTCCGCCGGCTCCCGACCGCCGAGGCGGAGCCGCTCCTGGCGGAGGCGGTCACCGAGGTCGCCGCAGCCACCCGCCGCATCGGCTGACGCCCCGACGGCACGCGCCCGTCGGCCACGGCCCTAGCGGGACGCGATGACGCGGTCGGCCAGCAGATAGGCCGTGTCGCCGTTCGGGAAGCCGAACGTCAGCGCATATGAGCCCGCGATCCCGGAGCCGCCCATCAGCACCGGCGGCTCGCCCAGCCGCAGCGACGCCGACAGCGCCTCGCTCGCGTCCCGGTGCCCCGGCGAGAGGCAGACCGTGGTGCCGTCGGCGAAGACATAGACGTCCAGCGTGCCCAGCGGTCCCGGGCGGACGTCCGCCAGCGGGGTGCGGGCGCCCGCCAGCTCCTCCAGCCGCTCCACCGTCCGCTCGTGGTCGGCCACGGTCGGCGCGGAGGACGCCGCGGGCGCCGGGGCCACCGGCTCGCCGTTGAGGTTGAAGTCCGGGTGCGAGGGGTGCCGGCGGCGGGCCGCCGCCAGGTCCGGGGGCTCGATCTCGACCTCGGGCTCGGCGTCCGGCCCGCCGTCTCCCGCCGGGGCCGGCGCGTCGAGTTCGAGGTCCTCGGGGGAGTCCTCCGGGCCCGACTGCGGCTGGCGCGGTATGAAGATCTCGCCCTCGTGGTCGTCGGCGAGCAGCGCGTCCAGGTGGTCCGCGAGATCGCCGTGCGCGACCTCGTACTCCGTGCCGTGGCCCGCGAGCAGCGCACCGCTCTCGGGGCCGCCGTCCCGCGCCTCCTGGGCGGCCCAGAAGGCCCGTGCCTCGGCGAGTTCGCGCTCCCGCTCGGCGGCGAGCGCGTCCGCGACGGCGGTGCGGATCTCGTCGGCGGAAGCGCCGTTGCGGGCCGGGGGCACCGCGCCCGCGGCGGCGGCCGCCTCCGCCGCCTCCGCACGCAGCTGGGTCAACTGGCGCCGCAGACCGTGCGCGGTGTGCAGGGCGGCGCCGCCCAGGGCGGTGGCCAGGGCCGCGGCGCACAGCAGGATGAGGGATATGGCGCTCACTGACGTACTCCCGATTCCGGTTCGATCCCCCTGAATTCCTACAACAGCGTTGTCGGCTACGCCTTTCGACCGTAGTGCAAAACCGCCTGAAAGGGGCGGTCAACGTCTCGGCCTTCACTGGTCCAAACCTCTGTGACCTGCGAGGATACGGGGCCCTCAGGGTATATATCACATCCTGGGGCCGCTTTTGTCTCGCGGAAGTATCGCCGAGCGGGACCCGCGCGGACGTGACCCCCGCCACACCGGGACCCGGTGCGGACCTCGCCCCGCCGGGGCGGCAAGGTCCGCCGGACACCGCCTAGCTGAGCCGCTCCAGCACCATGGCCATCCCCTGGCCCCCGCCCACGCACATCGTCTCCAGCCCGAACTGCTTGTCGTGCCACTGCAGCGAGTTGAGCAGCGTGGTGGTGATCCGCGCGCCGGTCATGCCGAACGGGTGCCCGACGGCGATGGCGCCGCCGTTGACGTTCAGCTTGTCCAGGTCGACGCCCAGGTCCCGGTAGGAGGGGATGACCTGGGCCGCGAACGCCTCGTTGAGCTCGACCAGATCGATGTCGCCGACCGTCATGCCCGCGCGGGCCAGCGCCTGCCGGGACGCCTCCACGGGCCCGTATCCCATGATCTCGGGGGAGAGCGCGGACAGCCCGGTGGAGACGATCCGGGCCAGCGGGGTCAGGCCCAGCTCGCGCGCCTTCACGTCGGACATGACGACCAGCGCGGCGGCCCCGTCGTTCAGCGGGCAGCAGTTGCCCGCCGTCACCAGCCCGTCGGGCCGGAACGCCGGCTTCAGCCCGGACACGCCCTCCAGCGTGACGCCCGCGCGCGGGCCGTCGTCCTTGCTGACGACGGTCCCGTCCGGCGTCGTCACCGGGGTGATCTCGCGCTCCCAGAAGCCGTCCGAGAGCGCCTTCTCGGCGAGGTTCTGGGAGCGGACGCCGAACTCGTCCATCTCCTGGCGGGTGATGCCCTTGTGGCGGGCGAGGTTCTCCGCGGTCTGGCCCATCGCCATATAGACGTCCGGGACCTTCCCCTCAGCTCGCGGGTCGGTCCAGCCCGCGCCGCCGTGCTCGGCGCGGTGCGCGGTGCGGGCCTCGGCCTCCTCGAAGAGCGGGTTGTGGGTCTCGGGCATGCCGTCCGAGGAGCCCTTGACGGAGCGGGAGACCGTCTCCACGCCCGCCGAGACGAAGACGTCGCCCTCGCCCGCCTTGATGGCGTGCAGCGCCATCCGGGTCGTCTGGAGGGAGGAGGAGCAGTAGCGGGTGATCGTGCAGCCGGGGAGGTGGTCCATGCCGAGCTGCACGGCCACGACGCGGCCCAGGTTGTGCCCCTGCTCGCCGCCCGGGAGGCCGCAGCCGAGCATCAGGTCGTCGATGTCGGCGGGGTCCAGCTCGGGGACCTTGTCCAGCGCGGTGCGGACGATCCCGGCGGTGAGGTCGTCGGGGCGTACGTCCTTGAGGGAGCCCTTGAAGGCGCGGCCGATGGGGGAGCGGGCGGCAGAAACGATCACTGCTTCGGGCATCTCGGGCTCCTGGTGGAGGGTCGGCTCCTGATGGAGGGTCGGCGGGTCTGCTCCCGCGAAGCTACCCGCAGGTACTGATGCGGGTCACCGCCTCGCCCTTGTGACGCGGACCTCTTTCTAAGCGCTCGCTTGCCATGGTCCCACTCCGGTCAGGTCCGCCCCGACGAGGGTGCGCTGCCGGGGCGGACCGGGGGGTCCTCGGCCGCGGCGTCCTCGGCCTGCGGCAGCCGCCTGCGCCGGCGGTGCTTGAGCAGGGCCCAGGGGCCGCGGATCCCGGCGACCTCGGTGCCGCCCTCCGCCGCGGCCTCCGCCGCGGCGCGCGCGACGGGGTAGATCCCCTCGCGGCGCGCGGCGTCGGGCCGCTCGTCGGCCGTCGGCCACAGGCTGAGCGCCGCGCACAGCGTGGGCAGGATGGCCATCGCGGCCGTCGCGTATCCCTCGGCCGAGGGGTGGTAGTTGTCCGGCCCGAACAGCTCGCGGGGGTTCGCGGCGAACTCGGGGCCCAGCAGGTCGCCCAGCGAGACCGTGCGCCCGCCCTCCTCCACCACCGCGATGGTCTGCGCCGCCGCGAGCTGGCGGCTCAGCCGCCGGGCGATCCAGCGCAGCGGCTGCCCCACCGGCTCGATCGAGCCCAGGTCGGGGCAGGTGCCGACGACCACCTCGCAGCCCGCCGTACGCAGCCGGGCCACCGCGTCCGACAGCCGGCGCACCGCGTGCGCGGGCGGCATCCGGTGGGTGACGTCGTTCGCGCCGATCATGATCACGCAGACGTCGGGCCCGTCGTCCGCGCCGCCGCCCTCGCCGAGCAGCAGCGTCACCTGGCGCTCCAGATCGTCGGACTGCGCGCCGGGCACGGCTACGTTCCGTAGCGATACCGGGCGCTCGGCGACCGCGGCCAGCGCGGAGGCGAGCAGCGCGCCGGGCGTCTGGCGGGGGCGGTGCACCCCCTGGCCCGCCGCCGTGGAGTCGCCGAGCAGCGCGAGCCGCAGCGGGCGGCCCGTGCGCTGCGGCTCGCGCTGCCGGGCGAAGGCGGCGCCGTACAGGCCGTCGGCCAGGGGCGGCTGGTCCAGCGAGCCGCCGACCTTGCGCTTGGCCAGCTGGACCTCGGCGAAGAGCAGCCCGACGGCCGCCCCGCCGAGCAGCCCGATTCCGCCGCCTCCGTAGGCGGCGGCGGTAGCGATCCGTCGTGCCACTCTCGCGGTCGACGCCTTCGACATCGGCATTGTGCTGACTTCGCCTCCTGCGTTTCCGTGGACAGTCAGGGCTTCGGGGGCGCGTTGTGATGGCGTAGGGTCCTTGGAGTCCCAGATCGGTGCGCCCGACGTGCTCCCCTAAGACTGTGTTGCCCCGCGCGGCCCTGCGTGCAACGCGCCCCCGGTGTGCGCGTGTTGCCGCATATGGTGGCGGCACAGGCATGCAACGGCGCTGCCTTACGACAACCGCGCGGAGACCACGGTGCAGTATTACGAGTCGATGATCGAGCTTGTCGGCAACACCCCGCTGATCAAGCTGAACAATGTCACGGACGGTATCCAAGCCACCGTTCTGGCGAAGGTCGAGTACTTCAATCCCGGCGGTTCGGTGAAGGACCGGATCGCGCTGCGGATGATCGAGGCGGCCGAGGAGTCCGGCGAGCTGCGCCCCGGCGGCGTCATCGTGGAGCCGACCTCCGGCAACACCGGCGTGGGGCTGGCCATCGTCGCTCAGCGGAAGGGCTACCGCTGCATCTTCGTCTGCCCGGACAAGGTGTCAGCCGACAAGATCAACGTGCTGCGCGCGTACGGCGCCGAGGTCGTGGTCTGCCCGACCGCCGTCGACCCGGAGCACCCGGACTCGTACTACAACGTCTCGGACCGGCTGATGCGCGAGACCCCCGGCGCCTGGAAGCCCGACCAGTACAGCAACCCGAACAACCCCCGCTCGCACTACGAGACGACGGGCCCGGAGCTGTGGGAGCAGACCGGCGGCCGGATCACCCACTTCGTGGCGGGCATCGGCACCGGCGGCACCATCAGCGGCACCGGACGCTATCTGAAGGAGATCAGCGACGGCCGGGTCCAGATCGTCGGCGCCGACCCCGAGGGCTCGGTCTACTCCGGCGGCTCCGGGCGCCCCTATCTGGTGGAGGGCGTCGGCGAGGACTTCTGGCCCGAGGCGTACGACCGCGAGGTGACGGACGAGATCATCGGCGTCTCCGACAAGGACTCCTTCCAGATGACGCGGCGGCTCGCCAAGGAGGAGGGGCTGCTGGTCGGCGGCTCCTGCGGGATGGCGGTCGTCGGCGCGCTGGAGGTCGCCAGGCGGCTCGGCCCCGAGGGCCGGGACGCTGTCGTGGTGGTGCTGCTGCCGGACAGCGGGCGCGGCTACCTCAGCAAGATCTTCAACGACGAGTGGATGAACGACTACGGCTTCCTGGAGGAGGGCGGCTCCGCCGTGGCCCGCGTCGGCGACGTGCTGCGGCACAAGGACGGCCCGATGCCCACGCTCGTCCATATGCACCCGGAGGAGACGGTCGGCGAGGCCGTCGAGGTGCTGCGCGAGTACGGCGTCTCGCAGATGCCGGTCGTCAAGCGCGGCGCGGGGCACCCGGATGTGATGGCCGCCGAGGTCATCGGCTCGGTGGTGGAGCGGGAGCTGCTGGACGCGCTGTTCGCGCAGCGCGCCTCGCTCGACGACCGGCTGGAGAAGCATATGAGCGCCCCGCTGCCGCATGTGGGCTCAGGCGAGACGATGGCGGACCTGATGGCGGTGCTGGAGGCCGCCTCGGCGGTGATAGTCCTCGCCGAGGGCAAGCCGGTCGGAGTGGTCAGCCGGCAGGACCTGCTGGCCTTCCTGGCCAACGGCGCGAAGTAGACCGCGGCGGCGTTGGCGGGGCGTCAGGGATGCGCTAAGCGTCACGCTGCGGAAAAGCGCGGTTAACGCCTGTCCCGCACACTGGAGTGCGTTGGCGTCACGGATCTCCGGAGCGGCTCCCGGACCGGTGACGACGCCCGCGGGGACCGCCGTCGTCCCGCCCCTGAGCGCACAGCGCCGGGGTGCGGCGGTCCCCGGCTACGTCACTCCTCCCACTCGCTGGACTGCTTCCCGGTGGGCCGCCGGTCCCGCGCGAACCAGGACCGGCTGGCCTGCAGCCCGTTGACCGCCACGATGCCCGTCCAGCAGGCGATCAGGCCCGAGAGCCCGGCGTTCACCGCGGCGATGGCGGACAGCGGGATGGCCAGCACCAGGGACGCCACCGCGAGCCCGAGCCGGGCGCCGAAGCCGTCCGGAAGGCTGGGCGACTGCCCGGTCTGCTGCGGCCGGCTGCTGCCGCGCGCCACCACCATCTGCTGCTCGGCGAGCTGCCGCCGGACGCGCTTGTCCACCACCCCGTCGAGCCGCTGCTCGATCTTCTCCAGAAAGGAGTCGATCAGCTCGTCCTCGTACTCGGGACCCAGCTCTTTGCGCGTGGCCAAGGTCGCGTCGAGTTCCTTCTTCAGCTCAGGGTCACGGGCGCTCATACCCATACCGTACGGTCAGCGCCCGGAGCGCGGGAGTGGGGCTACCCCCCGGATTCCCCCGCGCTGCTGTATATAGTCATGCAGACATGGCGGCGAGTGAATAGGGGAGGGTTCCCCGTGGGAGATGCCAGCGCCCGGCTGCTGCGGCTGTTCGAGGGGCACCGGCTGACGCCCGCTCAGCGGCGGATCGCGCACTGCATGGTGCGGCGCGCGGACGACGCGCCGTTCCTGTCGAGCGTGGAGCTGGCGGAGCTCGCGGGCGTCAGCCAGCCGTCGGTGACCCGGTTCGCGGTGGCGCTCGGCTTCGACGGCTATCCGGCGCTCCGCCGCACGCTCCGGGAGAGCGGCCCGCAGGCCCGGGACGGGCAGCGGACGGGCAGCGGCGACGCTGACGCCGCGTACAACGCGTACCAGCAGGCCGTGCACGCCGAGATCGACAATCTGCGGCACCTCGCCGCGCTGCTCGCCGACCCCGCGCCCGTGGAGCGCGCGGGAGCGCTGCTCGCCGCCTCCCGCCCGCTGCCCGTGCTGGGCCTGCGGGCCGCCGCCGCGCAGGCGAGCGGCTTCGCGTACTTCGCCGCCAAGGTCCACCCCGACGTACGGCTGCTCACCGAGGGCGGCACGATGCTCGGCGACCGCCTCGACGCGGCCGTGCGCGCGGGCGCCGGGGCGCTGCTGTGCTTCGCGCTGCCCCGGCACCCCGGCGAGACGGTGCAGGCGCTGGCCTATGCGCGGGACGCCGGACTGCGGATCGCCACCGTCGCGGACAGCGCCTTCGCGCCCGTGGCGCACCCGGACGACCTGCTGCTGCCCGCCGCCGTCGGCACCGGGCTCGCCTTCGACACGGCGTGCGCCCCGATGCTGCTGGGCCGGGTGCTGCTGGAGGCGATGTGCGACGGCCTGCCGGAGGCGCAGGCCCGGCTGGAGGAGTTCGACGCACGGGCGGGGGAGCGGGGCCTCTTCACGGAGTGACCCCGCACCCCCGTTCCCTCCCGTCATCCCGGGTCCCGGCCCAGGAAGGCGACCAGCCGGTCGCCGGGCGGCGCCCCGGGCGGCAGCCGTATCTCCGGCGCGAAGAGCGGATGCCGGGTGCCGGGGTGCGGGACCAGCTGGTGGGCGACGGGGAGCAGCTCGCGGGCGAGCGGATCCGGGACGGGGCGGTCGCGCTGCCCGGTCGCCCGCGCGATGTCCCAGCCGTGCACGGCGAGTTCGAGCGCACCGGTGAGCGAGACGGCCTCCGCCGTGAGCGGCGCGTCCGCGATGGCGATCAGCCGGTCGGCCGGGCCCGCCGCCGCCCAGGCGCCCAGCAGCCGCGCCGCGCGGCGCCGGAACGCCGCTCCCGGGTCGCCGTCGCCGCCGGGGGAGCCCGGAGGGGCCGGTCCCGCGGGGGCCAGCGCGATGGTGCCCACGTCGAACCCCTCGTGCAGCGCGGCGAGCGAGTCGTCGAGGTGGGCCATCAGCGATCCGAGGTCCCATGCGGCGCAGGGCGTGGGGCGCCCGAGCGCCTGCGGGGTGACGAGCCGGGCGGTGCCCAGCGCGTACCCCACGGCGCGCTCCAGCAGCTCGCCCGCACCGCCGGCTTGGTCCATGGCACGTCCTCCCCTGCCGTCGCGGGCTTCTAGGCACCGGTCATGTCGCCGACCACCTCGATGATCTGCACGTAGTTGCCGTCCGGGTCCTCCAGGGTGCCGATCGCGACCGGTTCGTCGCCGGCCGGGTCCTCCACCGGGCGGATCCAGCGGGCGTTGAGCGCGGTGGTGAGGTGTTTCTCGGTGGCGCGGATGTCGTCCACCTGGAGGTTGACGAGAATGCGGCCCGGCTCGACCGACTTGCGGCCCACGTCGTCCCGGCTCTCGAAGATCAGATAACTGTCGCCGAGCCGGAGGGCGAGCACCGGTCCCTCCTGCTCCGCGTCCGGCGCGAACGCGGTGCGGTACCACTCCCACAGCCGGACGGGGTCGGTGCTGCCCAGCACCATGCCGCCGATATGCGGATTCCGCTGCGCTGCCTGCTCTGCCATGGCTTCCTCTCCTTCACTGCCGACGCAGAAGGAGACCGGGCGGCCCGGGAAAACTCATCGCCGGAGCGCGATGAATTTCCGGGTGACGGGAGGTCATGAGTATGGCGTACGAAAGGAGAATCGAAATGCCACGCAATAATCCCGAAACTGTGCTCGATTCACGCTACAGCGACTCCGAAGCGGAGGCGCTCGAATGGCCGGAGGCCGCCCGGCGCCTCGCGGAGGCCGAGCTCTTCTGGGTGACGACCCTGCGCCCGGACGGCCGCCCCCATATGACGCCGCTCCTGGCCGTCTGGCACGGCGGCGCGCTGCACTTCACGACCGGCCCCGACGAGCGCAAGGCCCGCAACCTCGCCCGGCACCCGCAGTGCGCGCTGGCCACCGGCAACGACCTGTGGGAGGAGGGGGTCGGCCTGGTCGTCGAGGGCGAGGCCGAACGGGTGCGGGACACCGCGCGGCTCTCGGAGCTGGCCGAGGCGTGGGCGGCGAAGTACGGCGAGAGGTGGCGCTTCGCGGTGGCCGACGGCGCGTTCGTCAGCGAGCCGGCGGGCCGCGCCCTCGTCTTCGCGGTCGCGCCCCGGGTGGCCTACGGCTTCGCCAAGGGCCCCTTCGGCCAGACCCGGTGGCGCTTCTGACCGGCGCCCGGCGTCACCCCGCCTCCCCGGCGCGCCCCCGCGGGGCGGCCGGGTTCCGTGACCAGGGTGCGGGCGCTGTGCTGGAATCGGGAGCCGTACCGCGATGTCGACAGCTCCGGACGCCATGGAGATCTCGGATGCCAAGGATGTCCCCGTGATCCGCCGCCGTGTGCTCGCCGAGGGCGACGTCCAGGGCGTGTTCTACCGCGACACCTGCCGGGACCAGGCCGTACGGCACGGCGTGCGCGGCTGGGTGCGCAACCTGCCGGACGGCAGCACCGTGGAGGCGGTGTTCGAGGGCGAGCCGGATGCCGTCGCCCGGCTGGTCGAGTGGGCGGGCGAGGGCTCGCCCGCGGCGTTCGTGGACGAGCTGCGGGTGTTCGAGGAGGAGCCGCGCGGCGCGGAGGGCTTCACCGTACGCCCGACGCCCCCGCGCCCCTCGTGACGCCGGACGCGCAACTGGCCGGCGTCCGGGC
>NZ_JAAKZZ010000246.1 GCF_011045075.1 Streptomyces boncukensis
CCCACGGGGCCTGGGCCGGGCCGGCGGGCCAGTCGACGGCGGCTCCCGACAGCCACGCCTCGGCGAGCGCCTCGGGCGGCGTGCCGGCGGCGCTCACCCGGTGGCCGTCCCCGTGGTCCGCCGGTCCGTCCGCCGGACGGACCGGCGCGCTGTCGCCCGGGTGCCCGCGAGCGGCGGTGCCGGTGCCGGTGCCGGTGCCGTCCAGCGTGCGCAGCCAGGCCGCGGCCGCCTCGGCGTCGGGGCAGACGGCCGCCGCGCGGTGCGCCAGGGCCGGGCGTCCCGCCTGCAGATGGCGCAGCACCCGCGTATACGTCTCCGGACGCGCCGTCAGGTGGCCGGCGACCCGGCGCGCTTCGGCGCGCAGTGCGGTCGCGCTGTGGGCCGACAGCACCAGCAGTCCGGGGACGCACGCGCCGTCGCGCGGCGCGGCTCCCTCCCGCTCCGCCGCCTCCGCCGGGTGCTCCAGGATCAGATGGGCGTTGGTGCCGCCGATGCCGAAGCTGCTCACGGCGGCGACGCGCGGATGCGACGGCGGCCAGGCCAGCGCCCGGTCCGGGACGTGGAAGGGGACCGGGTCGTCGCCGATCTCCGGGCTGAACCGGCGGAAGCCGACGGTGGGCGGGATGAGGCCGTGGTGGACGGCCAGGGTGGCGCGCACCAGCCCGACGACGCCCGCTGCGGCGCCCAGGTGCCCGATCTGGCTCTTGACGGAGGACAGCGCACACGTCGCCCGGTCCGTGCTCCCGGACCGGCCGTACGCCTGGCGCAGCGCGCCCACCTCCACGGGGTCGCCCAGGCGGGTGCCGGTGCCGTGCGCCTCGACGTAGCCGACCGCGGCGGCGTCCCGGCCCGCCCGCCGCAGGGCCGTACGGATCACCTCGCGCTGCCCGGGGAGCGAGGGCGCGCTGTAGCCGGCCTTCGCCGAGCCGTCGTTGTTGAGGGCCGAGCCCGTGACGACCGCGTACACCGCGTCGCCGTCGCGGCGGGCCAGCGCGAGCGGCTTGAGCACCACGACGCCGACGCCGCTGGCGCCGACCGTGCCGCCCGCGTCGTCGCTGAACGGGCGGCAGCGGCCGTCCGCGGAGAGGATGTGCTGCGGGCGGTACACATAGCCGTCCGTCAGCCGCGGGTCGACCAGCACCCCGCCCGCCAGCATCACCTCGGCGTCGCCCTGGCGCAGCATTCCCGCCGCGACATGGACGGCGGCCAGCGAGCTGGAGCAGGCCGACTGGGTGGTGAGGGCTGGGCCGGTCAGTCCCAGGTGGTAGGCGGCCTTGGTGGCCAGGAAGTCCTTCTCGTGGTGGAGCGCCAGCCGGAAGCCGTCGGGCAGTTCGGCGGGGTCGGCCTCGCGCAGCATCGTCTGGAAGTACGTGTTCTCACCGCATCCCGCGACCAGCCCGACGCGCCCGGCGCCGGGATCGCGGATCCCGGCGTGGGCCAGTGCCTCGACGCAGCCCATCAGCAGATGCCGCTGCTGCGGGTCCATCAGGCGGGCGTCCTGGCGGCTGAGGCCGAACCGGTCCGGGTCGAACGCGAGCGGCCCGTCGAGCTGACTGCGGGCGCCGACGAGCCCCTCGGCGGCGGGGAAGTGCGTGATACCGGTGCCGCCCGTCTCCACCAGGCGCCAGAAGGCGGCCAGGTCGGCGGCGCCGGGCAGTCGCACCGCCATGCCGACGATCGCGAGGGGGTCCGGGTGCTCCCGCCCGCCGGACGCACCGGACGGGGCGGCCTCGGCGACCTCCGCCGCGGGGCCCGCCGGGGGATCCCCGTCCGGTGTCTGCAGGGCGCGGCCCAGCCGGCGCACCGTGACGTGCTCGAAGAGGTCGGCCGGGGTGAACGAGAGGTCCGGTTCGGCGGCGCACCGCAGATGGAACCGCATCAGGTCCAGGCTGGTGGCCCCGGCGTCGAAGAACCGCTGCTCCGGTTCGATGGGCTTGCCGGTCACGGCGGTGAACAGCTCGCACAGCCGCGCCTCGCGCGCCGAGCGGGCCCGCGCGCCTGTGCCGCCGCCGGGCGGCGCCGGACCGGGCCGGGGCGCGGAGTCACCCCGGGACGCCGGGCCGGCCGGGGGCAGCACCCGGCCGGGGACGCCGGCGGCGGCCCGGCGGTCGAGCTTGCCGCTCGGGGTGCGGGGCAGCGCGTCCACGGTGCGGAACTCGCGGATCCGTACGTGGCCGGGCAGCAGCCCGGCGAGGTGCGCGGTCAGCTCGGCGGCGCTCGGGTCCGCTTCGCCCCGGCGGCGCAGCACGGCCACCAGCGTGCCGTCCTCGGGTACGACGGCGGCGCCCGCGACCCGCGGGTGCTGGAGCAGCGCCGCCTCCACCTCCCCCGGCTCCACCCGGTGGCCGCTGAGCTTGATCTGGTCGTCGTCGCGCCCGGCGTAGTGGAACAGCCCGTCGCCGTCGACGCGGACGAGGTCGCCGCTGCGGTAGAACATGCCGTCGCCGTCCGGCAGCTCGGTGAACCGCTCGCGGTTCAGCTCCGGGTCGCCGGGATAGCAGGGCGCCGCCATCGGACCGCCGATCAGGAGGTGCCCGGTGGCGCCCGGCGGAACGGGCCGCCCGCCGTCGTCCACCACGCGCAGGTCCGCGTTCGCCACCGGCCGCCCGATGGCGGGGCGTGCGGGCCAGTCGGCGGGGTCGCCGTCCAGCCGCAGCCCGCTGACGACGTGCGTCTCCGTGGGGCCGTAGTGGTTGAACAGCCGGGCGCCCGGCAGCCCGGCGAACCAGCGGCGGATCGCGTCGGTGCACACCAGTTGCTCCCCCGCCGTGACCACGTCGCGCAGCCGGGAGGGGAAGCGGCCCAGCCGGACGCCGTACTCGGCGAGCAACTGCAGCGCCACATACGGCAGGAAGATCCGCTCGGCCCCCGCGGACTCCAACTGGTCGAGCAGCGCGGGCATGTCCTGGCGCCACGCGGGGTCGACGAGGTGCAGCCGCCCGCCCGAGCACAGCGTGGTGAAGATCTCCTGGAACGACACGTCGAAGGAGAGCGCGGAGAACTGCTGGGTGACTGCGGCGCCGCCGAGCCCGCCGTGCTCGCCCTGCCAGTGCAGCAGGTTGCACAGCGTACGGTCCGGAACGTCGACGCCCTTGGGCGTGCCGGTGGAGCCGGAGGTGAACAGGGTGTAGAGCGGGCGCCGCACGGCGCCGTCCGGCTCGCACCCGTCCGCCCCGGACCCCTCCGGCCCGGCTCCGTCCGGAACGGCCCCCGGCCGCTCGCTCAGATCGACGGTGAGCCGCGGCGGTCCCCCCGGCGCGAGCGCTTCGAGGTCCGGCCCGCCGCCCGGCGCCACCAGCACCCGGCACGGTGCGGCCCGGCTCAGGATCCGCCGCAGCAGCGCGGGCGGATAGGACGGGTCGAGCGGGACGACGGTGAGGCCCCGCCGCGCCGCGGCCAGCAGCGCGACCACATGCTCGGCCGAGGGCGGCAGATGCAGCGCCACCCGCGCCGCCGCCGCGTCCCCGGGCCCGTCCGGTACCGGCAGCCGGGCGGCCAGCGCCGCGGCGTGCGCGTCGAGTTCGGCGTAGGTCAGGGTGCGGTCGCCCGAGGTCACGGCGGGGGCCCGCGGGGTGCGCAGGACCTGGCGCGCGAAGCCCTCGGCGACCGAGGTGAAGCCGGGCGCCGACACCGGGCCCCGGCCCGGTGCGGGCAGGCCGTGCCGGTAGGGCGCCACCAGGGAGCCGAGCGTGCCCGGGGCGTCGCCGGTGAGGAGGTCGACGCCCCGCTGGAACAGGTCGGCGGCGGCAGCGACGCGCTCGGCGTCGACACGCCCCTCGGCGTACTCCCACAGGCAGTCGAGTCCCGTGTCGCGCTCGACCACGGTGAGCGCGAGCGCGCACTTGGCCTCCGCGGGCTCCGGCCACAGGGGGTGCGCCCGGCAGCCGGGCACGGCGAGCGCCCCGACATCGGTGTTCTCCAGGACGAACAGGAAGTCGAAGGGCGCGCCCTCGTCGTGGAACCGGTGGTCGGTCAGCACGTCGGCGAGCGTCACATCCTGCCGGTCGAGTACCTGCCGTGCGGCGGCGGCCTGCCGGAGGAGCTGGGTGCGCAGCTCCTCGTCCGGCGCCAGGTCCATGGGCAGCAGCACCGTGTTGGCGAACATGCCGACGGCCGAAGCGAACTCGGCCACCGGCCGCCCGGCGACCGGCGCGGCGACGAGCGGCCGGGTCTGCCCGGTGATCCCGTACAGGCTCCAGGCGTACACGGCCAGCAGCAGCTGGAAGCGGGTCAGCCCCAGTCCGGCGCCCAGCCGGTCCAGGCGCGAGCGCCGGCCGGCGTCCAGCGCCCTGTGCAGCAGCCGTCCCCGCATGCCGCCCGGCCCCTCGGGCGCGCGGGGGGAGGGCGCGGCGGGCCGGTCCAGCGCCGCGTAGTGGCGCCGCAGCGCGGCGCGCTGGTCGTGGTAGCCGGGGCTGCGGTGCCACTCCCGCTGCCACAGCGCCCCTTCGAGGGGGGTGACGCGGGGCGCGTCGTCCCCCGGCGGGCCGCTCGGCTCCTCCCCGGCGGCGCGGGCGCCGTCCGCCGACAGCTCGTGGAACAGCACGTTGAGCGACCAGCCGTCGACCGCGATGTGGTGCAGGTGCAGCAGGAGGACCGGGCGCTCTTCGTCGTGGTCGAGCAGCCCGGCCCGCAGCATCCGGGGCACGCCGAGGTCGAAAGCGGGCGCGAAGAACCGGTCGGCGCCCTCCCGCCAGCCCTCGCCGCCGCGCGTCGCCCCGGCGCCCGCTGCGGGAGCGGGCACCCAGGGGTCGTACGGGTCGCCGACCTCCTGGAGCAGCCCCTCGGCGGTGGCGCGGAACGCGGTGCGCAGCGCCGGGTGCCGGGCCACCAGCGCGCGCAGCGCGGTGCGCAGCGCGGCCGTGTCGGGCGAGCCCTCCAGCCGGAAGGCGAGCCGCACGTCGTAGGCCCGGCTGTGCGGGGCACGCTGGTGCAGCAGCCACAGCCGCTGCTGCTCGGATGTGGCCGGTGCGCCGCGCAGCCCGGCGGGCTCCGGCACGGGCGGATGGGGCGCCGCCCCGGCCCCGGGGGCCTCGGAGCCGGGCGGGCCGGAACCGGACGGGCGGGAACCGGACGGGCCGGCGCTGGACGGCTCGGCACGGGACGGTCCGGCGCGCGCGGCGGCGGTGTCGGCCAGGGTGCCGAAGTCGGCCTCCAGCACCAGCGCCTGGGGCAGATCGACGTTCCAGTGGCGGCGGATCGCGTAGCGCAGCCGCAGAGCCGTGAGCGAGTCGCCGCCGCTGGCCACCCACCGGTCGCCGGGCCGCGGATCGGTGACGCCCAGCAGTTGCTCCACCAGCTCCAGCAATCGCCGCCGGGGCTCGGTGAGTTCGCCGTCGGCGGTGCGCGGGCTGCGCCAGGGCTCGGCGGCGGACGCCAGCAGCGCGGCCTCGTCGGTCTTGCCCTGCGCCGTCAGCGGCAGCCTCTCGACCAGATGGGTGCGGTGCGGGCGCATATACGGCGGCAGGGTCGCCGCCAGATGTTCGCGGTACGCGTCGAAGGACGGCCCAGGACCGGGGTGCGGGACCAGATAGGCCAGCAGCTCGTGCGCGCCGTCGGGGTCGCGGCGGGTGCACACGTGGGCCTGCCGTACGGCGGGGAACGCGGCCAGTTGGCGCTCCACCTCGGCCGGCTCGATGCGGAAGCCGCGCACCTTGACCTGCCGGTCCACCCGGCCGGCGAAGACGAGCGCGCCGGACGGGTCGCGGCGGGCGAGGTCGCCCGTCCGGTACCAGCGCTCGCGGCCGCCGTCGTGCCAGGGCAGCCGGACGAAGCGGCGGGCCGTCTCCTCGGGCCGGTTGCGGTAGCCGGCGGCGACCCCGGCCCCCGACAGGTACACCTCGCCGGTCTCGCCCTCCCCGGCGGCGCGCGCGCCGTCGGCGACCAGCAGGACCCCGGTTCCCGGCAGCGGCCGTCCGACGGGGACGGCGTCCTCGGCAGCGCCGTCGAAGTCCCTCGGTATGGGGTGCCACAGCGCGAACGTCGTGCACTCGGTGGGCCCGTAGATGTTGGCCAGCTCGGCCCGGCTCGCGGGGTTGTCCCGGTACCACCGGCCCATCCGGACGGCGTTGAGCTGCTCGCCGCCGACGAGGACCCGCCGGGCGGCGGCGAAGCAGTCCGGCACCTCGTCGACCACCGCGTTGAAGAGCGCGGTGGTCACGAACACGATGTCGACGCGGAACGCGCGCAGCGCTTCCGCCAGCGAACCGGGGCTCTGGACCTGCGCGTCGCCGAGGACGACACAGGTACCGCCGGTCAGCAGCGGCACCCACACCTCGAAACTGAGCGCGTCGAAGGCGGGGTTGGCCGCGCACGCGTACCGCTCGCCCTCGGCGGGCGAGAGCCATCCGGGCCGGGCCAGCCGCAGCACGCCCGCGTCCCGGACCTCGACGCCCTTGGGGCGCCCGGTGGTGCCGGAGGTGTAGAAGAGGAACGACACGGCGGCGTCTCCGCCCGGCTCCACGTCCGCGAGCGGCCCGTCCGCGGTGCTGAGCAGGGCGGCGGCGCTCAGCCCGCGCACCGCGCCCGGACCGCCCTGCCCGTCTCCCTGCCCGTCTCCCCGCCCCTCGACCTGTCCCTCCGGGCCGTCGTGGACGAGGGCCTCGGCGCCCGAGTCGGAGAGGATGTGGCGGCGGCGCTCGGCCGGGCTCTGCGCGTCGAGCGGGACGGCCGTGGCGGCGGCGCGGCGGATGCCGAGCAGCACGCACACCAGTTGCCAGGAGCGCGGCAGGCAGACCGCCACCGTGTGCCCCGCGCCCACCCCGCTCTCCCGCAGCCCGCGGGCGACGGCGCGGCTGCGCCGCTCCAGCTCCGCGTAGTCGAGGACGCGCTCGCCGTCCACCACGGCGGGCGCGGCCGGAGTGCGGCGCGCCTGGGCGAGGACGCCACCGGCCAGCGTGCCGCCAGCCCCGGATCCGGTCCCGGCCCCGTACTCGTCCCCGGTCCCGTCCCCGGCTCCGGGAGCGGAGCCGGGACGGTGGGCTCTCACGCCTGCCCGCTGTGTGCCGGGGCGAGGGCGGCGAGTTCGCCCTCGACGATCCGGGCCACGTGCGGCACCTCGGCGCGCTCCAGCACCTCCCAGTGGTCGCAGTCCAGCGACTCGACGCGGAAGCCGCCCTCGGCGCGGCCCCGCCAGAAGTCGCGCACGTCGGCCAGGAAGCCCGGTTCGGCGTCCCCGCCGGTGGCCTGGAGCAGGACCTGCCGGACCGGCGAGGGCCGCGGGACGTGCGCGCGGGCCGTCATCCGGTTGTGGTTGTAGAGCCGGAAGTACTGGTCGATCTGCGCGTCGTCGATGCCCGGGTACATGCCGTTGAACCGCACGAGCTTGTCGCGGAACTCCGTCAGCCCCACCGGGGTGACGGTGGCCCGCACCGCGGGGTCGTCCGTGGCATAGGTGTCCAGGAGCACCACGCTCACATCGCGCCGCCCGGCGGCCGCGAGCAGGCGGCCCATCTCGTGGGCGACGAGGCCGCCGTACGACAGGCCGCTGAGCACCAGCGGCCCGGTGCCGAGCGGTTCGGCGAGCCGCAGGTAGTGCTCCGCCATCGCCTCGACCGAGGGCAGGAACTCCTCGCCGGGGTTCACCCCGGGCGACTGGACGCCGTACAGGCCGACGCTTTCCGGCAGCGCCCTGGCCAGGGACAGATAGCAGAACGCGGTGCCGCCCGCCGGGTGGACGCAGATGACCCGGCCCGGTCCCGTTCCGGGCCGGAGCGCGAGCAGCGGGCCGGACGGCGGGCCCGAACCGCCCCGCCGCACCAGGGCCGCCAGGTCCTCGATGGTCGGATGGAGCACGATGTCGTGGACGGGGACGGTGACGCCGAACCGCTCCCGTACCGCGTGCGTCAGCTTGATGGCCGAGAGGCTGGTGCCGCCGATGTCGAAGAAGCGGTCGCGCACGCCGATCTCGGGGTGCAGCAGGATGCCGCGCCAGATCTCGTACAGGGCCAGTTCCACATGGTCGCGCGGGCTGGCCACGTTGACCTGGGCCGGGGCGGCTTCGGCGCAGTGCCGCAGCAGCGCCTCCCGGTCGAGCTTGCCGTTGCGGTTCAGCGGGAGCGCGTGCAGGTCCGCGACGCGGGTGGGGACCATGTAGTCCGGCAGCCGGTCGGCCAGGGCCGCGCGCCACGCGTGCGGCGGGCGCGCCGGGGCCTCGCCGCGGCCGACGCCCGCGACCAGGCAGGGCCCCCCGGCGGCGTCCCGGTCGGCCAGTACGGCGGCCTCGCGCACCCCGGGCAGGGCCAGCAGCGCCGCCTCGACCTCGGCCGGTTCGATGCGGAAGCCCCGCACCTTCACCTGGTCGTCGGCGCGCCCCGCCAGCATCGTGGTGCCGTCCGGCAGCCGCCGGGCCAGGTCGCCGGTGCGGTAGACGCGCGCGCCCGGGACGAAGGGGTCGGCCACGTACCGCTCGGCCGTCAGCCCCGGCCGGTGCAGATAGCCCGCGGCGAGGCACGCGCCGCCGAGGTACAGCTCGCCCGCGACCCCGGTCGGCACCGGCCGCATCCGCTCGTCCAGCAGATACACCCGGGCGCCCGGCACCGGGCTCCCGATGGGGCAGGGCCCCTCCAGCGGGCGCGGGTCGTGGTGGGCGGTGGCGTACAGCGTGGTCTCGGTGGGGCCGTAGCCGAAGCAGATGCGCAGCTCCGGGAGCTGCTGCCGCATCCGGTGCAGCGCGGCCTCCGGCAGGGACTCCACCCCGGTCAGCAGCCGCCGCAGCCGGAGCCCCGCCAGCCGCCCCGCGGGGTCCTCGTCGATCCACCGGATGTACGCCGGGGGCAGGAACGCCTGCGCGATCCGGTGGTCGCGCAGCCACGCCAGCAGCGCCTCGGGGTCGCCCCGTATCTCCTCGGGGACCAGGTGCAGTTCCCCGCCGGTGGTCAGCGGCAGCAGCAGCTCGTACACCGACGGGTCGAACCCGATGTTCGACCAGGCGGACGCGGTCTCGCCCGGCGTTCCGCCCATCCGGTCCAGCCAGCCGTCGAACACGTTCAGAACGCTGCCCTGGGCCACGGCGACGCCCTTGGGCCGCCCGGTGGAGCCGGAGGTGTAGATCACATAGGCCGGGCGGGAGTCGTCGTGCGGCAGCCGGGGCGGCTGAGTGCCGTCGTCCGCGGCCTCCGCCTCGACGCCCGCCAGATCGCACCACCCGGCGTCCCGCTCGGTGCGGTCGCTGAGGACCAGCTCCGGTGCCGCGTCCTCCACCATCGCGGCGAGCCGGCGCGCTGGCTGCCCGGGGTCCAGCGGCAGATACGCGGCCCCCGCGCCCAGGATGCCGAACACGCCGACCAGCAGCTCCGGAGTGCGCCCCGCGTGCAGGCCGACGATGCTGCCGGGGCCCGCGCCCCGGGCGGCCAGGGCCCGTGCGAGCCGGGCTGCGCGGCGGCCCAGCGTCGCGTAGTCCAGCCGCTCGTCCCCGCACACCAGCGCGGTCCGGGCGCCATGGGCCCGCACCTGCGCCGCGAACCGCTCCGCCAGTCCGCCCGGATGGGAGCGCGGCGGCGGGCTTCCGGTGGCGTCGCCTGCGGCCAGCAGCCGCCGCCGCTCCCCGGCGTCCATCAGCTCCAGGTCGCCGATCGCCGCGTCCGGCCGCTCGGCCATCCCGGCCAGCAGCCGGAGCAGTTGGTCGACGTACCGCTGCGCGGTCTCCCGGTCGTACAGCGCGGTGGCGTATTCGAGGTGCCCGACGACGCGCCCGTCCGACTCGGCCAGCGACAGCGCCAGATCGAGCTTGGCCCCGGCGTACGGGATGGCCAGCGGCTCCACCGCGACCCCGGGCAGCTCCAGCAGCCCCTCCCGCCCCGGGACCCAGGAGCACGCGGTCTGGAACAGCGGCGTGTGGGCCGCGCTGCGCGGCGGGTTGACGAGCTCCACGATCTGTTCGAGCGGCAGGTCCTGGTGGTCCAGGGCCGCACGGACGACGCCGCGCGTCCGGGTCAGCGCCTCGGCGGCGCTCGGCGCGCCGGACAGGTCGACCCGCAGCGGGAGCGAGTTGACGAAGAAGCCGACGAGGCCCGCGACGTCCCCGTGCCGCCGCCCCGCCACCGGTGTGCCGATGACGGGGTCGGCGCGCCCGCCGAGCCGGGACAGCAGCGCGGCCCAGCCCGTCAGGACGGCCACGAACAGCGTGCAGCGCCGGCGGCGCGCGAGCGATCGCAGCGCCGCCGTGACGTCCCGGTCGACGCTGAACTCGATCCGGTCGCCCCGGTGGTCCTGCTCGGCGGGGCGCGGGCGGTCGGCCGGCAGGTCGGACAGCGGCGGCGCGCCGCGCAGCGCCTCCTGCCAGTACGCGGCCTGCTCGGCCAGTCCGCCCGCGCGCACCCGGGACCGCTGGGCCTCGGCGTGCTCGGCGTACTGGAGGGGGAGGGGCGGCAGCGCGCCGGGCTCCCCGCGCACCAGCGCGGAGTACGCCAGGCCCAGCTCCCGCAGCAGCACGGTCATCGACTGGCCGTCGAAGACGGCGTGGTGGATCGTCAGCAGCAGCACATGGCGGTCGGCCGCCAGCCGGACCAGGCAGGCCCGGCCGAGCGGCCCGCGCGCCAGGTCGAACGGCGCGGAGGCGTGCTCCCGGTGCAGCGTGCCGAGCCGGTCCTCGGCGTCCGGCAGCCCTGCGAGGTCGCGGGTCGCCAGCGTGAAGCCGCTGCCGGGCGGGTCGACCAGCTGACGGACCTCGCCGTCGACGGCCACGAGCCGGGTTCGCAGGGGCTCGTGGCGCTCGACCAGGGTGTCCAGGGCGCGGCGCAGCGCGTCCGGCTCCAGCGGCCCGCGCAGCGTGAAGGCCATGGGCTCGTTGTACGCGGCGTTCGCGCCGGGAAGCTGGGAGAGGAACCACAGCCGCTGCTGGGCGAAGGAGGCGGGATGGGAGACGGGGG
>NZ_JAAKZZ010000247.1 GCF_011045075.1 Streptomyces boncukensis
GTCATCCTGCGGGATGACGCGGGCGGGCCCTCACTGCGCTGACGAACTCCCGGTCCGGACTATTGCCCGGCGGGCGCGGGCCTCGTAGCCTCCTGCGGAAGTTGTGCAGCGCGAAACGCGCATTGCATATGGTGCAACGAACGAGAGGCAGGGGGTCTCGTCGTGAAGAGGTCCGAGAGGTTCCAGAGGTCCAGAAGAGCGGTCGCCTGCGCCGCGGTGCTGGGGATGGCGGGGCTCGCGGCCGCGGGCTGTGCGCCGTCCTCCTCCGACAACAACGGCGCGAAGGAGGACAAGAAGAGCGGAAAACTCCGCGTCTGGCTCTTCCGGGAAGTCGGCAACAAGCCCAAGGAGAAGGTCGTCGACGGCGTCGTCGACCGCTTCGAGAAGCAGCACGACGGTGTCACCGTGGACGTCCAGTACATTCCCGTCGACAGCCGTGCCGAGAAGATCAAGGGCGCCTTCAACGACCCCGGCTCGGCCCCCGACGTCATCGAGTTCGGCAACACCGACACCGCCGGATACGTCTCCGACGGCGGGCTCGCCGACATCAGCGCGGAGTTCGAGAAGTGGGGCGCGGCCAAGGACGTCGACGACACCGCGCGGAAGTCGGTGACCGTCAACGGGAAGATCTACGGCGTACCGCTGCTCGTCGGCGTCCGCGCGCTCTACTACCGCACGGATGTCTTCAAGGAACTCGGCCTCAAGCCGCCGCGGACGCTCGGCGAGGTCGCCCGCACCGCCAAGAAGATCCGCAGCGAGAAGCCCGAGCTGTACGGGCTGGCCGTCGGCGGCGCCTACACCTACGGCGCGATGCCGTTCCTCTGGGCGAACGGCGGCGAACTCGCCCGGTCCAAGGACGGGTCCAAGGGCGGCACTTTCGCCTCCGCCCTCGACACCGCCGCTTCCCGCAAGGGGACAGCTGCCTATACCGACCTGTTCGGGGGCGACAACTGCCCGGCGGCCAAGTGCGCGAAGATGAGCGGGAACGACACGGTCGAGGCGTTCGCCGGCGGAAAGGCGGGCATGGCCATCGGCGGCGACTTCAACCTCAAGGCCGTGCAGGAGGGCGCCGTCAAGGGCAAGTACGGCGTGGTGCCGCTGCCCGGTGTGCGGCAGGGCGAGGTCGCCCCCGCCTTCGCCGGCGGCAACAACCTCGGCGTCCTCAGGAGCAGCAAGCACCGCTCCCTCTCCGTGGACCTGCTGAAGGAACTCGCGGGCAAGGAGTCGCAGAAGAAGTTCTTCGAGGGGATGGGCTTCCTGCCGACCTTCGGCGACACCCGGAAAGAGGCCGCAGCCGAGGAGCCGGCCGTCGCGCCGTTCGTGAAGACCCTGGACGCGGGAACGAAATTCGTGCCCGCCAGCCCGGCCTGGGGTGAGATCGACGCCTCGCTGATTCTGCCCACCATGTTCCAGGAAATCGTCAGCGGCAAGAAGAGCGTCAAGGACGCCTCGCGTGACGCCGCCAGGAAGATGGACGAGGTCTTCGGCAAGTGAGCGGAGTGCGCGCCCCCCGCTGGACGCCCTGGCTCTATCTCGCGCCCGCACTCGTGGTGCTGGCGGGGCTGCTGGTCTACCCCATCTACCAGCTCGGGCTGATCTCCTTCCTGGAGTACACCCAGGCCCAGGTCAGCGGCGGCGAGCCCGCCACGTTCCAGGGCTTCGGCAACTACACCGAACTCCTCCGCGACCGCCAGTTCTGGGACGTGCTGCTGGCGACCGTGCTGTTCGCCGCGGCCTGCGTGCTCGGCACCCTGCTGGTCGGCTGCTCCCTGGCGGTGCTGCTCACCCGGGTGCGGGCCGTGCCCCGGCTGATGCTGATGCTGGCCGCGCTCGGCGCCTGGGCCACCCCCGCGATCACCGGCTCGACGGTCTGGGTCTTCCTCTTCGACCCGGACTTCGGGCCGGTGAACCGGGTACTGGGACTGGGCGACTTCTCCTGGACCTACGAGCGCTTCAGCGCGTTCGCGCTCGTCTTCTTCGAAGTCGTGTGGTGTTCCTTCCCGCTGGTGATGGTGACGACCTACGCGGGCATCCGGGCCATTCCGGCGGAGGTGCTGGAGGCGGCCTCGCTGGACGGCGCGGGAAGCTGGCGGATCTGGCGCAGCGTGATGGCGCCGATGCTGCGGCCGATTCTCATCGTGGTGACGATCCAGTCCATCATCTGGGACTTCAAGGTCTTCACCCAGATCTATGTGATGACGGACGGCGGCGGCATCGCGGGGCAGAACCTGGTGCTCAACGTGTACGCGTACCAGAAGGCGTTCGCCTCCTCGCAGTACGGACTCGGCTCGGCCATCGGGATCGTCATGCTGCTGATCCTGCTGGGCGTGACACTGCTCTATCTGCGGCTGCTGCGGAGAGGCGGAGAAGAACTGTGACAACCCTCGTGGCTGTGGTAAAGCAGGCGTTCCGCAAACCGTGGCGGCTGGCGGCGGAGACGAGCGCCGTGCTGATCGCGCTCCTGGTGGCCTTCCCGCTGTACTGGATGGTGCTCTCGGCCTTCAAGCCGGCCGGAGAAGTGCGCGGCGACCACCCCGTCCCCTGGACGCTCTCGCCCTCCCTGGACTCCTTCCGGCGGGTCTTCGAGCAGGAGGACTTCGGGCGGTACTTCCTCAACAGCGTGGTGGTCGCTGTGAGCGTCGTCATCGTCTCCGCGCTGATCGCCTTCCTCGCGGCCACCGCCGTGACACGCTTCCGCTTCCGGCTGCGCACGACGCTGCTCATTCTCTTCCTGGCGGCCCAGATGGTGCCCATCGAGGCGCTGACGATCCCGATGTTCTTCCTGATGCGGGACGTCGGCGCGCTGAACACGCTGACGTCGCTGATCCTGCCGCACATCGCCTTCTCCCTCCCCTTCGCGATCTGGATGCTGCGGGGCTTCGTCAAGGCGGTACCGGAGTCGCTGGAGGAGCAGGCGTTCATCGACGGGGCAGGCCGGGCCCGCTTTCTGTGGCAGATCCTCTTCCCGCTGGTCTTCCCGGGGCTGGTGGCGACGAGTGTCTTCTCCTTCATCTCCACCTGGAACGACTTCCTCTTCGCGAAGTCCTTCATCATCAGCGCGCCGGAGAACTCCACGCTCCCGATGGCGCTGCTGGTCTTCCTCGACAACGAGACCCCGGACTGGGGCGGCGTCATGGCCGCCTCCACCGTCATGACGATTCCGGTCCTGGTGTTCTTCGTCGCCGTCCACCGCCGCCTGGTCTCCGGCCTGGGCGGCGCCGTCAAGGACTGAGCCCCGGCACCGGGGGCGCACCGCCCGTACCACCCGCATCAAGGAGCCCTATGACACCGCTCGACCTCGTTCCGCGCCCCCGCACCGCGCACACCGCTCAGGGCGAGGGATTCACCCTGGGCCCCCGCACCGCGCTGGACACCGGGCCCGGCACCGGGGCCACAGCGCACCGCATCCGCGCCGAACTGGGCGCGGCCACCGCGGCGCCCCTGCTGCCTCCCGACGGCACCGAGCAGCACGTCCTCGCCCTCCGTCTGGACCCCGCGCTCGGCCCCGAGGCGTACCGCCTCACCGTCGGCGCCGGGCGCGCCGAGATCACCGGCGGTGCGGCACCCGGCGTCTACTGGGGAGCCCAGACGCTGCGCCAGCTGCTGCCGCCCCGCGCCTGGCGGCGCGCGGGCGACGCGGAGGACGGGGCCGCGACCGCGCCCCCGGTCCGTATCGAGGACGCCCCCCGCTTCCCCTGGCGCGGCTTCATGCTGGACGTGGCCCGGCACTTCACGCCGAAGGAGGGCGTGCTCCGCGTCCTGGACCTGCTCGCCGCGCACAAGCTCAACGTCTTCCACTTCCACCTCACCGACGACCAGGGCTGGCGGATCGAGATCCGCCGGCACCCCCGGCTCACCACCGTCGGCGCCGTCCGCTCCCGCACCCGCGTCGGGCACCGGGCCTCCGAGCTGTGGGACCCCCAGCCGCACGGCGGCCACTACACCCAGGACGACATCCGGGAGATCGTCGCGTACGCGGCGGCCCGGCACATCACCGTCGTCCCGGAGATCGACATCCCCGGGCACTCCCAGGCCGCCATCGCCGCGTACCCCTTCCTGGGGAACGCCGACGCCGTGGACACCGAGGCGCTGGAGCCGTGGACCGACTGGGGCGTCAACCCCAACGTCCTCGCGCCCACGGACGCCGTCCTCCGCTTCTACGAGGAGGTGCTGGAGGAGGTGCTGGAGCTGTTCCCCTCCCCGTATGTGCACATCGGCGGCGACGAGTGCCCCGACGACCAGTGGGCCGCCTCGCCCGCGGCGCGCGCCCGGATGGCGGAGGAGGGCGTCACGGACCCGGGCCGGCTCCAGGACTGGTTCAACCGGCACTTCGGGGCCTGGCTGGCCGCCCGCGGGCGGCGGCTGGTCGGCTGGGACGAGATCCTGCAGAGCCGGGACCCGCGGACCGGGGCGGGGGAGCCGGGCGCCGACCGGGAGCTGCCGCCGGGCGCCGTCGTGTCCTCCTGGCGCGGCTACTCCGGCGGCGTGGCGGCGGCCGAGGCCGGACATGACGTGATCATGTGCCCGGAGCAGCATGTCTATCTCAACCACCGGCAGGACGGCGGGCCCGACGAGCCCGCGCCCATCGGCTTCGTCCGCACCCTGCGCGACGTCTACCTCTTCGAGCCGCTGCCGCCCCGGCTGGCCGGGACCCCGCACGCCGCGCACGTGCTGGGCACCCAGGCGAACCTGTGGACGGAGTGCGTGGACACCCAGCAGCGCCTGGACTATCTGGCCTTCCCCCGGCTGTGCGCCTTCGCAGAGGTGGCCTGGTCCGCGCTGCCGCCGCCCGCCGAGCGGGACTTCGCGGACTTCGAACGGCGCATGACGGCCGCGCACTACGCCCGGCTGGACGCGCTCGGCGTGAAGTACCGGCCGCCGTCCGGGCCTTACCCCTGGCAGCGCCGCACCGGCGTGCTCGGACGTCCGCTCGACGGGCCGCCCCCGATCGTGTGAGCCCGCGCTCCCGCGTCCTCCCGGGGGGCGGGCCGCGGACCCGGAAGGTTGGTGCGGAGGGACGCGGAGGGACGGGGTAAACACAGCAATCCGCTCTCGAACGGACAGAACCGCCCTTCCTGGACCCTCGTGTCAGCAGCCCGCCGAGATATGCCAGAGTTGCCTCGTCCGGGCTGTGAGCACGTACCGTACGGCAGTGCAGCCGGGGTGCCCGGGGACTTCGGGGAAGGGGCAGCGAGAGTTGAGCACGCACGTACAGCATGCACCGCGCGACCAGCACGCTGTGCCCTCCGTCATGCTCCCGAGCACGCTGGAGGAGGCGGTCGCCGCGCTCGCCGCCGTGCCCGCCGCCGTCCCCGTCGCGGGCGGCACCGACCTGATGGCGGATGTGAACGCGGGGCAGCTGCGCCCCGCCGCGCTCGTCGGCCTCGGCCGGATCAGCGAGATCCGCGGCTGGGAGTACCAGGACGGGCACGCCGTGCTCGGCGCCGGGCTCACCCACGCCCGGATGGGCCGCCCGGACTTCGCCGCGCTGATCCCCGCTCTCGCCGCCGCCGCGCGCACCGCGGGCCCGCCGCAGATCCGGAACGCCGGAACCCTCGGCGGCAACGTCGTCAGCGCGGCGCCCACCGGCGACACCCTGCCGGTGCTGGCCGCGCTGGACGCCACGCTGTCCATCGCGGGCCCCGCGGGCGCCCGCAGGGAGCTGCCGGTCAGCCATCTGCTGGCGGGCGTGGACATGCTGCGGCCCGGCGAAGTCGTCGGCTATGTGCGGCTGCCGCTGCTGCACGCCCCGCAGACCTTCCTCAAGGCCACCGGTCGCACCGGCCCCAGCCGGGCACTCGCCTCGGTGGCCGTGGTGCTCGACCCCGTACGGCGCGGAGTGCGGTGCGCCGTGGGCGCGGTGGCCCCGATGCCGCTGCGCCCGCTGGAGGCGGAGCGCTGGATCGCCTCGCTGATCGACTGGGACGGCGACCGCGGGCTCGCGCCGGAAGCGCTGTCCGCTTTCGGGGAGTACGTCGCGATGGCGTGTATTCCGGATCCGGCGCCGGAGGACGGGGAGGGCACGCCTTCCGCACTCCCGCCCGCCGCGCTGCATCTACGGCGTACGGTGGCGACGCTGGCCCGCAGGGGACTCGGGAAGGCTCTCGCATGAGCGGCACGACACACGGCAACGAGAACGCCAACCGGAACGCGAACGGGAACACGAACGGGAACGGGAACGCGAACGGGGTTCCCGAGCAGTACGACGACCCGTACGGCGCCTACGGGCAGGAGCGCCCCCAGGCGTGGGGCACCGGCGAGTACGACGCGGACGCCACCGGGTTCGTGCAGCTCCCGAGCGAGGGGCTGCCGCCGGACTTCCCGCTGGCCGCGCCCGGCACCGGCCAGGGCGGATACACCCCGCCGCCCATCGAGCCCGCGCCCCCGGCACACCCGGAGCCGGCGGCCGACGCGCCGGTGCCGCCCCCGGCCGGGGGCCACTGGGTGCTCCCCTTCGCCGGGGCCGAGGCGGGCACGCCGCAGCGCCATCCGGGTGAGGCGGAGTTCACGGGTCCGGAACCGGAACCGCATCCGGAACCCGGCCCCCCGGCGGGCGCGGAGGAGCCGGGCGCGGGCGCCCCGTACGGGCAGGGCGCCGCCGCCGCGCTCGCCGGTTCGCACGAGGCCCGCACCCGGCGCCGCCCGCTCGGCGACGGCACGGCCCGGCCGGTGTCCGGCGGCCCCGAGGGGGCGCACTCCGCGGTGCCCGACGCGCCGCCGGAGGCCGTGCCGGAGCACGCGCCGACGCCCGCCGGGCTCACGGCGCCCGAGCCCGCGCCGCCCTCCGCGCCCGAGCCCTCCGACCCGCGGGTCTCCGATTCCGCGACCTCCGATTCCGCGACCTCTGATTCCGCGGTCTCCGATTCCGCGGTCTCCGGGAGCGAGGCCGAACAGGCCGCGGCAGCGGTGCCCGAGGGGCTCCCCGTCGACGGCGAGCACCCGCTCACCTCCTACGTCCTGCACGTCAACGGCGCGGACCGGCCCGTCACCGGAGCGTGGATCGGGGAGTCGCTGCTGTATGTGCTGCGCGAGCGGCTGGGGCTGGCCGGCGCCAAGGACGGCTGCTCGCAGGGCGAGTGCGGGGCGTGCTCCGTCCAGGTCGACGGCCGGCTGGTGGCCGCCTGTCTGGTGCCCGCCGCGACGACGGCCGGTTCCGAGATCCGCACGGTCGAGGGCCTGGCCGCCGGCGGCGCCCCCTCGGACGTGCAGCGCGCGCTCATCGAGAGCGGCGCGGTGCAGTGCGGGTTCTGCGTCCCGGGGCTCGCGATGACCGTGCACGACCTGCTGGAGGGCAACCACGCGCCGAGCGAGCTGGAGACCCGGCAGGCGGTGAGCGGCAACCTGTGCCGCTGCTCCGGCTACCGGGGCGTCCTGGACGCGGTCCGCGCGGTCGCCGCCGAGCGGGCGGCCACGCCGGAGCCGGAGGGAGAGACCGCCCCCGAGGGCCCGCAGATTCCGCAGCAGGCCCGCCATCCCGAGTGGGGTGGCGGGTGATGCGCCCCCTGCCGTGGCTGCCCGGCCGGGGCTGCCCCTGCCCGCGTGCCCCGAAGGGGCGCGGGGAACTGCGCGACCAGCTACAGAGCACCCGCAGCCTGCGACGAGACAGCAAGGGGCAACCCCGACCCGGCAAGGTCCGCCGGACACCCCCCGGGGGCGCGGCAGCGAAGAGAAAGGCGGGGCTGTGACCGAGACGAGTGAGGGCGCGGCGCTCACCGGCATCCCCGGCGGCGAGCCGCACGGGCTCGGCGCCTCCGTACCGGCAGCCGACGTGTACGCCAAGGCCGCCGGCACCTATCCGTACGCCGCCGATCTGTGGGCCGAGGGCCTGCTCTGGGCCTCCGTCCACCGCGCCCCGCACCCGCGCGCCCGTATCCTCTCGATCGACACCGAGCAGGCCGCCGCGATGCCGGGCGTGCGCGCGGTCCTCACCCACGAGGACGTGCCGGGCGAGGCCGCGCACGGCCGGCGCGTGGCGGACCAGCCGGTCTTCGCCCGCGACACGGTCCGCTACCACGGCGAGCCGATCGCCGCCGTCGCCGCCGACCACCCCGACACCGCGCGGCTCGCCGCCGCCGCCATCGCCGTCGAGTACGAGGTGCTGGAGCCGGTCACCGACCCGGAGGCGTCGTTCGAGTCCGAGCCGCTGCACCCCGACGGCAACCTCATCCGGCATATCCCGCTCCGCTACGGCGACCACGAGGTGGTCGGCGACGTGGTGGTCGAGGGGCTGTACCGGATCGGCCGCCAGGACCCCGCGCCGGTGGGCGCGGAGGCCGCGCTCGCCGTGCCCCGGCCGGACGGCGGCGTCGAGATCTACACCGGCTCCACCGACCCGCACCGCGACCGCGACCTCGCAGCCGCCTGCTTCGGACTGCCCCCCGAGCAGGTGAAGATCGTCGTGACCGGCGTCCCCGGCGCCCTCGGCGACCGGGACGACGCGAGCCTCGGCGTCCCGCTCGGCCTGCTGGCCATGCGCACCGGGGGCCCGGTGAAGATCGCCGTCACCCGCGAGGAGTCGTTCCTCGGCCACCCGCACCGCCACCCCACCCTGCTGCGCTACCGCCACCACGCGGACAGCGAGGGCAGTCTGCTCAAGGTCGAGGCCCAGATCCTGCTGGACGGCGGCGCGTACGCCGACACCTCAGCGGAGGCGCTCGCCGCCGCCGTCTCCTTCGCGGCCGGCCCCTACGTCGTGCCGCACGCGGTCATCGACGGCTGGGTCGTCAGGACGAACAACCCGCCGTCCGGCCATATGCGCGGCGAGGGCGCCATGCAGGTGTGCGCCGCGTACGAGGGCCAGATGGACAAGCTCGCCGACCGGCTCGGCCTCGACCCGGCCGAGCTGCGGATGCGCAACGTCCTGGCCACCGGCGATCTGCTGCCGACCGGCCAGACCGTCACCTGCCCCGCGCCCGTCGCCGAACTCCTTGGCGCCGTCCGCGAGGCGCCGCTGCCGGCCCTGCCGAAGGAGGAGGGCCCGGCCTCCGCGTGGCTGCTGCCCGGCGGCCCGGACGGCGCGGGCGACCCCTCCGCCGTACGGCGCGGCGTCGGCTACGCGCTCGGCATGGTGCACATGCTCGGAGCCGAGGGCACCGACGAGGTGTCCACCGCCACCGTCAAGGTCACCGGGCAGGTCGCCACGGTGCTGTGCGCGGCGGTGGAGTCCGGGCCCGGCTTCGCGACGCTCGCCCGGCAGATCGTGCAGGAGACGCTGGGCGTCGAGGAGGTGCACGTCGCCTCCATCGACACCGACCAGCCCCCGGCCGGCGCGGGCGGGCGCGGGCGCCACACCTGGGTCTCGGGCGGCGCCGTCGAGCGGGCCGCGAAGATGGTCCGCACCCAGCTCCTGCAGCCGCTGGCCGCGAAGTTCGGGATGTCCACCGAGCTGCTGTCCATCGCCGACGGCAAGATCACTTCATATGACGGGGTGCTGTCCACCACCGTCACCGAGGCGCTGGACGGCAAGGAGCTGTGGGCCACCGCGCAGTGCCGCCCGCACCCCACCGAGCCGCTGGACGAGACGGGCCAGGGCGACGCCTTCGTCGGCCTGGCGTTCGCCGCCGTACGGGCCGTCGTGGACGTCGACATCGAGCTGGGGTCCGTACGCGTCGTCGAGGTCGCCCTCGCCCAGGACGTGGGCCGCGTCCTCAACCCGGCGCAGCTGCGCACCCGCATCGAGGCGGGCGTCACCCAGGGCGTCGGCACCGCGCTCACGGAGCATCTGCGGGTCGCCAAGGGCGTCGTGCGCCACCCCGACCTGACGGCGTACGCCCTGCCGACCGCCCTCGACACCCCCGACATCCGCATCGTGAAGCTGGTGGAGGAGCGGGACGTCGTCGCCCCGTTCGGCGCCAAGGCCGCCTCCACGGTGCCGGTGGTCGTCTCCCCGGCGGCGGTGGCGGCGGCGGTGCGCTCGGCCACGGGCCGCCCGGTGAACCGGCTCCCCATCCGTCCCCAGGCGGCCGTGAGCCCCGAATAGCTCACAGGTAGAGCTGCGCCCCGCACGACGCGCAGTGCACCTTGCCGTTCCGTACGACCGTCTTCGGGTGGGAGCACGCCTCAGTCACCGGTTCCGCCCTTCCTCCGTGGAGTGAACTGCCTCCACGGTGATACGGAACCGACGGTCATCACCAGCAGGGAGCAGGTGCTCACCCACCGTGCACGGGGCTCAGTCCGGCGCGGTGAGGAAGTCCTCCACGAGCGGGCGCAGCAGCTCGGGTTCGTCCACCCACGGGTAGTGCCCGACCTCGTGCAGCGTGCGGAGACGCGCGTGCGGGAAGCTCGCCGCCACCGCCTCGCCGGAGCGCATCCCGGTGATGGCGTCCCGGTCGCCCGTCACTACCAGTACCGGGGCCGGGACCGCGCGCAGGCCCTCCAGCACGGCCTGCCGCCGGGCCTCGGTGACGCCCTGCCAGAACGCCGCGCGGGGCACCGGGTTGAGCTGCTCGCCCTCGTCCGCCGCGTGCTCCTGCTGGGGCAGCTCCCAGCGGCCGTAGGCCATGGGCGCGGCCCGCAGCAGCAGGCCGCGGATCTCGTCCAGGTCGGTGGCGTGGCCGAGGAGTTTGACGGCGACATAGGCGTCCTCCCACCAGTCCGCCTCGGCGGCGCGCGCCTCGAAGATCTCGCGGGCGTCGTCGGGGAGCCGGCCCTGGAGGCGGGACCCGGGGTTGAGGAGGACGAGGTGGGTCAGGCGTTCGGGGTGCGCCGCGGCGTACGCCTGCGCGGTGGCGGCTCCCGCGTCGTGCGCGAGGAGCGCGAAGCGCTCCAGGCCGAGGTGGGCGCGGAGGGCCTCGACGTCCTCGGCGAGGCGCGGGAAGGCGTAGGCGCCGGGGGTGGCCGGGGG
>NZ_JAAKZZ010000248.1 GCF_011045075.1 Streptomyces boncukensis
CTCGAACGACGACGCACCCATGATTGCAACATCTCCCGCTCAGCATCAGTCAGCACAACAGGCGGGATCTTCGGTCCAGGACGACTCACACCAGACCAACGACGAATCTCCGACTCAGGACACTAGGAAGTGCCCCGCAGCGCGCCGTCGCCCAGCTCGACGACCCGGTCCGCGAGGTCGAGCAGGGTCTCGTCGTGGGTGGCCACCAGCGCGGTGACCGGCTCGGCGCCCTCGCACTCGCCGTCCCGCACGACCGCGCGCAGCAGCTCCATCACCCCGTGCCCGGTCTCGGCGTCGAGCTGGCCGGTGGGCTCGTCGGCCAGCAGCAGCGCCGGCCGGTTGGCCAGCGCACGGGCCAGCGCCACGCGCTGCTGCTGGCCGCCGGAGAGCTCGCCGGGGCGCTGCGCGGCGTGCTCGGTCAGCCCGACGAGGGCGAGCAGCAGCGCCACCCGCTCCTCGCGCGCGGCGACCGGCTCCCGGCGCATCCGCAGCGGTATGCCGACGTTCTCGGCGGCGGTGAGGACGGGCAGCAGCGCGAACGACTGGAAGACGAAGCCGATCCGGTCGCGGCGCAGCGCCAGCAACTCCGGCTCGCCCAGGGTGGCGAGGTCGGTGCCGTCGACGGCGATCCGCCCGGAGTCCGGGGCGTCCAGGCCGCCGACCAGGTTGAGCAGCGTTGTCTTGCCGGAGCCGGACCGGCCGCGTACGGCGACGAGTTCGCCGCGCCGCACGGTCAGCGAGACGCCGCGCAGGGCGTGTACGGCGGCGGGCCCGCGCCCGTATGTGCGGTGCACGTCCTCGACCTCGACCATGGCTCCCGTACGCTCCGTCACCTGCCGGCCTCCGTCCCGGTGTCCACGTGGGCGCGCGCTGCGCTCGGGCAGTCTGCGCCAGGGGCACGGGGCGGGCAAGCGCGGCCCCCTCGCCGGGCTCCGGAACGCGAGGGGGCCGGCCGCGGGTTCAGCCTCGGGCGGCTGCCCGCCGTACGGCGAGGTTCAGCTCCAGGACGTTCACCGTGGGCTCGCCCAGGAAGCCCAGGGTGCGCCCCGCCGTGTGCTCGGACACCAGCCGCCGCACCGTGCCGGTGGACAGCCGGTTCGCCCGCGCGACCCGGTCCACCTGGAGCGCCGCGTACTTCTTCGAGATCGCCGGGTCCAGCGCGGAAGCGGACCCGGTCACCGCGTCCTTGGGCACCCGGGACTGCGGGACCCCGTTGAAGTCGGCGACCTGCTTCCTGGCCTTCCGCACCATCCCGACCAGCTTCGGATCGCTGGCGCCGAGCTGGCTGGAGCCCGAGTTGCGCGGGTCGTAGTCCGAGGCGGAGGGGCGGCCCTGGAAGTACTTCGGGTCGGGTTTCCGGCCGCCGCGCTCGTTCCAGCTCTGGCCGATCAGCCGGGAGCCGACGTCCCTGCCGTCGGCCTTGACCACGGAGCCGTTCGCCTTGTCGTGGAAGGCGCCCTGGGCGATGCCGGTGATGACCAGCGGGTAGATCACGCCGCAGACGACCGTGAGGACGAGCAGCGCGCGGAACGCGGCCGAGAGCAGCCGCCCCGTGTTGCGTACAGAGGTGTTCATGGCGGGTCAGCCCACTCCGGGAATCAGCGTGATGAGCATGTCGATGATCTTGATGCCGAGGAACGGGGCGACGAGTCCGCCCAGCCCGTAGATCCCGATGTTGCGGCGCAGCATCCGGTCCGCGCTCATCGGCCGGTAGCGCACCCCCCGCAGGGCGAGCGGCACCAGCGCGACGATGATCAGCGCGTTGAAGATGACGGCGGAGAGGATCGCGGACTCGGGTGAGGCCAGGCCCATGATGTTGAGCTTGTCCAGGCCCGGGTAGGCCACCGCGAACATCGCCGGGATGATCGCGAAGTACTTCGCGACGTCGTTGGCGATCGAGAAGGTGGTCAGCGCGCCCCGGGTGATCAGCAGCTGCTTGCCGATCTCGACGATCTCGATGAGCTTGGTCGGGTTGGAGTCCAGGTCCACCATGTTCCCGGCCTCCTTGGCGGCCGAGGTGCCGGTGTTCATGGCCACGCCGACGTCCGACTGGGCGAGCGCCGGGGCGTCGTTGGTGCCGTCGCCGGTCATCGCCACCAGCCGGCCGCCGCTCTGCTCGCGCTTGATGAGCGCCATCTTGTCCTCGGGGGTGGCCTCGGCGAGGAAGTCGTCGACGCCCGCCTCCCTGGCGATGGCCTGGGCCGTCAGCGGGTTGTCACCCGTGATCATGATGGTCTTGATGCCCATCCGGCGCAGCTCGGCGAAGCGCTCGCCCATCCCCTCCTTGACGACGTCCTTGAGGTGGATGACGCCCAGCACCCGCGCCCCGTCGGCGTCGTCGATGCCGACGACCAGCGGGGTGCCGCCCTCCTGCGAGATCTCGTCGGTGAGGCGGTGCACCTCGTCGCCGACGGTGCCGCCGCTCTCCTTCACCCAGGCGCCGACCGAACCGGCCGCGCCCTTGCGGACCCGGACGCCGGTCCCGTCCTGGGTCAGGTCCACCCCGGACATCCGGGTCTGCGCGGTGAAGGGCACCCACTCGGCGCCTTCCAGCTCCCCCTCGTGCCGCTCGCGCAGCCCGTGCTTCTCCTTGGCGAGCACGACGACGGAGCGGCCCTCGGGCGTCTCGTCGGCGAGCGAGCTGAGCTGGGCCGCGTCGGCGACCTCGGCGGCCGTGGTGCCGCGTACGGGCACGAAGGCGGCGGCCTGGCGGTTGCCGAGCGTGATGGTGCCTGTCTTGTCGAGCAGCAGCGTGGACACGTCACCCGCCGCCTCCACCGCACGGCCCGAGGTGGCCAGCACGTTGCGCTGCACCAGGCGGTCCATGCCCGCGATGCCGATCGCGGACAGCAGGGCGCCGATCGTGGTCGGGATCAGGCACACCAGCAGCGCGGTCAGCACGGTGAGGGACTGCTCGGCGCCCGCGTAGACCGCGAACGGCTGGAGCGTGACCACCGCCAGCATGAAGACGATCGTCAGCGCGGCCAGCAGGATGTTGAGCGCGATCTCGTTCGGCGTCTTCTGCCGTGCCGCGCCCTCCACCAGGGAGATCATCCGGTCGATGAAGGTCTCGCCCGGCTTTGTGGTGATCTTGATGACGACGCGGTCGGACAGCACCTTGGTGCCGCCCGTCACCGCCGAGCGGTCCCCGCCCGACTCCCGGATGACCGGGGCCGACTCGCCGGTGATGGCCGACTCGTCGACGGAGGCGACGCCTTCGACGACGTCGCCGTCGCCGGGGATGACGTCCCCCGCCTCGCAGACGACGAGGTCGCCGACGCGCAGCTCGGTGCCGGGCACGGACTCCTCGGCCGACTCGCCGCCGCCCTCGGCCAGCCGGCGCGCGACGCTGTCCGTCTTGGCCCTGCGCAGCGTGTCGGCCTGCGCCTTGCCGCGCCCCTCGGCGACCGCCTCCGCCAGATTGGCGAACAGGACGGTCAGCCAGAGCCAGGCGGCGATGACCCAGCCGAACCACTCGCCGGGGTGGGCGACGGCCAGCACGGTGGAGACCACGGAGCCGACCTCGACCACGAACATGACCGGCGAGGTGGCCATCGAGCGGGGGTCCAGCTTGCGGACCGCGTCCGGCAGTGCGGCGGCGAGCTGCTTCGGGTCGAACAGCCCGCCGCCGACCGGCCCGCCGGGCAGGTGCGGCGCCGCGTCGGGGGCCGGGGCGTGCTCGCCGTCTGTGTGACGTACGGGTGTTGCTGTGCTCATCAGGCGAGGCCCTCCGCGAGCGGCCCCAGCGCGAGGGCCGGAAAGAAGGTGAGACCGGTGATGATCAGGATCGCGCCGACCAGCATCCCGGTGAACAGGGGTTTTTCGGTGCGCAGCGTGCCCGCCGTGACGGGGACGGGCGTCTGCTTGGCCAGCGAGGAGGCCAGCGCCAGCACGAACACCATGGGCAGGAACCGGCCGAGCAGCATGCACAGCCCGATGGTGGTGTTGAAGAACGGGGTGTCGGCGCCGAACCCGGCGAACGCGCTGCCGTTGTTGTTCGAGCCCGAGGTGTAGGCGTAGAGGACCTCCGAGAAGCCGTGCGCCCCGATGTTGGTCATCGCCTCCTTGCCGTCGGGCAGCGCCATGGCCAGGCCGGTGCCGCCGAGCACCAGTGCGGGCGTGATCAGGATGTAGCAGGCGGCGAGCTTGATCTCGCGCGGGCCGATCTTCTTCCCCAGGTACTCGGGCGTGCGCCCCACCATCAGGCCGGAGACGAACACCGCGACGACGGCCATGACCAGCATGCCGTACAGCCCGGAGCCGACCCCGCCCGGCGCGATCTCGCCCAGCATCATGCCGAGCAGCAGCACGCCGCCCGACAGCCCGCTGAAGGAGTCGTGGAAGGAGTTGACGGACCCGGTCGAGGTCATGGTCGTGGAGACCGAGAAGAGCGACGAGGCGCCCTCCCCGAACCGCTGCTCCTTGCCCTCCATGGCGCCGCCCGCGAGCTGCGCGGCGGTCCCGGGGTGCTGGAACTCGGTGACGGTCACGGCGACCACCCCGGCGAACCAGATGGCGCCCATGGCCGCGACGATGGCGTACCCCTGCTTCGCGCTGCCGACCATCGTCCCGAAGGTGCGGGGCAGCGAGAACGGGATGACCAGCAGCAGGAAGATCTCCAGCAGGTTGGAGAAGCCGTTCGGGTTCTCGAAGGGGTGCGAGGAGTTGGCGTTGAAGAAGCCGCCCCCGTTGGTGCCCAGGTCCTTGATGGCCTCCTGCGAGGCGACCGCGCCGCCCGGGATGTCCTGGGTGGCGCCGGACAGGGTGTGCACCTCGTGGAACCCGGCGAAGTTCTGGATGGCGCCGGTCGCCACCAGCACGACCGCCGCGAGCGCGGAGACGGGCAGCAGGATGCGGACGGTGCCGCGCACCATGTCGGCCCAGAAGTTGCCCAGCTCGCCGGTGCGCGCTCGGGTGAAGCCGCGGACGAGCGCGATGGCGACGGCCATGCCGACGGCCGCGGACACGAAGTTCTGCACCGCGAGGCCGGCGGTCTGGGTGACATGACTCATGGCGGATTCGCCCGAGTACGACTGCCAGTTGGTGTTCGAGACGAAGGAGGCGGCGGTGTTGAACGCCTGGTCCGGGTCGATCGGCTTGAAGCCCAGCGACAGCGGCAGCTTGTCCTGGACCCGCTGGAGCAGGTAGAGGAACAGCACGCTGACGGCGGAGAACGCCAGCACGGACCGCAGATAGGCGGGCCAGCGCATCTCGGCGTCCGGATCGGCGCCGACGCAGCGGTAGATCCACCGCTCGACGCGCAGATGCCTCGTGGACGAGTAGACCCGGGCCATGTAGTCGCCCAGGGGGCGGTGCACCAGTGCGAGCGCTGCGATCAGCGCGGAGACCTGGAGCACATCAGCAAGAACGGGGCTCATTTCGGGCGCTCAGAACCTCTCGGGGAAGACGAGGGCGAGGGCCAGATAGCCCAGCAGTGCGACGGCCACGACCAGGCCGACGACGTTCTCGGCGGTCACGGTGTTTCTCCGTTCGCCCCGCCGCGGCAGCGGCTCATGTCACTGCCGCCCGCCCGGCGCAGAGGTGCGGGCGCCGTGGACGTCTGCGGCTGAGCGGCCGCGCGCGCAGCGCTCACAGCCTGTCCACTCCCTTGGCGATGAGGGCCACCAGCGCGAAGACCGCGAGCGTGGTGACGACGAAGGCCAGATCGGCCATCGCGTGCTCCTAGATGGTGATGGGATTTTCCGACCACCCCAGGGAACCTCTGATATCGCCGTACAGGGCTCTCGTTGACGCCCCCTATACGCGCTGTCCTGCGCTCTTGACGGCTCCCATACGCCCCTCGCGCGGGGAGCGCGAGTATTCCGGCCAGGGGCCCGCCCGAGCCTCCGCTGCCGCCGGTGACCAGGCGCCGATCTGGCGGCGCTGCGCGCGCCCGGGGAGGACCCGCCGGCCACCGAAGGGGACGGGGCGCACACTGTGGACACGGCACTCGGCGAGCTTGCGGCGCACGCGCTCGCCCGGCCGGACTCCCATGGGCGGCTGAGGCGTGACCGAGCTGCTGCGGATCGCCCGGGGCCGGGGGCGCGTCGTGATCATTTCGTCACCCCGTGTCAAAGCTCCCCGGGGGACGAGGGCCGGGGCTGCGCGCTCTGCCGATCGTGCAGCCCCGGCGGGGAGGGCGTCAGCGGACCTCGGTGATCTCCGGGCCGCGCTGCAGCTTGTCCAGGCCACCCGCGAAGCGGGAGCCCTCCTCGACGGTCTCCTGCTGCACTCCGTCCGGCACCATCTGCGCGTCGTCCGGCAGCTTGAGGACGATCGGGTCGCGGGGGGCCATGGGCGCGTCACCGCGCACCACGACCGCGTCCCGGAAGATCTGCTCCAGCAGCCCCGCGGCCTCCGGCTGCACCGCGCCCTGCCCGGAGATCACACCGCGCAGGAACCAGCGCGCCCCGTCGACGCCGATGAACCGCACGACCTGCACGCCGTTCGTGCCGTCCGGCAGCTGCACCGGCACCTGGGCCCGCAGCTCCCAGCCCAGCGAGCCCTCGACCTCGTCGATCACGCCGCCCTGCTGGGTGATGCCGGAGGCGATCTCCTCGCGCACCTCGTCCCAGAGGCCCTCGCGCTTGGGCGCCGCGAACGCCTGCAACTGGATGGCGCTGTCCTGCAGCACGAGCGTCGCGGCGACGATCGCGTCACCGGCGACCTCCACCCGCAGCTCCATGCCCTCGACGCCCGGCACAAACAGCCCGCCGAGGTCCACCCGGCCCTCGGACGGGTCGCTCACCTCGCTGATGTCCCAGGGGCCGTCGGGACGCGGTGCCGGGGGCAGCTTGACGCGCTCGGCTCCCGCCTCGGCCGTGCCCTCCTCGGACTCGGCCGCCTCCCCGGCGCCCTCCTGTTCCGTCTCGAACTCGTCCGAGTCAAGCGTCTCAGGCTCTTCGCTCTTCTTACGACGACGTCCGAACACGTCACTGTCCTCTCCGGTCGGAGGCACCCTCGGCCCCGACCGCAACGTAATCCTTCTGCTGTGCGTGCCCGCCCGTGGAGCCGAATCCACCCGCACCTCTGGCCGAATCGGGCAGCTCCGCCACCGTGCGGAACCGCACCTTCTCCACCTGCTGGACGACGAGTTGGGCAATACGGTCGAACCGCTCGAATCGCACAGACTCGCGTGGGTCCAGATTGGCCACGATCACCTTGATCTCTCCACGGTACCCGGCATCCACCGTTCCCGGCGCATTCACGAGCGCGACGCCGCACCGCGCGGCAAGCCCGGAGCGGGGGTGCACGAAGGCCGCGTACCCCTCCGGGAGCGCGATCGACACCCCCGTGGGCAGGACCGCCCGCTCCCCCGGCGCGAGCACGGCGGGCTCGGTGGTCACCAGGTCGGCCCCGGCGTCCCCGGGCCGGGCGTACCCGGGCACCGGCACCTCGGGGTCGACCAGGCGCAGCAGCACCTCCACGGGCTCCCGGCCGCTCACGGCATCTCCCCGGGCGCTCACGGGTTCACCTCGAACACGCGTGCCCACTTGGCCTGGTCCGGGTCTGTCATCGCCGCCTCGATCTCCTCGTTCCGGGCCTCGGTTCCGGGCTGGTTCGGGGCATTCGCTGCACTCACGGAGGGAGACCTTACCGCCGTGTCCTCCGGCCAACCGCCCCGTGCCAAGCTGGACCCATGCATCCTCCCGCCCAGCCCTACGACGAACGCCTGACCGCGCCGCGCAGCTGGTGGCTGATCGCCTTCGGAATCGGCGTCGGCTGCGCGCTGGCGCTGCTGCCGCTCGGCCCGGTGCCGATGCTGGGCGGCCTGGTGGTGGGCGGTGCGCTGGCGGCGGTCTGCGTGAGCGCGTACGGCTCGGTACGGGTCCGTGTGACGGCGGGCTCGCTGGTCGCGGGAGACGCCCGGATCCCCCTGGAGGCGCTGGGGGAGGCGGAGGAGCTGGACGAGGAGGGAGCGCGGGCCTGGCGCACCCACAAGGCCGACCCGCGGGCCCATATGCTGCTGCGCAGCTATGTCCGTACGGCACTGCGCGTCCCGGTCACGGACCCGGACGACCCGACGCCGTACGTCTACGTCTCGACGCGGGACCCGAAGGCGCTGGCCGCCGCGCTCCGTGCGGAGCGGTCCGCCTCGCGGTAGCGGCGGCGTCTCGCCGCGCGGGGCCCTTCAGGCGCGGGTCCCGCGGGCGCAGCCCCCGCCGATGCGGGGCACGCACCCGACTGCCGGGCATGCCTCCGCCTCAGCCGGGGCCTTCCACCGGCAGGGGGCGCCGGCGCAGGTCGTCCCGGACGCGGGCGGCGAGGCGCCGGGTGTCCCGGCGGTTCATCACGGCCCCGACGGCGGCGCCGACCATGAACGGGGTGAGGTTGGGCAGGTTGCGCAGCGTCCGCTTCATGATCTGCTGCCGCAGCTCGCGGCGCATCTGCCCGCCCAGCGCGGCGTTCAGCGACAGCGGCTTGGCGAGGTCGATCCCGCGCTCGGAGGTCCAGGCGCCGAGGTACGCGGCCGTCCGCTGCCCGGCGTTGCCCGGCGCGCGCTGTCCGTACAGCTCGTGCAGCTCGGAGATCAGCTTCAGCTCGACCGAGGCGACGCCGACGATCTCGGCGGCCAGCTCGGCGGGCATCGCGGGCGGCACCGGCAGCATCGCGGCGGCGCCCACGGAGGCGCCGACGGTCGCGGAGCCCAGGACGGCCCCGGAGACCAGCTTGTCGGCGATCTCCTCGGTGCCGAGCCCGGGAAACTGGGCGCGGAGGGTCTCCGCGTCCCGCACCGGGATCCGCGGGGCCGTCTCGATGACCCGGTCGGCCACCAAGCCGAAGAAGGCCCGCGTCCGGTCCCTGACGGCGCCCGTACGCGACTGTGCGCCCTCCGGCGGCGCCGGGGAAGCACGCGGGGTACGGGCGCGCGGGATCAGCCGCCGCACGCGCGCGGCGCGCGGCGGGTACGGCACGAGCGAGGCCGACGGGCCCTGCGGACCTCGCTCGTCGTCACGTGCGTCGTCGACTGCCACGGACGGTGTCGCCCGCGCTCAGGCCGCGCAGTCGCGGCAGATCGGCTGGCCGTTCTTCTCCTCGGCGAGCTGCGAGCGGTGGTGCACCAGGAAGCAGCTCATGCAGGTGAACTCGTCGTTCTGCCGGGGCAGCACCCGAACCGACAGCTCCTCGTTCGAGAGGTCGGCGCCGGGCAGCTCCAGGCCCTCCGCCTGCTCGAACTCGTCCACGTCGACATTGGACGCGGTCTTGTCGTTCCGCCGGGCCTTCAGCTCTTCGATGCTGTCCTCGTTGACGTCGTCGTCGGTCTTGCGTGGAGTGTCGTAGTCCGTTGCCATGTCGCTCTCCCCCTCTGGGTGTCTGTGGTGTCTCCAGCGCACGTAACGCGTGAGGGGCCGGACTTGTGCCCGACCCGAGGCGGAGATTTTGCCTCACATCAAGGTCTGTTACTCAATCGACACCCAACCGCACCCCTGAAGAGGTGATCACAGCGGATGCCGAGGAGACCCTAAACGGTCCCCGGTGGCGCTGCGTGCACGCCATCCCGGGTACTGCCCCGGATCCTCACCAGCGGAAACCTGGATTTTCCGGGATTTCTTCCCGGAGGACGACCACGCTGCACACAGGGCGAAAAATCGCTTGTGTGATCGATCACACTCCTTGGGGAAACCATCCGCAATGGCCGGATTCCGCCCCTGGCGAAACCTCTACACCGGAAGCGCGACCCGGACAACGAGCCCTCCGTCCTCCCTCGGCCCGGCGGTGACGGCGCCACCGTGCGCGCGCGCAACGGACCGCACGATGGACAGCCCCAGCCCGACGCCCTTGTCGCTGCCGGTGCGCTCGGTCCGCAGGCGGCGGAAGGGCTCGAAGAGGTTGTCCACCTCGTACGCGGGCACGACGGGGCCGGTGTTCTCCACCACCAGCACGGCCTGCCCCGGCTGGGCCTCCGTACTGACCGTGACCCATCCGCCCTCCCGCAGGTTGTAGCGCACGGCATTCTGCACCAGGTTCAGCGCGACGCGCTCCAGCAGCACCCCGTTGCCCTGCGTGTACGCCGGCTGGCGCACCCCGCGCAGCTCGACGCCCTTGTCCTGGGCCTCGCCGCGCACCTGCTCCACGGCCTGCGAGGCGACCTCGGACAGGTCCACCGGCTTGCGGTCCACCAGCTCGTTCTCGCTGCGCGCGAGCAGCAGCAGGCCCTCGACCAGCTGCTCGCTGCGCTCGTTGGTGGCCAGCAGCGTCTTGGCGAGCTGCTGCACCTCGGAGGGCGCACCGGGATCGGCGAGCTGCACCTCCAGCAGCGTGCGGTTGATCGCGAGGGGGGTCCGCAGCTCGTGCGAGGCGTTGCCGACGAACCGCTGCTGGGCGGAGAAGGCGCGCTCCAGCCGGTCCAGCATGTCGTCGAAGGTGTCCGACAGCTCCTTCAGCTCGTCGTCCGGGCCCTCCAGCTCGATCCGCTTGTGCAGGTCCGAGCCCGCGACCTGGCGCGCTGTGCGGGTGATCCGGCCGAGCGGCGAGAGCACCCGCCCCGCCATCACATAGCCGAACGCGAACGCGGCCACCGCCAGCCCCAGCAGCGCCAGCAGGGAGCGGCGCAGCAGGGAGTCCAGGGCCATCCTGCGCTGCTCGTCCGAGCAGGCCACCAGCCGGTCCATGAAGTCGTCGCTGGGCATGGTGCCGGTCAGGCCGGGGCAGCGGTCCGAGTTGAGCTGGACCCGCGCGTTCAGCAGGCGGAACGGCAGCTCGTTGCCGTCGTGCAGCGCCTGGGCCGCCAGCAGATAGATGATCGTGAGCAGCACCATGCCCGCGATCAGGAACATCCCGCCGTACAGCAGCGTGAGCCGTATCCGGATGGTGGGGCGCAGCCAGGGGTAGGAG
>NZ_JAAKZZ010000249.1 GCF_011045075.1 Streptomyces boncukensis
CGGGGACGACGATGACGACGGCGCCCCGCGCTCCCGGGTGGACGGCGACACCGCCGAGCGCACCCTCTCCTTCCCCGTCGACGACGACGGGGAGGTGACGTACGACGAGGACGACCGCGCCGGGCGCCAGGACTTCCGCGTCGCCGCCGTGCGCAGCGCCACCGGCGACGGCACCCCCGTCACCGTCTACGCCGGGGCCTCGCTGCACGACCAGCAGCAGGCCGTCTCCTCCGTGACCCGCTCCATGCTGATCGGGCTGCCGGTGCTGCTGCTCGTCGTCGGCTCGGTCACCTGGCTGGTCACCCGGCGCGCGCTGCGCCCTGTGGAGGGCATCCGCCGGGAGATGGGCGCGATCACCGCGAGCACGGACCTGTCCCGCCGCGTCCCGGAGCCGGACTCCCGGGACGAGGTGGCTCGGCTCGCCCGTACGACCAACGCGACCCTCGCCGCGCTGGAGCACTCCGTCGAGCGCCAGCGGCGCTTCGTCGCCGACGCCTCGCACGAGCTGCGCAGCCCGATCGCCTCGCTGCGCACCCAGCTGGAGGTGGCCGCGGCCCACCCCGAACTGCTGGACGTGGACGGTGCGGTGGAGGACACCGTCCGCCTCCAGGACCTCGCGGCCGATCTGCTGCTGCTCGCGCGGCTGGACGCGGGGGAGCGGCCCGGGGACGCCCGGGTGCCGCTGGCGCCGCTGGTCCGCGAGGAGCTGGCGCAGCGGGTGGGCGATCCGCACCCGGTGCACCTCGCCCACCCGCTCGCGGAGGGCGAGGTGCTGGGCTCCCGTGGCCAGTTGGCCCGGGTGCTGGGCAACCTGCTGGACAACGCCCAGCGGCATGCGCGCTCGGCCGTCGGCGTCGCCGTACGCCGCGCGGGCGACCAGCTCGTGCTGGAGGTCGGCGACGACGGGGAGGGCGTGCCGGAGGCGGAGCGGGAACGGATCTTCGAGCGCTTCGTGCGGCTGGACGCGGCGCGCACCCGGGACGAGGGCGGCGCGGGCCTGGGCCTGGCCATCGCCCGCGATGTGGCGGAGCGCCACGGCGGCACCCTGGCGGTCGGCACCGCGCCGGAGGGCGGAGCGCTGTTCGCCCTGCGGCTGCCGTTGGTCGGTTGACGGACCGGGTTCCGGCGCCCTCACGGGCTGCCCGGGTCACGGCCCTGGGCCCTAGCCTCTCCCCCGATCGCTGCGGAGCTTCTCCGCCACCGGCCGGAGCATGGCCTCGTACCGCGTCAGGTCCGGCAGGGAGAGCTGGTCGATGAAGTGCCGCCGTACGGAGGCGACATGGTGCGGGGCGACGTTGCGCATGGTGTCCCAGCCGTGGTCGGTGAGGACCGCGAAGAGGCCGCGCTTGTCCGACTCGCAGTGCTCGCGGCGTACCAGATCCACCTTCTCCATCCGGGTGATCTGGTGCGACAGCCGGCTCTTGGACTGGAGCGTGGCGGAGGCGAGATCGGTCATCCGCATCCGGTGGCCTTCCGACTCCGAGAGGTTCACCAGGATCTCGTAGTCGTTGTTGGTCAGTCCGAAGGGCTGGAGGTCGTGCTCCAACTGGTACATGAGCAGGCGGCTCACGTCCAGGTGAGCCCGCCAGGCGCGCTGCTCGTCCTCGGTGAGCCAACGAGTGCCGTCATCGGTGTCCATACCGCGAGACTCTACCTAGGCTCGCACACGCGTGCTCACGCGGTGTGGCCTTCGAGTCACCGTCCGCCGATCTCACAGGCCGAACCGCCGCTGCAGGCCGCCGCCCTGCCCCGGCGGCTGTGCGCCGCCCTGCCGGTCGCCCTGGCCGCCGCCGGGCACCCCGTCCTCCTGCGGGACGGCGCCGGTGTCCCGCTCTGCCATGAGGCTCTCGGTCGACTGGATCAGAACGGTCCCCGCACCGACGAACTCGAACTGGTGCTCTTCCCCGGAGGCGCCGCCGAGCCCCGTCATCGCGCGGACCCCGCCCATGACGCCCCGCAGATACTGGTGGTCGTAGTGGTGGCAGGGCGAGGGGCAGTCGGACCAGCCCACCAGCGCCTGCGGGTCCACCCGCACCGGCGGTTCGAGGAAGTGCACCTCGCCGTTGGAGGCGGCCACGAACTTCCCCGTGCCGATGAGGGTGAGGAAGCCCGGGATGATGGACTGCTTCAGCGAGAGCGACGGCTCGTAGGCGAGCAGGTTGCCGGAGCGGACGGTGAGGTTGCCCTCTTCCAGGTCGTAGGAGTTGATGTCGAAGGCGCGGTCGGCGAGCAGCAGCTTGCCCTGTCCCTGGGCCACCACCCAGTCGGAGGCGTGCAGCGGCGAGTGGAAGCTGGAGGCGATCAGCCCGTCCAGCGGGCCGTGGCCGATGCCGTGGAAGTCGATCTGCCCGTAGTAGGCGATCATCTTCCCCTTCTGCAGGAACCACTGGCCGTTCAGGTCCACGCAGAAGGCGTACGGATTGACGTTGTCGTTGGCCGGAAGCGAGCCGGCGTCGAAGACCTGGGGCGCAGTAGTCACAGCTTCTCCTCACTCGCCTGCACGAAGACCGCGCCGCTCCCGGACAGCTCCAGCTGGAACCCCTCGCCCGAGCCGCGCCCCACCATCTCCCGCCAGCCCAGCGCGGTGGACAGCTTGTTGCGGACGTCGCCGAAGTGCGCGACGTACGCCTGCGGGTCGACGTGCACGGGGCTCTGCGGGGTGATGGGGAGCTGGATGACGCCGCCGTGCGCCATCACCGCCGCCGCGCCCTTCCCCATGAGCGTCGTGGTGAACAGGCCCTGGCCGCTGACCTGGCCGCGCACCATGCCCATCAGCCCGCCGTCCCGGCCCAGAAAGAGGGTGCCCTGCTCCAGGGTGCCGTCGAAGGCGAGCAGCCGGTCGGCCTCCACACACAGCGTGTCCCCGTCGAGGTTGATCACCTGGACATGGTGGCCGCCGTGCCCGAACAGCACGGTGCCCCGGCCCTCGACGGTCATCAGCGGCGTCGCCTCGTTCGCCACCCGGCGTCCGATCATCGACCGCAGGCCGCCCTGGCCGCCCTGGATGTTGGGGGTGAAGCTCACCTCGCCGGTGTAGGCCACCATCGCGCCACGCTGGCTGAACAGCCGGGCGCCCGGCGCCACCTGGGCCTCCACCAGCTTCGCGCTGACTTCCCGGAACGGCATCAGACATCGCCCCCGACGGTGTTGCGCTCGCTGGGCTGGACGTAGACCAGGCCGTCGCCCTCGAAGCGGATCTGGAACGACTCGCCCGAGCCCTCGCCCATGAACGTCCGGAAAGTGACCCCGGACTGGAAGGTCTGCCGGAGGTTGCCCTGGTGTGCGATATACGCGCCCGGGTCCACCTGGAGCGGCATCCCGTGGGTCACCCGCAGCAGCACCGCCGGGCCGTCGGACATCAGCGCCGCCTCGCCCGCGCCCTCGACGGTGGTGGTGAACAGGCCGTTGCCCTGGGATGCGCCGCGCAGCCCGGTGAACGTGGTCCCGGTGCGCAGACCGGCGTCCGTGCAGAGCAGGTTGCTCGCCTCCACATGCAGCTTCTCGCCGTTGAGCCGCACCAGGCTGATGTCGCTGGCCCGGTCGGCGAAGTAGCAGGTCCCCTGGCCCTTCACCTCCATGACCGCCATCTGCTCGCCGGTGAGCCGCCGGGTGACCATGCCGCGCAGGCCCTCGCCGCCGCCGGTCATCTTCTTGAACGCCATCTGGCCGTCGTACGCGACCATCGCGCCGTTCTTCGCCTTCACCGCGTCACTGCCGCCGCCGAGTGTGACAGCGAGTACCTTGGTGCCTTCGAGTCGGAACTGAGCCACGGGACGAACCTACCCTGCGGCCGCTGATCCACATCAGTGCTGCCACAATGACAGAGCTTGTGCACCCCTTCACAAGCTGTCCCTTCACCAGCCGAGCCCACCGATGCGAGGACAAGCTGTGGCCATTCTGGAAACCCCCAACGGCATGCCGCCGAAGGCGGTCACCGCGCTCCGCCGTCTGCGACTGACCTCTGTTCCCGAGGCGGTCTCCTTCCTGCTGCTCCTGGTCTGCTCGGTGCTCAAGCGCACCACGGACTTCAACGCGGTGCCCGTCATGGGCGCCATTCACGGCATCCTGTTCATCCTCTACGTGGTCTTCTGGGCCGACGCCTGGAACCGGATCAAGTGGCCCTTCGGCCGCGCCGCGCTCTACTTCGTGCTCTCCGTCCTGCCGACCGGCGGCTTCTTCGCGGACAGGATGCTGCGCAGGGAGGAGGAGGCCGGCGTGATAGCGCTGCGGGCCCGCAAGGAGCAGGAGGGGACCGTGGCCAGCTCATGATCGTCGCGTTCTCCGTGACCCCGCTCGGCGTCGGCGAGGACGTGGGGGAGTACGTCGCCGACGCGGTGCGGGTCGTGCGCGAGTCGGGGCTGCCGCACCGGACGGACGCGATGTTCACCTCGGTCGAGGGCGAGTGGGACGCGTGTATGGACGTGGTCCGGCGCGCCGTCGCCGCCGTGGAGGCGAGGGCGCCGCGCGTCTCCCTCGTCCTCAAGGCCGACATCCGGCCGGGCGTGGCGGACGGCCTCACGGCGAAGGTCGACACCGTCGAGCGCCATCTGGCCGAGGGGGCCGGGGGAGCCGAGCGGGCCGAGTGACCCGAGCGGGCCGGGGGCGCCGGGGCGCCGGGTAAGGGGAGGATTTCCCTCCGCGTCCGGGTTGTGAGAACCGCTTCAACCGCCCGTGACCGGCCGGTAGGGTCGGGCGCGTGCCGAAACCGCTCAGCCTGTCGTTCGACCCGATCGCCCGCGCCGGCGAGCACTGGAAGCAGCAGTGGGGGGCCGTCCCCTCGATGGCCGCGATCACGTCCATCATGCGCGCCCAGCAGATCCTGCTCGCCGAGGTGGACGGGGTGGTGAAGCCGTACGGGCTCACCTTCGCCCGCTATGAGGCGCTGGTGCTGCTCACCTTCTCCAAGTCCGGCGAGCTGCCGATGTCGAAGATCGGCGAGCGGCTGATGGTGCACCCGACGTCCGTGACCAACACCGTGGACCGGCTGCGTGCCGCCGGCTTCGTGGAGAAGCGCCCCAACCCCAACGACGGCCGCGGCACGCTCGCCGCGATCACCGACAAGGGCCGCGAGGTGTGCGACGCGGCCACCCGGGATCTGATGGCCATGGACTTCGGGCTGAGCGCGTACGGCGCCGAGGAGCTGGACGAGATCTTCCGGATACTCCGCCCGCTGCGGGTCGCAGCGGGGGACTTTACGGACGAGGGCGACAAAGAGTAGGGGCCTCGAAGATCGCCCCGGCCCGGTCGCTACGCTCGATCCATGAAACGAAGCGTGCTGACCCGCTACCGGGTAATGGCCTACGTCACCGCCGTGATGCTGCTGGCGCTGTGTACGTGCATGATCTTCAAGTACGGCTTTGACAAGGGCGAGGACCTCACGCTGCTGGTCTCGCAGGTCCACGGCGTGCTCTACATCATCTACCTGGTCTTCGCCTTCGACCTGGGCCAGAAGGCGCGCTGGCCGTTCGGCAAGCTGCTGTGGGTCCTGCTGTCCGGCACCATCCCGACCGCGGCCTTCTTCGTGGAGCACAAGGTGACCAAGCAGGTGGAGCCGCTGGTGGCGGGGTCGGAGGCGTCGGCCGCGAGGGCGTAGGGCCCGGCGGACAACCCGTCGGCGTCAGCCATCGACATTTACTTGGACGTCCAAGTAAATTGGAGGCATGGATGCTGACGCCATCACCGAGGGCCGCCGCCGCTGGCAGGAGCGCTACGACGCAGCGCGCAAGCGGGAGGCCGACTTCACCACGCTCAGCGGCGATCCCGTCGAGCCGGTGTACGGGCCGGGCCCTGCAGACACCGTGGAGGGCTTCGAGCGGATCGGCTGGCCGGGAGAGTTCCCGTTCACCCGCGGGCTGTATCCGACCGGCTACCGCGGCAGGACCTGGACCATCCGCCAGTTCGCCGGGTTCGGCAACGCCGAGCAGACGAACGAGCGGTACAAGATGATTCTGGAGGCGGGCGGCGGCGGGCTGTCCGTCGCCTTCGACATGCCGACGCTGATGGGCCGCGACTCCGACGACCCCCGCTCGCTCGGCGAGGTCGGCCACTGCGGGGTCGCCATCGACTCCGCCGCCGACATGGAGGTCCTGTTCCGGGACATCCCGCTGGGGGATGTCACCACCTCCATGACCATCTCGGGCCCGGCCGTCCCCGCCTTCTGCATGTACCTCGTCGCCGCCGAGCGGCAGGGCGTCGACCCGGCCGTGCTGAACGGCACGCTGCAGACGGACATCTTCAAGGAGTACATCGCGCAGAAGGAGTGGCTCTTCCAGCCCGAGCCCCATCTGCGCCTCATCGGCGATCTGATGGAGCACTGCACGGCGGGCATCCCGGCGTACAAGCCGCTGTCGGTCTCCGGCTACCACATCCGCGAGGCGGGCGCGACGGCGGCGCAGGAGCTGGCGTACACCCTCGCGGACGGCTTCGGCTACGTCGAGCTGGGCCTCTCGCGCGGCCTGGACGTCAACACGTTCGCACCGGGCCTGTCCTTCTTCTTCGACGCGCATGTCGACTTCTTCGAGGAGATCGCCAAGTTCCGCGCCGCGCGCCGGATCTGGGCCCGCTGGATGCGCGACGTCTACGGCGCCACCAGCGAGAAGGCGCAGTGGCTGCGCTTCCACACCCAGACGGCGGGCGTCTCGCTGACCGCCCAGCAGCCGTACAACAACGTGGTCCGCACCGCCGTGGAGGCGCTGGCCGCCATCCTCGGCGGCACCAACTCGCTGCACACCAACGCGCTGGACGAGACGCTCGCGCTGCCCAGCGAGCAGGCCGCCGAGATCGCGCTGCGCACCCAGCAGGTGCTGATGGAGGAGACCGGCGTCACCAACGTCGCGGACCCGCTGGGCGGCGCCTGGTACATCGAGGCGCTCACCGACCGCATCGAGGCCGACGCGGAGAAGGTCTTCGACCAGATCAAGGAGCGCGGCCAGCGGGCCGTGCCGGACGGCCGGCTTCCCCAAGCTCTCGGCTCCGCTCGAGCAGGGGAGACCCCATTCATCGGTCCGATCACCTCCGGGATCCTGCGCGGCATCGAGGACGGCTGGTTCACCGGCGAGATCGCCGAGTCCGCGTTCCGCTACCAGCAGGCGCTGGAGAAGAACGACAAGCGGGTCGTCGGCGTCAACTGCCACACCGGGTCCGTCACCGGGGACCTGGAGATCCTGCGGGTCAGCCACGAGGTGGAGCGCGAGCAGGTCCGGATCCTCGCCGAGCGGAAGGGGCGGCGGGACGATGCCGCCGTACGCCGGACCATCGGTGCCCTCGTGGAGGCCGCGCGCGGCAGCGGCAACATGATCGAGCCGATGCTGGAGGCGGTGCGCGCCGAGGCGACGCTGGGCGAGATCTGCGACGCCCTCCGCGAGGAGTGGGGGGTCTATACGGAACCGCCCGTGTTCTGACCGCCGGCCGGCTACGGGGCGCCTTCCGGGCAGCCCCGTGCCGCCGTCGGGCGAGTGCGGGCGCCTCCGGGCCGTTCGCGCAGTTCCCCGCGCCCCTGGCGGGGCGCAGGCGAGGCCCTCGGCCCCGGTGACCCGGCAGCGGCTGCCCCGGAAGGCGGAGGCACGCTCACCCGGGCAGCACCGGCGGCAGCAGATCCCGCTGGGCCGGCTGCGCGAGGCGGCGCAGGAAGGCGAGGGCGCCGGCGACCCCCATCCCCCACGACAGCGGCGCGTCCTGCCCGTCCAGGTCGATGAAGGACGGCGCCTCGTCGGGCCCGGCGCTCCGCGTCAGCAGCTGGCGCGCGGCCCGTCCTGCGCCCTCCCAGCAGCGCTCGTCCCCGGAGTCCCGGGCCAGCTCGACCAGGGCGCTGCCCACGCCGGAGACGCCGCAGCACTGGGAGAGGTTCTCCATCCGGGGGACCCAGTCGGCGCAGGCGTGCGCGGCCGAGAGCGCGGCGGCGCGCAGCGCCGGCTCGTCGAAGAGCGTGCCCGCGTGGTGCAGCGCCCTGGCGGCCCCCGCGAGCCCCTGGCACCACGATGCCGTGATGGGGACGGCGGAGGGCGCCGCCGAGGCGGCCACCAGATCGGCCGCGCGCCGCCGCAGCTCGTGCGCGCGGGCGAGCGCGCCGCGCGCGACGGCCGGGTCCTGATCCCGCGCGGCGAGCGCCACCAGGAAGTCCACGACCCCGGCGAGGCCGTGCGCGTAGCCGAACGACGGATCGACGCCCGCGCCGTGCGGCAGGCCGCTGTCCGGGGTGACGGCCATCAGCGGCTCGCTCCGGGACAGCATGCGCGCGGCGTGCTCGCGCGCCAGGTCGAGATGGGCGGCGCCGCCCTCGGTGTCGTACAGGAGCAGATGGCCGAGGCCGACGCCCGCCATCCCGCTGAGCATGTCGTCCGTGGGCTCGGGCGGCACGTCCTCGCGCGGGGGCTCCGCCGCGTACCCGGCGCGCAGCGCGAGCGCGCGGAAGATCCGGATGCCGGTGGTGCCCGCGTACAGCCCCGGCGCGAGGCCGACCCGCCGGGACGCGGCGGCGGTGTGCGCCGCCAGCCGGGTGACGGCGCGGGGTACGTCCGGGTGGTCCTGGTGGTGCAGCAGCTCCAGGCCGACGCCCGCGCTGCCGGTGTAGACGCTCGCGTCGACGCCGCCGATGGCGGTCGCCGGCGCGTCGAGCAGATAGCGGTCCACGGCGCCGAGCAGCGTTCCGAGGGCGTGCCCGGCGAGTTGCTCCGGCTCGGTCTCCGGCTCCGCTCCGCCGACGGGCGCATGCCCGGCCGGCGCCGCCGAGGCCGCCTGCGTGCCGAACCACTCCCCGGCGGCCAGGGCGCGCAGCGCCTCCCGTGCGGCGGCAGGGCGGTCGTCGGTGAGCGCCCCCAGCAGCCGGACGAAGTCCCGCTGGGTCGCCCCGTAGAGCGCGCCGAGGGACTGCAGCATCCGGGTGCGGGCCAGGCCGGGGACGGCGGTGCCGGTGAGCGGCAGCATTCCGGTGGCGGCGTAGCCGAGGGCCATGCCGAGCGCGTAGCAGTCGTCCTCAGCGCGCGGCGGCTCGTCGGCGAGCTGGCGGGCGGGTGCGAACCCGGCGGTGCCGCCGGGGAGGTGCAGTCCGTCCAGCGCGGCGAGGGCGAGGTCGATGAGCACGGCCCGCTTCTCGCCCAGCACGATGTTGCGGGGCGTCAGGTCGCGCATGACGACGCCGCGGTCGTGCAGGGCGCACAGGGTGCCGGCCAGCTCCGTCATCATCCGCAGGAAGCCGGCCGGGGGCGCGCCGTACGCGGTGTGCGCCGGGTGCAGAAACGCGCCGTGCAGCCGTACGTGCACCAGCAGGTTGGTGCTGCCCGCGTCGCTGGTGACGAGGAACTCGTCGTCGCCGTGCGCGAAGTGGTCGAGGAACTCGGGCAGCCCCTCGATGCCGCGCGCCGCCTCCAGGACGCGGCGCTCGTTGCGCAGCCGGGTCCGCGCGTCGCTGCCGCCGCGGCCCTCGCCGACATGGGCGCGGGCCTGCTTGACGACCACCTCGCGGCCCGAGGCGGTCTCCACGGCGCGGAACACGTTCCCGTGCGCGGCCTGGTAGATGCCCCGGGTGACGCGGTAGCGCCCGCCCAGCACGTCGCCGGGCCCGTCCGCTCCGGCGCCGTGCGGCGAATCCGCGGCGGCGAACGGGTCGGTGACCCAGGACGGCTGGCGGTAGTCGAGGGTGGCCGCCGCGTCGAAGAACGCGCCGTCCGGCCCCGGGATACGCAGCGCGAGGGCGCCCTTGTCGCCCGCGTACCACCGGGCGGAGAACGGGCCGTAGCGGTAGTAGACGGGGGAGTCGGCGCGTATCCGCCGGTCGCTGAGGACGCGCGGTCCCTCGTGGCCGCGCAGCAGTTCGGCCAGCGCGAGCCCGAGCTCCCGCGCCCGGGACGGCTCCGGGTAGACGGTCACCGCCTTGCCGACGGCGGCGGGCGAGTCCTGGCCGTGGTTGAGCCGGACGAGCACGGGCAGCGAGCGGGCCACCTTGAAGTGGCAGCGCGCGTCGAGCAGCGCGGGCACCAGGGCGTCCAGCAGCTCGGGCAGGTTGTCGGCGCGGGAGGAGATGTGCAGCTTCCAGCCGTGCTCGGGCAGCGGCGCGCCGTGTGGTTCGACCGTCGCCCAGTGGGAGTCGGTGTGCAGGGAATGGCCGGGGTCGGGCGCGGTGTCCACCGCTTCCTTCAGGAAGGCTTCGACATCCCAGTCCGCTGAACTCATCGCACCTCTCCGGCCATTCCCCGCGTCCCCTCGAAGCTGTCGGTCTCGTTTCCGGTTCCGGTTCCGGTTCCGGTTACGCCGGCGCGAAGGCGCTGTGGCCGGTGCCCATGCAGTTGATGGTGTGGTTGTTGCATACGCAGCTGATCGGGCAGCGGTCGGCAGCGGCGGCGGCCTGTTCGTAGGTGTCGAACTCCACCGCGGGCTCCGCGGTCAGTGCGCCGGCCTGCCGGGGCAGGAGCGTGGCAAGGGCGTCCATGGCGACTCCTCCAGCTTTCTGGTTCGGGGTAACTGACGTACTGCTATCTGGCACATTACGAGGACCCGGGTCCGGGCAACAGTGGGCCTGAACGGTCGGGTCGGGGTGTACCTGACGCCACTCGCGCCCCTTCGGGGCGCACCGGTGTGCCCCGTCAGGGGCGCGGGGAACTGCGCGCCAAGCCACAGACCGCCCGCAGACCGCGGCGAACAGCAAGGAGCAGCCCCGACCCGGCACGATCCACCGGACCCGCCCTGGTGTTCTGTCTCGGGAGGTTGTGGACGGTGAGGCAGGTCTCGGTTGAGGGATCTTGAATGGGTGAGGGCCTTCCGGGTTCGGTGTGGATTGTGATGTCTGCACCGACCAGAAAGGCCCTCGTGCCC
>NZ_JAAKZZ010000024.1 GCF_011045075.1 Streptomyces boncukensis
GCTTGCGCCCCCGCAAGGAGGCGGGCAGCAGCGGCCGAACGAACTCCCACTCCGCATCAGACAGTTCATGGCGACGTATCACCCGACCATGATCCACCATCCAAGATCAATTGAAGACACCGCCTAGGGGGTGCGAAAGCCCCGTGCCAGGGCGCGCAGCGCGGCCTCGGCCGGTGAACCCGGCTGGGGCGTCAGCAGCACGACGCGCGCCCCCTGCCTCCCGTCCGCGCCCGGCGCCGCCAGTACGTCGCAGTCGAGCGCGAGGGTCCCGGCGTGCGGATGCCGGACGGTCTTCGTGTCGCGGGCGTGCGTCCCCACCGCGTGGCCGTCCCACAGCGCGGCGAACCGCCCGCTCGCGGCGCGCAGGTCGGCGACCAGCGCGTCCAGCCGGGGGTCGGCGGGGTAGCGCCCGGTCGCGGTGCGCAGGTCGCCGACCACCGCCTCCTCGAAGCGCGCCGTCTGCTCCGGCGTATGGCGCACCCGTCCGCCCCCTCCCAGGGCGAAGTGCTGCCACGGAACGTTCCGCTCGCGGTCCGGCAGCGGCGCCGGGTCGCCCATCAGCGCGGCGAAGAGGGGGTTCCAGGTGACGAGCGTCCAGGCGGGGTCGTAGACGCCGGCGGGTGTGTCCGGCAGCCGGTCGATCAGCCGCCGCACCTCGCCCCAGGGCCCGCCCGGCATCCGCTGCGGAGCGGGCGGGGCCTGGCGCGCGAGGCGGAAGAGGTGGTCGTGCTCCACGGGCGAGAGGCCCAGGGCGCGGGCGAGCGCGGCGAGGACCGCCACGGACGGCGCCGCGGTACGGCCCTGTTCGAGCCGGGTGACGTAGTCGACGGACACCCCGGCGAGCGCGGCCAGCTCCTCCCGCCGCAGTCCGGGCGCCCGCCGGCCGCGCGCCGTCCCGGCGCGGCCGTGCGGCGGATCGCGGGGTGCCGTCCGGTCCCGCCAGTGCCGCAGTGCGCTGCCCAGCGCCCTCCGCTCCGTCCGCTCCGTTTCCACACCGTGTCCAACCCCTGGCCTGGTACTGGTGTTCCCAGGAAAAGTTCTGCACTCCCGCCCCCGCCGCCCCTCGCGCAGGCTGAGCGCATGACCATCACGCTCATCACCGGCGCCACCCGCGGCCTCGGCCTGGAGGCCGCACGGCAGCTGGCCGACGCCGGGCACACCGTCTACCTCGGAGCGCGCGACCCCCGGCGCGGCCGGGAGGCCGCCCGGCGCGTAGGGGCCGGGGTCCGGGCGCTGGCGCTCGACGTCACCAGCGAGGAGTCCGTCTACGCCGCGGCCGCGACCCTGCGCGCGCAGGCCGGCCACCTGGACGTCCTCGTCAACAACGCCGGGATCCCCGGCCCGGCGCGGAGCGCGGGCGCGACCACCGCCGACGACCTGCACACCGTCTATGACGTCAACGTCTACGGCGTCGTCCGCACTACGCACGCCTTCCTGCCGCTGCTGGAGGCCAGCGCGGACCCCGCGCCCCGCATCGTCAACGTCAGCAGCGGCCTCGGCTCGATCACCGCCTGCGCCGAACCGGACCTGACTGCCCGCACGGTGCCCGTCTGGGTCCCGGCGCTGGCGTACGCCTCGTCCAAGGCGGCGCTGAACATGGTCACCGCGCAGTACGCGCGCGCCTGCCCCCGGCTGCGGATCAACGCCGTCGACCCCGGCTACACCGCCACCGACTTCAACGGCCGCACCGGTACACGCACCGTCGCCGAGGGCGCGGCGATCGTCGTACGGATGGCCGAGGCCGGGGCACAGGCCCCCACCGGCGGTTTCCTCGGTACGGAAGGGGACATCCCGTGGTAGCGGTGGTGGCGGTGGAGCTGGTGCACGACTTCGTGTGCGCGGCCTCGTATCTCGGCTTCACCCGCGCCGTGCGGGCCGTGCGGCGCTACGAGGGCGAGGGCGGGCGCGCCCGGCTGGTGCTGCGGCCCTACCGCATCGCGCCCGGCGCCCCGGCCGCGGGCGAGCCGCTGTTCGAGGTGCACCGGCGGCAGCGGGGCGAGGAGGCGGCGCGCCGGATCCGGGCGGACACCGCGCTCGGCGCCGCGGACGGGCTGCGCTTCCGCTTCGACCTCGCCGTGTTCACCAACACCTTCGAAGCGCATCTGCTGCGGTCCCGGGCCGCCGCGCAGGGGCGCGGGGAGGCGATGACGGAACGCCTCTTCCGCGCGTACTTCACCGACGGACTGCACCTCGCCGACCCGGCCGCTCTCGGCCGACTGGCGGCCGAGGCGGGAGTGCGGGACGGCGGAGGGGACGGCGGCGCGGAGGCGCTGCGGGCCGAACTCGCCCGCACCCGCGCCCTCGGCAGCGACACCGGTCCCGTCTTCCGCTTCGCGGACGGCCGGGAGCTGCGCGGCGACCAGCCGGAGGACGCGCTGCTGGCCGCCCTCCGCGCCGCGGGCGGGAAATGGGAGGGCGCCGCGGTGGGTACGGGGTAACGGCAGCGGAACAACGGCGATGACCGGCGAGCCCGGGGAGGGCGGCGTGACGGGTATCAGAAGCGGTTCCGGGAACGGCACCGGGAGCGGGCCCGCGGCCCGCCTCGCCGCCCTGCTCTCGGTGGTGCTGCTCGGCACCGGGTGCGGCGGCGGCTCGGGGGACGCGAGGGAGGAGCGCACCCCGGCCCCCACCGGCTCGCCGTCCCCTACCCCGATCGTCCTGGTGCACGGCCTCGGCGGCAGCCCCGCCGACTGGGACCAGTTCCGCCGCTGGTTCGCCCGCGACGGCGACGACCGCGCCCGCACCCTCCCCGTGGACCTCACCGCCGGCCGGCCCAACGACGAGGGCGCCCGCACCGTCGCGCGCGCGGTCGAGCGGCTCAGGAAGCGCACGGGCGCGGCCAGGGTCGACCTGGTGGCGTTCTCCATGGGCAACCTCTCGGCCCGGCACTACCTCAAGCACCTGGGCGGCACCTCCCGCGTCCGCTCCTACGCGGGGATCGCGGGCCCGAACCGGGGGATGGACACGGCGCTCACCGCCGGCTGCGGGCCGCGCACCCGCACCGACGTCTGCCAGATGGGCGAGGACTCGGAGTTCCTGCGCGAGCTGAACCGGGGCGACGAGACACCCGGCCGGGTCCGCTACGCGACCTGGCGGTCGCGGGCCGACGACATCGTGCCCGCCGACAGCACGCCGCTGGCGGGCGCCGAGAACCATGTCGCCCCCGACACCCTCGGACACGTCGAACTGATCGGCGACCGCCGGGTCTACCGCGAGATTCGCGACTTCCTGCGGGCCGGCTAGTGCCGTGGCCGGAAAGGTTTGCCGTCTCGCGTCTCCCCCAAGCTCTCGGCTCCGCTCGAACTGGGGGTGCCCCCAGGTGCAGGGGGCACCTCCCAGCGGTAGCTGGGGGAGCATCGCAAGGCGCCGGATCGCGGCTCGTACGGGGCGTACTCGCGTGATCCGGCAACGCCGCGATGGGGGTCCCCCCTGCTCGAGCGGAGCCGAGAGCTTGGGGGAGACGCGAGGCGGTGAACCTTTCCGGTCACGGCACTAGATCGCCCTGGGAGGGGGCTGCCCCTTGCTGCCCGTTGCCGGGTGCGGGTTCGCTGTGGTCGCGCGCGCAGTTCCCCGCGCCCCTGACGGGCGCGGGGCTCGTGTTCATTGCGGCTTCGCCGCGGGGCGCGACCAGCCGGCGCGGCGCTGCACCCTGCAACGCGCAGCAAGCAGTGACAGCAAGGGGCAGCCCCTGCCCGGCGGGATCCCCCGAAAGGGTCAAGGGCAGTGGACGACCTGGCCCGCCCAGGACATGCCGCCGCCGAAGCTCAGCAGCAGCACCGGGCCGCCCGGCGGCAGTTCGCCGCGCTCGGTCAGCTTGGACAGCGCGAGCGGAACCGACGCCGCCGAGGTGTTGCCGGACTCGGCCGCGTCCCGGGCGACCACCACGTGCCCGGGGAGGTCCAGTTGGCCGACGACGTTCTCGATCATGCGCAGGTTGGCCTGGTGGGTGACGAGGCCCGCCAGGTCGCCCGGCGTCAGCCCGGCGCGCTCGCACGCCTCCCGCGCCAGCGCGGGGAGGTGGGCCGTCACCCAGCGGTACACCGTCTGGCCGTCCTGCGCGAAGTGCGGGTGCCAGTCGTCCACCAGCCGGACGGCCCGCGCCCGGCTCGGGTCGGAGCCCCACACCACCGGACCGATCCCGTCCTCCCCGGCCGCGCTGACGACGGCGGCGCCCGCCCCGTCGCCCAGCAGCACACAGGTGCTGCGGTCCGTCCAGTCCGTGACGTCGGACATCTTCTCGGCGCCGATGACCAGCGCGTGCCGCGCCGCGCCCGCGGCCACCGAGTGGGCGGCGGAGGCCAGGGCCGTGCAGAAGCCCGCGCAGCCGTTGTTCAGGTCGTATGCGACGGCCGCGGGGATGCCGAGGCGGCCCGCGACCTGCGCCGCGGTGGAGGGGCAGCGGTCGATCGCGGAGCAGGTCGCCACCGTGACCAGGCCGATCTCGTCCGGGGACAGCCCCGAGGCGGCCAGCGCCTTGGCCGCCGCCTGTGCGGCCAGGTCGGTGACGGACTCGGCCTCGTCGGCGATCCGCCGGGTGGCGATCCCGGTGCGCTGCCGGATCCAGGCGTCGCTGGTGTCGACCAGGTCCGCGAGGTCGTCGTTGGTGAGGACGCGCGCGGGCTGGTAGTGGCCCAGGGCGGCGATACGGGTTCCCGGCACGGTACGGCTTCCCTTCGGTCGGCTGCGGGCCCCGCAATATAGCAACCGATCGATCGGAAGCTAAATGGGAGGGGTGCGGCTACGATGGGCGTATGAGTCCACGGAAGTCCGCTGCCGAGGCCCGCAGGACGCGGGAGAGGATCATCGAGCGCTCGGTCGCCATCGGCTCGGTGGAGGGGCTGGAGGGCCTGACCATCGGACGGCTCGCGGCCGACATCGGCATGAGCAAGGCGGGCGTCCTCGGGCACTTCGGCACCAAGCAGCAGCTCCAGCTGGCGGCGCTGCACGGGGCCTCCGGGCTGTTCTCCCGGCTCGTGTGGGAGCCCGTCGCCGGGCTGCGCCCCGGGCTGACCCGGCTGCGGGCGCTCTGCGAGGCGTGGATCCGCTATCTGGAGCACGAGCGCGCGGCGTTCCCCGGCGGCTGCCTGTTCGCCGCCGCGTCCGTCGAGTTCGACGCGCGCGGCGGGCCCGTACGGGACACGGTGGCGCGGATGCTGCTGCGGGCGCGCCGGCTGCTCGTCAACGACCTGCGGATCGCGGTGGCGGAGGGGGAGCTGGCCCGGGACACCGATCCGGAGCAGCTCGCCTTCGAGATCACGGGGCTCTATCTGGCGCTGAACCAGGAGCTCCAGCTCCACCGGGACCCCCGGGCCCCGGCGCGGGTCCGCCGCGCCCTCGACCGGCTCCTGCCGGACAGCTGACCGCCCGCCCGCACCGTCAGGGCGCCGGGGCCTGACGGGCGCGCTCGTGGTGGCGGCGGGCCTTCAGCCGGTTGCCGCAGGTCCTCATCGAGCACCAGCGGGCGGTGTTGCCCCGGCTGCGGTCGAGGAGGAAGAGGCGGCACTCGTCGTTGCCGCAGGGCCGCAGTCGGCCGGGCCTGCGCTCCCGGACGTCGTACCAGGCGAGCACCAGCTCCACCGCGAGCATCCGCTCGGGCGGCGCCGTCAGGCGCCAGCGCAGTCCCGACTCGCCGATCTCGGGGAGCCGGCAGGCGCCGGTGAGCACCCGCTGCAGGTCCGTCTCGGGCGCGGTGCCGCGGGTGGCGCTCTGGAGCAGGTCCCGCGCCGTGCGCAGCCAGTCCGCCGCCGCGTCGGCACCGGGGCCGCCGTGTGCCTGGGCCCACCGCCGCAGCGCGGCGTCGTCGGCCCACAGGTCCTGCCGCCGGCCGTCCCGCACCGGGGTGCTGTTCAGCGCTTCGAGCAGCGCCCGCTCGTCGATCATCTCCGTCCCGTCCCCACCAGATCTAACCCCACTCCTCACCTTGACAGGTTACCGCGCACCCCGGACCGGACGGCCCCTGCCGGGCCGCGAGCCGGCAAGATCCGCTGGACACCCCCTACGGCACCGGCAGCGCCCTGCGGGCCACCGCCTCCGTGTCGGCGCCCTTCGGCAGGGTGCCGAACGCGTGCCCCCAGTCCCCGCCGAGCCGCGTGGCGCAGAACGCGTCGGCCACCTCCGGCGGCGCGAACCGCACCAGCAGCGAGCCCTGGAGCACCAGCGCGAGCCGCTCCACCAGCCGCCGTGCCCGGCCCTCCATACCCTCCAGGTCGCCCAGCTCGGACAGCACGTCCTTGACCGCGCCGTCCAGCCGGTGGTCCGCGCCCCGCGCCTGCCCGATCTCGACGAGGAACGCGTCCAGCGACTGCGGCGACCGCTGGAGCGCGCGCAGCAGGTCCAGCGACTGGACGTTGCCCGAGCCCTCCCAGATGGAGTTGAGCGGCGACTCGCGCAGCAGCCGCGGCATGCCGGACTCCTCCACGTAGCCGTTGCCGCCCAGGCACTCCAGCGCCTCGCCCACCAGCGGCACACACCGCTTCGTCACCCAGTACTTGGCGGCCGGGAGCGCCAGCCGCAGCAGGGCCCGGTCCTGCTCGTCGCCCGCCGCCGCGGCGTCGTACGCGGTGGCGAGCCGCATGGCCAGGGCGGTCGCCGCCTCCGACTCGACCGCCAGGTCCGCCAGCACGTTCCGCATCAGCGGCTGGTCGAGCAGCTCCCGGCCGAACGCCGCGCGGTGCGCCGCGTGGTGCGCGGCCTGTGCGACGGCCTGCCGCATCAGCCCGGCCGAACCGGTGACGCAGTCCAGCCGGGTCGCCGCCACCATCTCGATGATGGTCGCGACGCCGCGCCCCTCCTCGCCCACGCGCCGCGCCCAGGTCGTCCCGTCGAACTCGACCTCGCTGGACGCGTTCGAACGGTTGCCCAGTTTGTCCTTGAGCCGCTGGATGCGGAACGCGTTGCGGGTGCCGTCCGGCAGCACGCGGGGCACCAGGAAGCAGGTCAGGCCCTCTTCGCCGGTGGCGGAGGAGGCTTGGGCGAGCACCAGGAAGACGTCCGACATGGGCGCCGAGCAGAACCACTTGTGCCCCCGCAGCGCGTACTCGCCGTCCCCGGCGAGCGGTTGCGCCGTCGTCGTGTTGGCGCGTACGTCGCTGCCGCCCTGCTTCTCCGTCATCCCCATCCCCGAGAGGGCGCCCGCCTTGGCGCTCGCGGGGCGGTCCAGCCCGAAGTCGTAGGTGTGCGAGGAGAGCAGCGGCTCCCACTCGGCGGCCAGCTCCGGCTCGCGCCGCAGCGCGGGCACGGCGGCGTGCGTCATCGACAGCGGGCACATATGGCCCGCCTCGACCTGCGTCCATACGAGGAAGGCGGCCGAGCGGCGCAGCTGCCCGTCCGGGCGCGACCACGAGTCGGTGAGCCCGGCCGCGACCCCGCGCTCCATCAGACGGTGCCAGGCGGGGTGGAAGTCGACCTCGTCGATCCGGTGGCCGAAGCGGTCGTGGGTGCGCAGCGCCGGCGGACACTCGTTCGCCTGCCGCCCCCAGTCCTGGACCTCGGCCGAGCCCGCCGCCCGCCCCAGCTCGCTCAGCTCGGCGCGGATGCCGTCCGCGTGCTCCGGCGCCGCGTGTCGGGCCACGGCCTCGGCGAGCGCGCGGTCCGCCGTGAAGACGTCGTGGCCGGCCAGCGGCGGGGGCTGGTTGACGACCGTGTGCGTGGCGGCGGGCCCGTGGGAGTGGGCGGAGGCAGACATGACAGCCACGGTAGTTCCGCTCGCGCGCCATGGGGAGAGGACTCGGCGGCGAGGTATTGCACGAGGTGTTGACCGCGGTGTGGTGATCTGTGCCACGATCATGCGGCCCGGTCCCGTTGTTCCGTTCCGTCCCGCGCAAATCATGTGTACAGGGAGGACTGTTGGACACCTCGCCCCCCGAGCCCCTCTCCCGCCGCCGCCTGCTGCAGGCCGGCGCGGCCGTCGGCACGGCCGCCACCGCAGGCGGGACCCTCGCCTCGGCCCTCGCCCCCGCGGCCAGTGCCGCCGCGCGGGCCCGCGGCGCCTCGCTCTCCTTCACCGCCGCCACCAACGGCGCGGCCACGCTCGCCCCGTCCGGCACCCAGCTGATCGCCGAGGTGCAGAACGTGCTGTGGGCCGTGCCGCGCGACGGCGGCAGCGCGAAGGCCCTCACCGACCCGGAGCTCGAACCCACCCGCCCCGTGCTCTCCCCGGACGGCGAACGGCTCGCCGTCTGCGCCTACCAGGGCGGCGGCTTCCACATCTGGACCCTGCGCCCGGACGGCAGCGGACTGCGGCAGCGCACCGAAGGCCCCTGGGACGACCGCGGCCCGGCCTGGTCGCCGGACGGCAAGCGGATCGCCTTCTCCTCCGAGCGCGGCGGCGACCCCGTCGCGGGCAGCCCGTACCGCATCTGGGTGCTGGAGCCGGACTCGGGCGACCTCACCCAGCTCACCGGGCTGCCCGGGCAGGAGGGGCCAGGACAGGACGGCGCCTGGGAGGACTTCGACCCGGTCTGGTCCCCGGACGGGCGGCGCGTGCTGTTCGTCCGGGGCACCGTGACCCAGGGCGAGCGGGGTCCGGCGCTCTCGGCCCGCACCGTCGCCTCCGTCGCCGCCGACGGCCGGGGCGCGGTGCGCACCGAGCACACGGACGAGAGCGAGGCGTCCGGCGCGGCGGTCATGACGCCCGCCGTCTCGCCCGCCGGGCGGCTCGCGTATCTGCGGACCACCCCGGCGCCCGCCGCCTCCTGCGTCCTCGTCGTCGGCGGCAAGGCGGTCGGCATCGAGGGCGACGTGGAGCCCGTGCCGCCCCGCTGGATCTCGCGGGACGCGCTGCTGCTCACCGTCGGCGGCCAGTTCACCCTCGTACGTCCCGAGGAGCCCGGCGCGCCGGAGACGATCCCGTTCGAGGCGGAGCTGCCCGTCGAGCGGCCCCGCTACCGGGTCAAGGACTACGGCTTCGACGGCGCCCGCACCCGCAAGGCGCGCTCGCTGCACCTGCCGGCGCTCTCCCCGGACGGCGGCCGGATCGCGTTCGCCGCGCTCAACGCGCTGTGGGTCGCCGACACCACCGGCGGACGGCGGCCCCGCAAGGTCGTGCAGGCCGAGCCCACCCGCTACCTCCTCGCGCCCTCCTGGACGCCGGACGGCAAGGCGCTCATCTACGCCGACGACCGCGAGGGGCTGCTCGCCGTCCGCCGCCGCGACCTCGACTCCGGCAAGGAGACGGTGCTGGCCGACGGCGGCCGGGTGTTCCCCGCGCTCTCCCCGGACGGCGAGCGGCTCGCCTGCCTCGACATGAGCGGCAACCTCGTCGTGCGGAAGCTGTCCGGCGGCGCGGAGCGCACCCTGGCCGAACCGCTGGGCGGCGGCGGGCTGCCCGGCAGACCGAGCTGGTCGCCGGACGGCCGCTATCTCGCGCTGTGCGACCGCAACCGGCTCAACCAGCGCTTCCGCGAGGGCTACAACGTCATCCGCGTCGTGGACGCGGCCAGCGGCGAGGACCGGCTGCACGCCGTGGCGCCGCACGTCTCGATCTCCGACCGCTACGACTCCGGGCCCGTGTGGTCGCCGGACGGCCGCTGGATGGCGCTGGTGTCCGAGTCCGCGCTGTGGCTGCTGCCGGTGCGGCCCGACGGCACCCCGAGCGGCGCGCCGCGCCGCGTCACCGACCACGCAGCCGACCACCCCTCCTGGTCGGCCGACTCCCGCACCCTGCTCTACCTCGGCTCGGGCACGCCGCGGCTGCTGGACGTCGAGCGCGGCACCTCCCGCGCGGTCCGGATCCCGCTGCGCTACCGCGCCGCGCGCGGCCGGGACACCGTCGTGCACGCGGGCCGCCTGTGGGACGGCACCGGCGAGGCGGTGCGCGAGGACGTCGACGTGGTGGTGCGCGACGGACGGATCGCCGCCGTCGCCCCGCACCGCGCCGGACACGACCGGCCCCGCGCCGCCCGCCGGATCGACGCCTCCTCGCTCACCGTGCTGCCCGGCCTGTGGGACAGCCACACCCACCCCTGGCAGAGCACCTACGGCGGGCGGCAGACCGCGGCGCAGCTCGCGTACGGCATCACCACCGCCGTCTCGCTCGGCGGCTTCGCCTACGAGCAGGCCCGCCTCCGGGAGGCCGTCGCCGACGGCAGCCTGGCCGGGCCCCGGCTGCTCACGGCGGGCGAACTGCTGGACGGCGCGCGCGTCGCGTACAGCATGGGCCGGGCGCACCGCACCCGCGCCGGGCTGCGCCGCTCGCTGTCCCGCGCCGCGGCTCTCGACTGGGACTTCGTCAAGACCTACGTCCGGGCCCCCGGCTGGATCATGGAGGAGGCGGCCCGGTTCGCGCACCGGCGGCTGGGCGTCCGCTCCGGCAGCCACCTGTGCACCCCCGGCGTCCAGCTCGGCCAGGACCTGACGACACATCTGCAGGCCACCCAGCGGCTGGAGTACGGGCACGCCACGAGCGCGACCGGGCACGCGTACGGCGACGTCACGGAGATCTACTCCGGCACGGGCGACTTCCACCTCGTCGCCACCCCCTTCACCGCCCAGCCGCTGCTCGGCGCCGATCCGGGGCTGGCGGACGACCCGCGCGTCACCCGCGTGATGCCGCCCTGGGACGTCGACGCCGTACGGGAGCTGGCGGCGCAGCGGCCGACGGAGGACCAGCTGGCCACCCTCCGGACGGAGACGGACGTCTACCGCCGGGTGCTGGCCGCCGGCGGGCTGGTGGCGCTGGGCACGGACGCGCCGCTGGTGCCGGTGGGGCTGCATCTGCACCTGGCGCTGCGGGCCCTGCACCGAGGCGGCCTCTCGGCGGCCGACGCGCTGCGGACGGTCACCTCGCTGCCCGCGCGCGTCTTCGGCGCGGAGCGCGACCTGGGCACGGTGGAGAAGGGCAAGCTGGCCGACCTGACCCTGGTCGACGGCAACCCGTTCGAGGACTTCGCCTCCCTCGTGCGGACGGTCTCGGTCCTGCGGGGCGGCGTCGTCTACGAGCAGCGGGACCTGGTCGAGGCGTACCCGGACCCGGGCGGGAACCCGGGCGCGGGCGCTCCGGCCGCCCACTGGCGCGCGGTGGCCCGGCAGCTCCGCCGCGACAGCTGCTGCGACCTGGACGGCTAGGGCCGGTCCGGCGGAGCACGGTTGCCCTCTGTCGGGGCTGCCGGGTCGGGGGCTGTGCCCCTGACCGTTTTCCGCGGGCCGCGGCTGTGGCTGTGGTTGCGCGCGCAGTTCCCCGCGCCCCTCCGGGGCGCGGGGTGCTGCCCCGGGGCGGGTCACCGTGTGTGGCGATACCCGCAGGCCAGATACGTTAATAAGGTGCACGTAGCCGAGGAAACCCCTGAACAGCCCCCTGAGCGGCGCCGTGGCCTGACCCGCAGGGCGCGCGTGAAGTACCGCGATGTGCCCAAGCGCCGGATGGCCTGGCTGCTGCTCAAGGACACGGTGAACTCGTGCATGGAGTACCGGGTGCTCGGCCTGGCGGCCGAGGCCGGGTTCTTCACCCTGATCTCCATCCCCCCGCTGCTGCTCGGCCTGATCGGGCTCCTCGGCTATCTGGACGACTGGGTCGGCGTCGACACCGTCGACTCCATCCGGCACAACTTCCTCGACGCCTCGGCGACCATCCTGTCCGAGAAGGGCGTGGAGCAGCTGGCCCGTCCGCTGATCGACGACGTCATCGAGGGCGGGCGCCCCGACGTCATCTCGCTCGGCTTCGCGCTGGCCCTGTGGTCGGGGTCGCGCGCGGTGAACGTCTTCATCGACACCATCACCGTGATGTACGGGCTGGACGGGCGGCGCGGCATCGTCAAGACGCGCGTCCTGGCGTTCGGGCTCTACCTCGTCGCGCTGATCATCGGCGCGGTCGCGCTGCCGCTGATGGTGGCGGGCCCCGACGCGGTGCTGCGGCTGGTGCCGCAGGCGGAGTGGGCCGTGACGATCTTCTACTGGCCCGTCGTGCTGATCCTGTCCATCGCGTTCCTCACCACCCTCTACCACGTGTCCGTCCCGGTCCGGTCGCCCTGGCGGGAGGACATCCCGGGCGCCTCGGTGGCGCTGGTGATGTGGGTGCTGGGCAGCTTCCTGCTGCGGCTGTATCTGACGAACACCGTCGAGGGCCCGACGATCTACGGCTCGCTCGCCGCTCCCGTCGCCGTGCTGCTGTGGATCGGCGTCTCCGCGTTCGCGGTGCTGGTGGGCGCCGCGGTGAACGCGGCGATAGACCATGTGTGGCCCTCGGTCGCCACGGCGGCGGCCCGGCGGGCGCGGGAGCGGGAGCGGGAGGCCGTCGCGGCCGAGGTCGTGGCCGCAGCGGCGGCGCGGCGGGCCCGCGAGGACGGGACGGGGGAGGAGGCGCCCGCCGAGTTCCCGGAGCGCTGGACGCGGTTCCTCCCCCCGCAGGACGTACGCGGACGGCTCCGCACCCGCGGCCGCCGCTGAGGGCGCGGCAAGGGCCAGGTCCCTGCCCCTACCCGGCGAGGTTCCCGGAACCGGCACTCGCGGGGGGCCGGAAGAGGTCGGTGCGGACGGCGATCGACCGGTTCCCGTACGCCAGCCGGCCGAGCACGGCCCGGTAGACCGGCGTACGGGAGACCACGGCCGCCGCCCTCGGCCGGACCGCGGCGGCGAGGCCGCCGGTGGACAGCATCATCTTGCCCTGCACCGCCTGGAGCTTCATGATCTGCCGCACATCCCGGCGGCGGTCGCGCGCATAGCGCTCCAGCGGTCCGGTGCCGTCCCCGTCCGCGTCGCCGTCGCCGTCCGCGAGCGCGGACAGCAGGGCGGGGTGGGCGGCCACGGCGTCCTGGATCGCCAGGTTGATGCCCTGCGCCCCGATCGGCCCGTGGGTGTGCGCGCTGTCCCCGATGAGCAGCAGTCCGGGCCGCGTCCACGTGCGCGCTGTGCCGGAGAAGACATCGAGCAGGGAGAGGTCCCGGAACGAGGCGATCCCGGCGTCGATCCGCTCCGCGTACTCCGGCACGGCCGCGCGCAGCCGGGACTTGATGTGGTCCAGCCCGCGCGCCGCCAGGTCCCGGTACCGCCGGTGCGGCAGGGTCCAGCCGAGCTGGACGCTGCCGGGGTGCGAGGTGTACGCCAGCACGGGGCTCCCCCCGGCGCGGAAGATCCGCACATCCGCGGGGAGGGCGCCCTCGCCGGGCAGCTTGAACCACAGGACGTCCTGGTCGAACGCGTCGACCCGGTCGTACTCCAGCCGCGCCAGCCGCCGCACCTTGGAGTACCGGCCGTCCGCCCCGACGACGCACCGGGCGCGCACCATCAGCTCGCCGTCCGGCCCGTGGCCGAGGATGCCGCGCACCCGCTGCCGGGTGTCCTCGATCAGGGCCGAGCACCGGCTGGAGCCGAGGTAGCGGAATCCGGGGTGCGCGGAGCACTGGTCGAGCAGCTCCGCGAGCAGGTGCCGCTGCGGGATGCTGAGCAGGCAGTTGAAGGGGCCGGGGAGCCGGCGGTAGTCACCGTTGATCAGGATCCGGCCCCGCTCCTCCAGCAGGAAGCGGTCGTGCTCGTGGCAGCCGCGCGCCCGCGCACCGTCCAGGACGCCGAGCGCTTCCAGCAGGGCCTGGCCGCCGGGCTGCAGGATCTCGCCCCGGTACTCCCGCTCCAGCGAGCGCAGCTTCTCCACGACCGCGACCCGGGCCCCGGAGCGGAGCAGCAGCAGGGCGAGCGTCAGCCCGGCGGGGCCGCCGCCGACGACGCAGACGTCGGTGTGCGTCTCAGTCACTTCTGTCACCGTTGTCACCGTGCACCTCACACATCGAGGGTGACGCCGTAGTCGGTGAGCCAGGCGTTCAGCCACAGCGCCATCTCCAGGCTCCCGCGGTCGTAGGGCCGGCTGACGCCGCTGAGCGGCCGGTCCACCGCGCGGGCCGCTCTCGACCGGTCGAGGAGCGGGAGCACGGGGGAGCCGGGGTCGGCGAGCACCCGGGCCAGCTCGGTGCGCAGGGTCTGCTCGTAGCGGGGGTCCTGGGTCGCGGGGTAGGGGCTCTTGGCCCGGTCGAGCACCGAGCGGGGCAGCACATCGGCGGCGGCCGCGCGCAGCAGGCTCTTCTCCCTCCCGTCGAACGACTTCATGGCCCACGGGGTGTTGAAGACGTACTCGACGAGCCGGTGGTCGCAGAACGGCACCCGGACCTCCAGGCCCACGGCCATGCTCATCCGGTCCTTGCGGTCGAGCAGGGTCTGCACGAAGCGCGTGAGGTTGAGATAGCCGATCCTGCGCATCACGCGCTCCTGCGGGTCCTCGCCGGGCAGCTCCGGAACCTCGGCCAGCGCCTCGTGGTAGCGGTCCTGGCGGTAGCCCTGGATGTCCAGCTTGTTGAGCAGCCCCCGGTCCAGCAGGGCCAGCCCGCCGAAGTAGCGCGCCGAACCCGAGGTCAGCCAGGGGAAGGTCGCGGCGCGCAGCGCGCCGGGGTTGCGGAACCAGCGGTATCCGCCGAACAGCTCGTCGGCGGCCTCGCCGGACAGGGCCACCGTGGAGTGCTCTCGGACGGCGCGGAACAGCAGATAGAGGGAGGGCCACATGTCCCCCCAGAACGCCGGCGGCTGGTCCACCGCGCGCAGCACGGCCGCGCGCACGGACGGGTCCGCCAGCTCCTCGCTCGACAGCACGATCTCGCTGTGCCGGGTCCCCACATGGCGTACCAGCTCGTGGACGAAGGGCGTGTCGCGCACGCCCCGTACGGCGTCCGGCTCGAAGCGGCTCTCCGCGTGGGTGAAATCGACGGAGAACGAGCGCACGGGCCCGCCGCCGGCGGCCGCCGTGTGGCGGGCCGCGAGGGCGGTCACGGTGGAGGAGTCCAGCCCTCCGGACAGCAGCAGGCACAGCGGCACGTCCGCGACCAGCTGCCGGGCGACGATGTCCTCCAGGAGGCCGCGGACCGTGGTGATGGTCGTGGGCAGGTCGTCCGGGTGCTCCCGGGCTTCGAGCCTCCAGTACGCGCGCGAGCGCGTCCCCTGCCGGCCGGCCAGGACCAGATGGCCGGGACGCACCTCGCGCATCCCCGCGAAGACGCCGGCCTCGGGGGTCTTGACCATGTCCAGGACCTCGCACAGCCCTTCGGCGCTGACCCGGCGCGACGCCTGCGGGTGGGCCAGGATCGCCTTGGGCTCGGAGCCGAAGAGGAGGCCGTGCGCGGTGGGCAGGTAGTACAGCGGCTTGACGCCCATGCGGTCCCGCAGGAGCAGCAGTTCCTCGCTGCGGGTGTCCCAGACGGCGAGCGCGAACATGCCGTTCAGCCGGGTGGCGAGCTGCTCGCCCCACTGGAGGTAGCCGCGCAGCACGACCTCGGTGTCGCCGGCCGTGCGGAACCGGTGGCCCAGCGCGGCCAGCTCCGCGCGCAGCTCGCGGTAGTTGTAGATCTCGCCGCAGAAGGTGAGCGAGGCGAGGGTGCGCCCCTCGTCGTCCTCGGCGGTCATGGGCTGGCGCCCGCCTTCCAGGTCGATCACGGCGAGCCGGCGGTGGCCGAGCGCGGCCCTGCCGTTCCCGGCCGTCCACAGGCCCTCGGCGTCCGGGCCGCGGCACGCCAGGGTCCGGGTCATCGCCGCCACGGTGGCCGGCTCGCGCGAGACGTCGCGTTCGAAGTCGATCCATCCTGCAATGCCACACATCGCTGCTCTCCTCGGATCGGAACCGGATGTCACACCCGCTCGGCGATCCCGGCGTTCACCAGGTCCAGGAGCTGCCGCGGCGTGCCGGCCTCGCCGACCACGTCCTCCGGCAGCTCGACGGCGTAGTCCCGCTCGATGCGGCTGACCGTGTTGAACAGGGCCAGCGAGTCGTATCCCAGGTCGGTGAAGGCGAGGTCCAGGATGTCGCCGTCGAGGTCGACGGCTTCGTCCTCGCCCGCGCATTCGCGCAACAGGTCCACCAGCTGTTTCGTCGTGAACGTCGGGAACGGGGCCATGTCCGGCACTTCCTTTCGGATCGGGGTTTCTGGGGGCCGCGGATCACGCGGCGGCGCGGACGACGAGCGCGGAGTTGAAGCCGCCCTGACCGCGGGAGACGACCAGCGCGCTCGACACCCGCTGCTCGCGCGGCGCGTCCCGGACCAGGTCGAGCAGGTGCTCGTGGGCCGGGGACGCCACATGGACGGTGGGCGGGAGCACGCCGTCCCGGATGGACAGCAGCGCGGTGGCGACATCCAGCGGGGCGCTGCCCGCCAGCAGTCGGCCTGTCATGGTCTTGGGCGCGGTCACCGGGACGCCGCGGGGGCCGAAGACCCCGGCGAGCGCCTCGGCCTCGGCCGCGTCCAGGGCCGGGACGCCGTACGCGTCGGCGAACACCACATCCACGTCGGCGGGCGCCATCCCGGCGTCCGCCAGCGCCATGGTGATCGCGCGGCGCAGCCCCGGCGGGCGCCCGGAGCCGGGGCGCGGGTCGAAGGTCGCGGCGTAGCCCGCGACTTCGCCGTAGCGGTGACTCGCGCCCCGCTCCCGGGCCCGCTCCGCGTCCTCCATGACGAGCAGGGCTCCGCCCTCGCCGACGACCGCCCCCTGCGCACGGCGGTCGAACGGCAGGAAGGCGGCCTCGGGGTCGGGGGAGGCGCTCATCCGGCCGGAGCGGATGAGGCAGAGCCAGCTCCAGGGCGAGAGCGAGCCGTCCACTCCGCCCGTGACCATGAGCGGGGTGCCGGAGCGGATGTGCCGCCGCGCCTTCGCGATGGCGTCCAGGCCGCCGGCCTGCTCGGCCACCACCGCGGCGCCGGGGCCGCGCAGCCCGTGCCGGATGGAGATCTGCCCGGTGTTGACGGGGTAGAACCAGGCGAACGACTGGTACGCGCTGACGTACTTGCCGCCCTTGGACCACAGCGCCTCCAGCTCCTTCTGCCCGAACTCGAACCCTCCGGCCGAGGCCGCGGTGACCGCGCCGCACGCGAACGGCGGCATCGCCGAGGGGTCGGCTCCGGCGTCCGCCAGCGCCTCCTCGGCGGCGATCAGCGCCAGGCGCGTCATCCGGTCCGTCTGCGGCAGCAGCCGGCCGGGCACATAGCGGGAGGCGGTGTACTCCGGGATCTCCCCGGCGACCGTGGCCGAGTAGCCGGACGGGTCGAAGCGGGTGAGGGTGCGGATGCCGCTCTCCCCGCGCAGCACGGCCGACCAGTAGTCGGCACAGGTGAGTCCCGTCGGCGCGACGGCGCCGATGCCGGTGATGACATGCCGCGGGGACGCCGTACCGCCGCCGCTCACGCCGCGCTCCGCGGCGGCGCGTCGAGGACCAGCGCGCTCTGGAAGCCGCCGAAGCCGCTGGCCACGCTGAGCGCCGTGGCGATCCGGTGCTCCCGGGCCACCAGCGGCACATAGTCCAGGTCGCACTCGGGGTCGGACTCGTGCAGATTGGCCGTCGGGGGCACGACGGAGTGCTCGATGGCCAGGGCGCACGCCGCCGTCTCCAGCGCGCCGATCGCGCCCAGCGAGTGCCCGATCATCGACTTGATGGAGCTGACCGGGATGTCGTAGGCGTGCCCGCCCAGGCTGCGTTTGAGCGCGTTGGTCTCGTGCCGGTCGTTCTGCTTGGTGGCCGACCCGTGCGCGTTGACGTAGTCGACCTCGGCGGGGTCGTGGCGGGCCATGTCCAGCGCGGCGGTGACGGCGTCGGCCATCTCCAGCCCGTCGTCGCTCAGGCCCGTCATGGAGTACGCGTTGCAGCGGGAGGCGTGCCCCGCCACCTCGGCGTAGACGCGGGCGTCGCGGCGCCGGGCGTGCTCCAGCTCCTCCAGGACGAACACGGCGCAGCCCTCGCCGAGCACGAAGCCGTTGCGGGTGCGGTCGAAGGGCCGGGACGCGGTCTCGGGGGTGTCGTTGCGCGCGGTCGTCGCCTTGATGGCGTCGAAGCAGGCCACGGTGATCGGGGAGATCGCCGCGTCGGACGCGCCCGTGGTGATCACGTCGGCGTGGCCCTCCCGGATGAGGTCGGCCGCGTGCCCCAGGACGTCGACGCCCGAGGTGCAGCCGGTGGACACCACGCCCACCGGCCCCTCCGCCTCGCAGATCCAGGCGAGCTCGGCCGCCATGGAGGACGGGACGAAGTAGTCGTAGAGGTAGGGCGAGCCGTGGAACTCGTCGACGAGCCAGGACTTCCCCTCGTCGCTTACCAGGGCGTACTCGGAATCCAGGCTCATGGTGCTGCCGCAGGCCGTGCCCATCATGACGCCGGTGCGGTACGGCTCGGACTGGCCGAGCACCCCGCTGTCCTCCAGCGCCTCGCGCGCGGCCACGACGGCGAACTGGGTGGTGCGGTCCCACTGTCTGGCCTGGCGGCGGCTGAGTCCGGCGGCGGCCGGGTCGAAGTCGCACTCCGCCGCGACCCGCGAGCGGAACGGCGCGGCGTCGAACAGCGAGATGGTCCGGGTCGCCGTCCGCCCGGCGGACAGCAGCTGCCAGTACTGCTTCCGGCCCACTCCACCAGGGGACACGACGCCGATTCCGGTGATGACGACCCGGCGCCCCTCGGATATTCCTTCCACCGTATCTCCCTCCACTGGCGCTTCCCGGCCGGTTTCGAGAATGCTGCGATGCGATCCAGAGCGCTTCGAAAGCCGTTAGACGATCCGGCTCCGTCGCTTCTCGAACGCGCTTCGATGCCCGGTTGCTCCACTGGCCGCAGCACACTCGTCAGCGCTCAGCGGGCCGAACAGAAGGGTTCTTCAGTATGCGGCGCGACCAAGAAATGTACGATGTCGTCATTGTGGGGAGCGGGCTGTCGGGAACGATGCTCGGCTCCATTCTCGCCAAGCACGGCCACCGCACTCTCCTGATCGACGGCGCACAGCATCCGCGCTTCGCCGTCGGGGAGTCGACGATCGGACAGACGCTCTTCCTGCTGCGGCTGCTCGCACACCGCTACGGCATTCCGGAGATCGGCCATCTCGGCAGTTTCACGGACGTCCAGCAGCATGTCGGTTCGGCGCACGGGCAGAAGAGCAACTTCGGATTCGTCCTGCACCGGGACGGTGAAGAGCCCGACCCGCGCGAGACCAATATGTTCCGGCTGCTGGACGTCACAGGGAACGCGGCGCACTTCTTCCGCCAGGACAGCGACGCATATATGTTCCATGTGGCGCTGGGATACGGGTGCGAGGCCCGCCAGAACTACCGGGTGTCCAAGGTGGACTTCGAGGACGACCGCGTCACCGTGATCGGCGCCGACGGCTCGTCCTGCCAGGCCCGCTACCTCATCGACGCGAGCGGCTTCCGCTCGCCGCTCGCCGAGCAACTGGGGCTGCGCGAGGAGCCGAGCCGGCTCAAGCACCACGCCCGCTCGGTCTTCACCCATATGATCGGCGTCGAGCCCGCCGACGACCACCTCCGCCACGCCGCTGCGGACCAGCCGCCGGTCCCCTGGCACAGCGGGACGCTGCACCACATGTTCGACCGCGGCTGGATCTGGGTCATCCCCTTCGACAACCACCCCGGTGCGACGAACCGCCTGTGCAGCGTGGGCCTGCAGCTCGACCCGCGGCGCTACCCGGAGCAGCCCGGCCTCTCCGCCGAGGACGAGTTCTGGGAGCACGTACGCCGCTTCCCCGCCGTCGAACGCCAGTTGGCCCGCGCCCGCAGCGCCCGGGAGTGGGTGCGCACCGGGCGCATGCAGTACTCGTCGACGCGGACGGTCGGACACCGCTGGTGCCTGATGTCCCACGCCGCCGGGTTCATCGACCCGCTGTTCTCCCGCGGGCTGTCCAACACCTGCGAGCTCATCAACACCCTGGCCTGGCGGCTGATGGCGGCCCTGCGGGACGACGACTTCTCCCAGGAGCGCTTCACGCCCGTGGAGCGGCTGGAGCAGGGGCTGCTGGACTACAACGACCAGCTGGTGAACGCGTCCTACATCGGATTCCAGAACTACGACCTGTGGAACGCGGTCTTCCGTATCTGGGTGGCGGGCAGCGCCGTGGGCAGCAAGCGGTTCCTGAACGCGCTGGCGGCGGCCAAGGAGGCCGGCGACGACGGGCCGCTGCGCGCGCTCGACGACAGCGCGTACCCGGGCCTGTGGTGCCCGACCGACTTCAGCGCCGAGCTGTTCGGCGAACTGGTCGCCCAGTGCGAGGCGGTGGACGCGGGCCGGGTGCCGGCGCAGCAGGCCGGCGACACCATGCTCGGGCGGGTGCGGGAGTCCGACTGGATGTTCCCGGCGCTCGGTCTGAACCGGCCCGGCGAGCGGTTCATCAGCCCGACGGCGGAGAATATGCAGGAGGTCGCGGGGTGGGCGCGGAACCATCCGCGCCCGGAGATCCGCGAGCTCCTCGCGGTCTCCCCCCAGCAGGTCCAGCGCACCCTCTGACAAGGAGCGCGCCCTTCAAGAGAGCGCCCGCCAGGGGCGCGGGGAACTGCGCGCCAAGCCAACGTGCGGCCGCAGACGGCGGAACACGGGTAGGGGCAGGCCCCTTGGCCGTCGCCGCGGTCTGCGGCTGCTACGTGGCTGGTCGCGCAGTTCCCCGCGCCCCCGACCGGCGCCCGGCGAAGCCTGCCGGAACTCCCGGGTCAGCCCTCGGTCGCCAGGGAGAGGCCGGAGGCGAGGTCGCGGCCGGGCCATCCCGCGTACTCGCGACGCCAGTACATCAGCGGTCCGCGAGCCTGGCGCGCCTCCCCGCCGACGATCGTGCCGATGACGACGGTGTGGTCGCCCGCCGTGATGGCGGAGTCCAGCCGGCACTCCGCGCAGGCGACCGTGTGGTCCGGCAGCCAGGGCAGGCCGAGCCGTCCGGAGGGCTGCCAGGCGACGGACGCGAACCGGTCGCCGGCCCGGGACGCGAAGTGCGCGGAGACCCACTCCCGGCGGTCCCGCAGGATGTTGACGGCGAAGGCGCCGGTGGCGAGCATCTCGCGGAGCACCCGGCTGCGGCTGTGCACACACACGAGCAGCAGGGGCGGATCCTGGGACACGCTGCACGCCGCACTGCAGGTGAAGCCGTGCGGCGCTGCCTGCGGGTCCAGCGTCGTGACCACGGTGACGCCGGACGGCAGCGCGCCCATGATGGCGCGGAAGGTCTCCGGATCGACGGGGCGGTCCGCGGTGTCGGGGAGGCTGTGCAGGGGCACGGGCTGCTCCTTCGCTGTCACGGGACGGGGGCCGAGGCGCGGCGTGCGGAACCCGCGGGGGACAGCGGCACCCGGTCGTGCGGGGCGCGGGCGCGCGTGCCGGCCGTGCCCGCCGTGCCGGCGGTGTCGCCCGTGTCGGCCGCCAGGATCCGCTGGTGCAGCTGCCACAGTTCGGGCGAGGGCTCCAGGCCGAGTTCCCGGCGCAGCAGCTCCCGCACATGCTGGTAGGCGCGCAGCGCCTCGCTGCGCCGCCCGGACCGGTGCAGCGCGGTGATGAGCTGACCGTGGAACCACTCGTTGAGCGGATGCGCTGCGACCAGCGAGCGGAGGTCGGCGATCATCTTCCGGTGGTTTCCGAGCTGCATTTCGGCGCGGATCCGCATTTCCTGTGCCGAGAGATACTGCTCCTCCAGGTTCACCGCGTAGCCGCGCAGCACGTTCCCGCACTCCACATCGGCGAGCGGTGCTCCCGTCCACAGCGACAGTGCCTCATCTGCGTACCGGGCCGTGCGGTGGAAATCTTCGGCGGCTGCGGTCGCCTGTGCGCGCACGACGAGGGAATCGAACTTCTTGATGTCGATTTCCTCGTCCCCGGCCTTCAGTACATAGCCGGGCGCCGCGGTTCTGACGATCTGCTCCGCCGCTTTCTGGCCCGCAGCGCCGCCCAGTGCCTTGCGGAGATGGTAGACGTAGGTCTGGGTGGTGGTGATGGCGGTGTTCGGCGACTTGTCGCCCCAGAGTTCCTCGATGAAGGCGTCCAGTCCGACCACATGGTTCGCCCTGAGCAGGAGGAGAGCTAAAACCTTCTTGACCTTGGGTGCGTGCGGGGTGCACAGGTGACGCTCATACGTCACCTCCAGCGGGCCCAGGAGCTTGAATTCCATTCGCCCCTCCATTCCGGCGCTTACTGCCGTGGCTATGCGCGGATACTGGTCAGGACGATATTCGCAGCGCGGATCACTGGCAATGGCGCTTTCTGAAGGTTGAGCCCGCCGGGCCGGGCGGATCGGCACGCCTGTAACTTTCGATGTAGTCGGAAACCACTGACCATGTGAGATACGGCCATATGTCCGGCCCGGCGCTGCGCCGGCCTCACCCCTGCAGCAGGGTCGCCACCGTGCTGCGGATGTGCTCCCGCAGTGTGTCCGCGCTCAGGTCCTCGTAGAAGTTGGTGTACATCACCAGCGGGCCCATCATGGCGCCGAAGGCGCAGCCCAGCCGGATCCGGTCGGACGGCGGCAGCTCCGGGTCGGCGAACAGCGCCCCGAGCGGCTCCCCGGTGGCCTCGATCTGCGGCCCCAGCACCGGGTCGTCGGCGAACAGCTTCTGGAACGCGTCGTCGTTGCGGTCCCACACCATGAACAGCCCGCGGTTCGCCAGCGCGATCTCGATGATCTGGTCGAAGGCGCGCTGCCAGGCGGGGGAGTCCTTCCCGGCCACGGTCAGCCGGTCGGCGATGCCGCGGTTCACCTCCATGATCTGCTCCACGATGGCCCGCGCGATGTCCTCCTTGGTCCGGAAGTGGTAGTAGATCGCGGCCTTGCTGACGTCCAGCCGCTCGGCGATCTCCCGCAGGGACGTCCCCCCGTACCCCTGCTTGGTGAAGAGGTCCATCGCGACCGCGAGCAGTCTCTCCCGGGTGCCGCCGACGGCCTCGGCGCGCTTGCCGACCTGTCCTCTTGATGGGGCACTAGTCATCCTGACAGACCTCTCCTTGACGATCGACCAGTTCCCAGCTTACCGTTTGGCAAGTAGCAACTGGCCGGTGAGCCTGATCCGGGCTTGCCGGTGCGGTCAATTATCGGTTGCACGGTAGCAATACGGAATCGGGGCGCGGTCGCGCGGCCCAGGTGCGCCGCACCGGCCCCCGCCCCCTGTTCGTGAGGAGGAGCCGTGTCGGTCTCCAACGGCGGCGGGAGCGCCGTCAGCGTCCGGGGTCTGAAGAAGCGCTTCGGGGACTTCGAGGCGCTCAAGGGAGTCGAGTTCGACGTGCCCGCGGGCACGGTCGTCGGGGTGCTGGGGCCCAACGGGGCGGGCAAGACGACGACCGTGCGCGTGCTGGCCACGCTGCTGGAGCCGGACGGCGGCGAGGCGGTGGTGGGCGGGCACGACGTGCGCAAGGACCCCGCGGCCGTCCGCCGGGCCATCGGGCTGACCGGGCAGTACGCGGCGCTGGACGAGTTCCAGAGCGGCCGGGACAACCTGGTCATGATCGGCCGGCTGTCGGGCCTCGGCCGCCGGGCCGCGCGCGAGCGGAGCGAGGAGCTGCTGGAGGGGTTCGACCTGGCGGAGGCCGCGGGCCGCCCCGTGAAGGGCTACTCCGGAGGGATGCGGCGCCGGCTGGACCTGGCGGCGAGCCTGGTCGCCCGGCCCCGGGTGCTCTTCCTCGACGAGCCCACCACCGGCCTCGACCCGCGCAGCCGCAACGTGATGTGGGACGTCATCCGGGACCTGGTGGCCGACGGGACGACGCTCCTGCTGACCACGCAGTATCTGGAGGAGGCCGACCAGCTGGCCGACCAGATCGTGGTGATCGACCGCGGGGTGGTCATAGCGAAGGGCACCCCCCGGGAGCTGAAGTCCGTCCTCAGCGGCGCCCAGCTGGAGGTCGCGGTCTCGGCCGGTGACGACCTGGCCACCGCGGCCCTGGTGCTGGGCGACTTCGCCACCGGCCCCGCCACCATCGACTCCGAGACGCGCCATGTGCGGGTGCCGGTGACCACGCGCTCCCGGCTGGCCACCGAGGTGGTGGGCGCGCTCACCGCGGCCGGGATCGACCTGGACGACTGCTCCATCCGGCGCCCCTCCCTCGACGACGTCTTCCTCGCCCTCACCGGCCACACCACGCCCCAGGGAGCGGACCCGGCCGACGAGGCGGACGGCGTCCCCGCCCCGGTCGGCTGAACCGGGCCCCGAACTCCCCACGTATTGGAGAACACACGATGACCACCGTCACGGTCACTCCCGCGGCCGAGGCCGCGCCCGGCTCGCTCGGGCGGCTGCGGCAGACCCTCGCCGACACCCTGGTGCTCGCCCGCCGCAGCCTGGTCCGGACGCTGAGCGAGCCGGAGTCGCTGATCGACGTCACCCTCACGCCCGTGGTGTTCACCCTGCTGTTCGCGTACGTCGTGGGCGGGGCCATCTCCCTCCCGGACGGCGTGAGTTACCACGACTACCTGGTGCCCGGCATGTTCGCGATGACCATGGCCTCGGCGTCGACCGGCACCGCGACCGCCGTCAACAACGACATGGCGGGCGGGATCATCGACAGGTTCCGCTCGCTGCCGATGTCGCGGGCCGGAGTGCTGGCCGGGCAGAGCCTGGCGGACCTGCTGGCCACGGTGATCGCCGTGCTCGTCCTCGCCGGCACCGGGCTGGCGATCGGCTGGCGCATCCACACGGACGCCGCGCACGCCGCCGAGGGGTTCCTGCTGATCCTGCTCTTCGCCTACGCCCTCAACTGGGGGATGTCCTGTCTGGGCATGGTGTTCCGCAGCGCGGAGGGCGTCCAGCAGTTCGGCGTGCTGATGATGCTCGGACTCACCTTCGTCTCCAGCGCGTTCGTGCCCACCGGGGGCATGCCGGGCTGGCTGCGGGAGGTCGCCAACTGGAACCCGCTCAGCGCGCTCGCCGCCGCCATCAGGAACCTGTTCGGCAACCCGAACCCCGCCGGCTCGGTGCACGCCTGGCCGCTCCAGCACCCCGAGCTCGCCACCACCCTCTACTCGCTCGGCCTGATCGCCCTCTTCGCCCCGCTGGCGGTGCGGCTCTACCGGACGCGTACCAGCAAGTAGCCGAGAAACCCCGTTTCCATGGCCCCCTTATCCGCGAGGGGGTCATGACGCGTTCCCGTACGGGCGTCCGCGGTGATCCGGAGGATAAAAGTCCACGTGATTTGAATATTGCTCACGTTTTACCCAGGATGCATTGAACATCGTATAAGCTTCACGCAGTCGGCGCCGTTATGTCCACACCATGTCCGCGCCGGCGTTCTGCTCGGTCGGTCCAGAAGTCCCTGCGAGCTTCATGTCCTGCCAACGGGGGTTCGTCGAAATGTCGTCGAAGCAGATCAGAGTTCTGCTCATTGATCACCAAACGCTGCTCAGAGAGTCGCTGGGCGCCATGCTGGGGGCCGAGCGGGACCTCGTGGTGGCGGGGCATGCCACCGGGGCCGAGGAGGCGCTCGACCTGGTGGCCAGGGTCCAGCCGGATGTCGTCCTCTTCGACGCGGACCGGCCGGAGCGGCTGATGGACGCCTTTGTCCGGCTGCGCGCCGCCTGCGGTTCCCGGTTTCTGGTGCTGAGTTCGCACGACCACCCGGCCCTGCTGCAGGAGCTGCTCGCGATGGGGGTCAGCGGCTATCTGGCCAAGACCGTGACGCTGCTGGAGCTGGTCACCGCCATCCGGACGGTCGCGGTGCGGGACGGCTGCGTCGTGCTCTCGGTGTCCCGGGCCAGCATCGAGCGGCTGGGGCGCGCGGAGGACGACGCCGGGCTCTCCCGGCGCGAGAAGGAGATTCTCCGACGGATTTCCGACGGTCTGAGCAACGGCCAGATCGCCCGTCGCCTCTCCATTTCGGAAGGCACTGTCAAGCGCCATGTGCACAGCATTTTCATAAAACTCGGCGCCGTCTCCAGGATTGACGCCGTCAATAAGTACTCGGAGCTTCGCGAAGGGCGCGGAGAGCTATACGAGTCCGTTTCTTAAGCCTATTCTTCTTATATGTCCTGTGATGTGCGAGGCACCATTTACCGCCCGTCGTTCGACGGGCTCAGGGCCGTGGCGGTACTGAGCGTTCTCGGCTACCACGTGGGACTTCTTCCCTGGGGGTGGGCGGGCGTCCCCCTCTTTTTCGTCCTCAGCGGCCATTTCATCACCCGCACCCTGCTCAGACGCCCGGAGGCGGCCAGGGGCGACCGCGTACGGGCGTTCGCGCGCAACCGCCTCCTGCGGCTGGGGCCGCTGTACGCGGCGTTCTGCGTGGTGCTCACCGCGCTGGCGCTCGCCGACTACGGCGACGGGTCGACCGCGCGCAACCTGCCCTACCTGTGGACGTGGACGTTCGACCTGTCGACGATGGCGCACGGCTTCCGCCCCACCTCGATGCAGCTGTACACCCATCTGTGGTCCCTCGGAGTGGAGGTGCAGGTCTATGTGGTGTGGGCGCTGCTCGCGATACTGCTGCCGCGCCGCTGGTTCGCGCGCACCGTGGCGGTGCTGGCACTGGCCGGGCCGGCGCTGCGGGCCGGGCTGTGGCTCCTCCTGACCCGCACGGGCCACCCCGCCGAGCTGCGGCCGATGACCCTGTACACCTCCCCGTTCAGCTACGTCGACGCGTTCGCCGTCGGGGCCGTGACGGCGCTGCCCGAGCTGCGCGACCGGCTGCGCCGGACCGCCCGCTGGATACCGGCGGCTTTCGCCGCGGTCACCGCCGCGCTCGTGCTCCGCGCGTCGGCCGAGGGGCGCGGCCTCGTGGGCGACCTCGGCTATCCGATCCTGCTGGCCGACGACTACGGCTGGGTGTGGCAGTACACCGTGCTCGCGCTCTTCTTCGGGGCCGTCGTGCTGCTGGTGGGGGAGCGCTCCGGGCGCGGGGTGCCGCTGCTCGGCTCGTCCCGCGTGGTCCGGCTCGGGGTGATCTCGTACGGGATCTACGTGGTGCACGTGCCGCTGCTGGGGCAGGTGCGGCGCTGGCGGGGCGGGGAGGAGGACGCGGCGTGGAGCGCGGGCGGACTGCTCGTCGCCGCCCTGGTGCTCGTCTCGGCGGTGGTGGTCGCCGAGCTGAGCTACCGGCTGCTCGAACAGCCCTTCCTGCGGCGCAAGCGCGACGGGCTGCTCCAGCCGCCCGCCGCGCCGCCGAGCTGACGGGCTGACGGGGCCCGTGCCAGTGCCGTGCACGCTGCGGGCGCGGGGAACTGCGCGACCAGCCACGGCTCAGCAGCGGACCGCGACGCGCAGGCAGCGGCAGCCCCGGTCCGGCACGATCCGCCGGACACCCCCTCGCCACCGGTCCGGGTGCCATCGGCTCAGGCCCCGGCCCGCTCCGCTGCTTCCTCGCCCTGCCGGGGCGCCCCGGCGGGCCGCCCGCCGGGCGGCTCCGGCTCGCCCTCCAGCTCGGGCAGCTTGCGCAGCAGCGCCGGCACATACCAGTTGGCCTCGCCGAGCAGCGCCATGGCGGCCGGCAGCAGCATCCCCCGGATGAGGGTCGCGTCGATGAGCACGGCCATGGCCAGGCCCAGGCCCATCTGCTTCATCCCCTGCAGCGACAGCGTCCCGAAGATCGCGAAGACCCCGACCATGATGACCGCAGCGCTGGTCACCACGCCCGCTGTGGTGGCGATTCCGTGGCTGATGGCGTCCCGGGTGGACATGCCGCGCAGCCGGGCCTCCCGGATCCGGGAGACCACGAAGACGTGGTAGTCCATGCTCAGCCCGAACAGGATGACGAAGAGGAACAGCGGCAGCCACGACTCGATGGCGCCGACCCCCTCGGCGCCGATGAGCGAGGCGCCCCACCCCTTCTGGAAGACGGCGGTGAGAATCCCGTAGGCGGCGCCGATCGAGAGCAGGTTGAGGACGGTGGAGGTCAGGGCGATCAGCGGGGACCGGAAGAACAGCAGCATCAGGACGAAGGCGAACGCGATCACGAAGGCGAACACCGGCGCCACGCTGGACCCCAGCTGGTCGGCGAAGTCCTTGGAGGCCGCGGTGGGCCCGCCGATCGGCGCCTTGACGCCGTCGACCCCGCCCAGCGTCCGCGGCCGTACCTGGTCGCGCAGCGTCCGCAGGCTCTGCTCGTTCCGGTCCGCCTTCTCGCCGCCCGCCAGCGGTACCTCGATGACCGCGAGGTTCTGCCCGCGGTGCTCGGTCACCTGGACCGGGCCCTGGGAGGCGCCGGAGCCGACCGCCTCCCGCCGGAAGTCCGCGATGGCTCCGCGTACGCCGGGATCGGTGATGTCGGCGGCGCTCACCACGACCTCGGCGGGTTCGGGCCCGCCGGGAAAGGTCTTGCTGATGTCCTCGTACGCGCGCACCAGGGGGATGTCCCCGAGCTCCTGCTTGAGCGTCAGCTCCGCCGGGTGCAGCGCCGTGGCGGGGACCGCGAGGGCGATCAGCACGCCCGCTCCGGCCGCCAGGCAGACCGCGGGGCGGCGCAGCACGGTGCCGAGGACGGCGCGCCAGACGCGGCTCTCGCCGTCCGCGCTCTGCCGGACCGGCTTGCGGAACGGCAGCCGGCCCTTCTCCACCCGGTCGCCGAGCAGCGACAGCAGCGCGGGCAGCACCGTCACCGAACCGGTCATGGCCACGGCCACCACGAGCAGGGTCGCCAGCCCCATCCCCTCGAACTCGACCATGCCGGTGAAGAACATCCCGGCCATCGCCACGATCACCGTGCTGCCGGAGACGAGGATGGCGCGGCCGGACGTGGCGGACGCGATCCGCAGCGCCGTGCCGGCGTCGCGCCCCTGGGCCCGCTCCTCCCGCTCGCGCCGCAGATAGAACAGGCAGTAGTCCACGCCGACCGCCATGCCGACCAGCAGCATGACGATGCCGGAGCTGTCGCTCATCGGCACCGCGTGGCTCGCCAGCGCCACCAGCCCTGTGGTCGCGAGCACCGCCGTCAGCGCCAGGACCACCGGCAGCACGGCCGCGACCAGTGCCCCGAAGGCGATGAAGAGGATGCCGATGGCGAGCGGCACCACCGAGTACTCGGCCTGTTTGAAGTCGTCGCTGAACGCGTCCCCGATGGCCTTGTCGGCGCTCGCCGCGCCGAACTGCTCGACCGTCAGGTCCGGATGCCGCTTCGCCGCGTCGTCGACGGCGGTGAGCACCGGCCCGACCCGGTCCCCGGCCGTGGCCGGATCGCCGGTCACCGCGAACTGGATCAGCGCGGCGTGCCCGTCCTCGGACAGCGCCTCGGTCTCGTACGGCGAGCGCAGGCCGGTGACCCGTCCGGTCCGCTTGACCGAGGCCATGACGTCGTCGACCGCGTCCCGCGCGGCCCGGCCCGTGACCGGCCCCTCGGACCGGACGAGTACGGACTCGCGCGCCGGGTCCTGGACGCCGGCCTCGCGCAGGGTGGTGACCACCTCGCCCGCCTCGCCGGGGACGGTGTCGTGGTCCTCGGCGTCGACCTGCCCGACGATGCCGCCGAGGACCATGGCGGCGACGGCGAAGAGCAGCCAGGCCGCCACCGCCTTCCATCGGTGCTGGGCGCTCCAGGCGCCGATGCGGCCGGCGATGCCGCGGCGTGCTCCGCGTGCTCGCATCACGGTTCGCCCCTTTCGGGTCGTTGGGTTCAGTGGCGATGCGGGGGTGCACGAGACGCGGGCGGGGCCGGCCGCCCGCCCCGTCTCGTCGGCAAGTGAATGCTTGCCAAGAGGTAAGCAGTTGATTTTACGACCGTCAAGTGGTGTGAGGAGTGGCCGCGTCAGTCGGGCACGGTGCTCTCGAAGACGTGCAGATACGAGTTGACGGGGCGGACGCCGGACATCCGCAGTCCGGCCCGCTCCATCAGCGCAGCCAGCCCCTCCCCGGTGTGCTTCTTGCCGCCCACGTTCAGCAGGAGCAGCAGGTCCATCGCGGTGGTGAACCGCATCTCCGGACTGCCGTCCACCAGGTTCTCGATGACCAGGACGCGGGCGCCGGGAGATGCTGCCGCCGCCGCGTTGCGCAGCGCGGTGACCGTGCTGGCGTCGTCCCACTCCAGGATGTTCTTGAACAGGTACACATCCGCGGCGACCGGGATCTCCCGCAGGCAGTCCCCGGGCAGCAGCCGTGCGCGCGCGGCCAGCGAACCGCCCTCGCCCAGCCGCGCGTCGGGACGCGCGACCACCTCGGGCAGGTCGAGCAGCGTGCCGTGCAGCCCGGGGTTCCGCTCCAGCAGGGTGGCCAGCACCAGGCCCTGGCCGCCCGCGATGTCGGCCACGCTGTCCGCCCCCGTCAGGTCCAGGTGGTCCGCGATCGCCCGTGCGGACAGCTGACTCGACTGCGTCATCGCCTTGTCGAACACCTCGGCCGACTGCGGCGCCCGAGCGTGCAGATGGGCGAAGAACTCCTCCCCGTGCAGCGAGGGGAAGACGCTCTTCCCGGTGCGGACCGCCTCGTCGAGGTGCGGCCACAGCTCCCAGGTCCACGGCTCGGTCGCCCACAGCACGTTGTACTTGATGCTGTGCTCGGCGTCCTCGCGCAGCAGCCGGGACTCGGCCGTGTGCGCGAAGGTGCCGTCGCCGCCGTCCGCGAAGACGCCGTACGCCGTCAGCGCGCGCAGCAGCCGGACCAGCGCCCCCTCGTCGGCGCCGACGGCCGAGGCCAGTTCGGCCGCCGAGGCGGGCGTCTCACCGACCGCCTCGGGCAGCCCCAGCAGCGCCGCCGCGCGGACGGCGGCGGCGCCCGCCGCGCTGTGCGCCAGCTCCCGCAGCCGCATCACCGAGCCCGGCACGGCCGTTGTCGCGCCGCTCATCGGTCCGTCCGCTCGGTCACGAGGGTGTACGGGCCGGCCTCGGCCTCGGCGAGCTTCATGACCTCCCGCACCGGCCCGAGGAAGCCCTCGCCGCTGACGGCCTGCTGGTGGGCCGCGCCGTCGGTCCACTCCGCCGTCTCCACATAGATCTGCGGGTCCTGCGCGGAGCGGTACAGCCGGTACGAGCGGAAGCCGGGCTGCGCGGCCATATAGTCGGTGATCTTTCCCAGCAGCCGCTCGAACTCCGCGGCGTCGCCGGTGACGGTGAAACGGTTGACGAAGTAGTGCATGGCACTGTCCTCCTCTGGTCGGTGCGGGGGTTCCGGATCGGCGACCGGGCGCTCGCGCAGCTCCTGGCGGAGCACCTTGCCGGTGGGCGAGCGCGGGATCCGGTCGGCGTGCTCGATGTGCTCGATGTGCTCGTAGTACGGCAGCGCGGCGTTGACCTCGGCCGCCACGGTGCCGGGGGCGGTGCCGTCCGCGCCCTCGGCGGGCACCACGAAGGCGCGGGCCACGGCGCCGCTGAACGCGTGCGGGTGGTCGACCACGGCGCAGTCGGCCACGGCGGGGTGCCGCAGCAGCGCCCGCTCGATCTCCGTCGGCGAGACCAGCCAGTTGTCGCGCTTGAAGACGTCCTTGAGCCGGTCGACGACGTACAGCCAGCCGTCCTCGTCCATCCGCCCGATGTCGCCCGTGGAGAACCAGCCGTCCGCGTCGGTGTCGAGCGACAGCTCGCGGCCGAGGTAGCCGCGCATCAACTGGGGGCCGCGGACCTGGATCTCGCCCTTCTCGCCCACCGCCCGCACCCGGCGCGAGCCGACCTCCACGATCCGGCACTCGGTGCCCGCGACCGGCCGCCCCGACGAGCCGGGGCGCGGCGCCTGAAGGCTGTCGAAGTGCGTGGACGGCGACGTCTCCTGGAGCCCGTACCCCTGCACGACCGGAACGCCGAAGTGCTGGCCGAGCGCGGCGGTCGCGGACCGGGGGAGCGCGGAGCCCCCCGAGAGCACGGCCCGCAGCGACGGGCACTCCAGCTCCGGCAGCCGGGGGTGCACCGCCAGCCGGGCCAGCCGTACGGGGAGGCTGTAGAAGTGCGTGGCGCGGCACCGGTTCGCGGTGTCCATCGCGTCCGCCGGATCCTCCCGCGTGCACAGGACGAGCGTGCCGGCGACCGCGACCGTCATCGTCAGATGCATCAGATGGAACGTCGGCAGGTAGTCGAAGGCCGCACAGCCCGCCTCCAGGCCGTGCGCGCGCGCCGACTGTGCCGCGTTGACCACCACGTTGCGGTGGCTGAGCCGGACCGCCTTGGCGGCCCCTGTGGTGCCGCTGGTGAACTGGATGCACGCGACGTCCTCCGCGCCCTGCGCCGACTCCCCGCCCGGCTCGGGCGCCGGGGGCTGCGGTTCGTTCAGCACCGGGGTGCCCTCGGGCAGCGCGCCGGAGGGGGCGCGGT
>NZ_JAAKZZ010000250.1 GCF_011045075.1 Streptomyces boncukensis
ACCTTCACCAGGTCTTCCGCCGTGCGGCAGCGGTCCAGAAGCTCCTTGACGTGGTTGCGGGTGCCGCGCAGCGGTTCCAGGGTGGGCACCCGCTGCAGGGAGTCGCGGCCCGGGAGGTCGAAGATGACCGAGTCCCAGGAGGCCGCCGCGACGTCGTCCGCGTACTGCTCCAGACAGCGGCCGCGGAAGTACGCGCGGGTGTCCTCGGGAGGCTTGGCGACGGCCCTGCGTACGGCGTCGTCGCTGGTCAGCCGCTGCATCTTGCCGCGGGCCGCGAGCCGGTTGTAGAGGCCCTTGTCGGGGCGTACGTCGGCGTACTGGAGGTCCACGAGATGCAGCCGGGCGGCGTCCCAGCCGAGCTGGTCGCGGCGCCGGTAGCCCTCCATGAGCTCGCGCTTGGCGACCCAGTCCAGCTCGCCGCTGAGGCCCATGGGGTCGCGCTCCAGCCGGTTGAGGACGTCCTCCCAGCGGGTGAGCACATCGCGGGTCTGGTCGTCGGCGTCGGCTCCCCAGCGCTCCTCGACGTACTTCCGGGCCAGCTCGAAGTACTCCATCTGAAGCTGGACGGCGGTGAGTGTCCGGCCGCTGCGGAGGGTGATCAGGTGGCCGAGGGTGGGGTCGTGGGAGACGTGGTGCAGGGTGCGGACGGGCTGGTCGACGGCGAGGTCGACGGCGATGAAGCCGTCTTCGATCATGGAGAGGACCAGGGAGGTCGTGCCCAGCTTGAGGTAGGTCGAGACCTCGGAGAGGTTGGCGTCGCCGATGATGACGTGCAGCCGGCGGTACTTCTCGGCGTCGGCGTGCGGCTCGTCGCGGGTGTTGATGATGGGGCGCTTGAGGGTGGTCTCCAGACCGACCTCGACCTCGAAGTAGTCGGCCCGCTGGCTGAGCTGGAAGCCGTGCTCGCTGCCGTCCTGGCCGAGTCCGACGCGGCCCGCGCCGCAGATGACCTGGCGGGAGACGAAGAACGGCGTGAGGTGGCGCACGATGTCGGAGAACGGGGTCTCCCGCTTCATCAGGTAGTTCTCGTGCGTGCCGTAGGAGGCGCCCTTGTTGTCGGTGTTGTTCTTGTAGAGGTGGATGGGCTGGGCTCCGGGCACCTCGGCGGCGCGCTGGGCTGCCTCGGCCATGATCCGCTCGCCCGCCTTGTCCCACAGCACGGCGTCCCGGGGGTTGGTGACCTCGGGTGCGCTGTACTCGGGGTGGGCGTGGTCGACGTAGAGACGGGCGCCGTTGGTGAGGATGACGTTGGCCAGTCCGATGTCCTCGTCGGTGAGCTGGCTGGCGTCGGCGGCCTCGCGTGCGAGGTCGAAGCCGCGGGCGTCCCGCAGTGGGTTCTCCTCCTCGAAGTCCCAGCGGGCGCGGCGCGCCCGTTGCATCGCTGCCGCATAGGCGTTGACGACCTGGGATGAGGTGAGCATGGCATTGGCGTTGGGGTGGCCGGGCACGGAGATCCCGTACTCGGTCTCGATACCCATTACTCGCCGTACGGTCATGCGGCCCTCCTTGCGTGACGGTGGCCCGCCGTTGGACCACCGTTCAAGTCCCGCTGCGCATCCGACCCGTATGCGGTCCCCTCGTCCGCACTGCGCGTGGCGGCGGTATGGAAGAGCCTAGAACGCACAGACTGAAGTGGGGAGATCACTTAGCGGACTTCCTTCTGCGGAGTTGCGCCGGGGGAAACAGCCCGGCTGCGGGGCCCTCGCGGGACCCGCAGCCGGGCTGTTCCGCCTCGCTACAGGTACTGACCGGTGTTGGCGACCGTGTCGATGGAGCGGCCGGTGTCGGCGCCCTGCTTTCCGGTGACGAGGGTGCGGATGTAGACGATCCGCTCGCCCTTCTTTCCGGAGATGCGGGCCCAGTCGTCCGGGTTGGTGGTGTTGGGGAGGTCCTCGTTCTCCTTGAACTCGTCGACGCAGGCGGCGAGCAGGTGGGAGACCCGCAGACCCTTCTGGTTGTGGTCGAGGTACGCCTTGATGGCCATCTTCTTGGCGCGGCCGACGATGTTCTCGATCATGGCGCCGGAGTTGAAGTCCTTGAAGTAGAGGACTTCCTTGTCGCCGTTGGCGTAGGTGACCTCCAGGAAGCGGTTCTCCTCGGACTCCGCGTACATCTGCTCGACGACGGACTGGATCATGGCCTCGACGGCCGCGTCCACGCTGCCGCCGTGCTCGGCGACGTCGTCGGAGTGCAGCGGGAGGTTGGAGGTGAGGTACTTCGAGAAGATGTCCTTGGCCGCCTCGGCGTCCGGCCGCTCGATCTTGATCTTCACATCGAGGCGCCCCGGGCGCAGGATCGCGGGGTCGATCATGTCCTCGCGGTTGGAGGCGCCGATCACGATGACGTTCTCCAGGCCCTCCACACCGTCGATCTCGGAGAGCAGCTGGGGGACGATGGTGTTCTCGACATCGGAGCTGACGCCGGAGCCGCGGGTGCGGAAGAGGGAGTCCATCTCGTCGAAGAAGACGATGACGGGGGTGCCCTCGCTGGCCTTCTCGCGGGCGCGCTGGAAGACGAGGCGGATGTGCCGCTCGGTCTCGCCGACGTACTTGTTGAGCAGCTCGGGGCCCTTGATATTGAGGAAGTAGCTCTTCCCCTGGGGCTTGCCGGTGACCTCGGCGACCTTCTTGGCGAGGGAGTTGGCAACGGCCTTGGCGATGAGGGTCTTGCCGCAGCCGGGCGGGCCGTAGAGCAGGACGCCCTTCGGCGGGCGCAGTTCGTGCTCGCGGAACAGGTCGGGGTAGAGGTACGGGAGCTCGACGGCGTCCCGGATCAGCTCGATCTGGCCGGTCAGCCCGCCGATCTTGGTGTAGTCGATGTCGGGGACCTCTTCGAGGACGAGCTCCTCGACCTCGCTCTTGGGGACGATCTCGAAGACGTACCCGGAGCGGGACTCCAGCAGGAGCGCGTCGCCGGCCCGCAGCGTGGCCTGGAGCAGCGGTTCGGCGAGCCGGACCACGCGCTCCTCGTCGGTGTGGCCGACGACCAGGGCGCGCTCGCCGTCCTCCAGGACTTCCTTGAGGGTGACGATGTCGCCGGCGCGCTCGAACTCCATGGCCTCGACCACGTTGAGCGCTTCGTTGAGCATCAGCTCCTGGCCGCGCTGCAGCTCGTCGAGCTCCACGTTGGGGCTGACATTCACCCGGAGCTTTCGGCCGCCGGTGAAGATGTCGGCCGTGCCGTCCTCGTTGGCCTGCAGGAAGACTCCGAAGCCGGCCGGGGGCTGGGCCAGCCGGTCGACCTCTTCCTTGAGGGCCACGATCTGGTCGCGGGCCTCACGGAGAGTGTTGGAGAGCCGCTCGTTCTGCGCGGAGACCCCGGCCAGGTTGGTCTGCAGCTCGACGATCCGCTCCTCAAGAATTCGAGTGTGCCGCGGAGAGTCGGCGAGCTTCCGGCGCAGGACGGCGATTTCCTGCTCTAGGTAGGCGATCTGGCCGGACGGGTCTTCGGAGCCCCGACCGGGCCGGATGCCGCGGTTCGTGTCGTCGTCGTGGGCTGCCACGGTCCTCACCTCCTCCAGGGGGAGCTGGACGCTTCGACCCTACCTGGGCCGGTGCAGGTTGAAACCCCTAGATCACAAAGACGGTCGGGGTGTGTCCGATCTTCACCCTTGCGCACTCCCTCACGACTGGGGAATACCCACCCATCACCATCTGAAAGCGAACGGTTGCGTAGGCGATACGTTCAACAGCCTTCGGCTGCTGCCTTATTCCGGTCCCCACCCGGTTCCCGGTACGACCATTTCCGTACGCTGATTTTCGGACAGCGACCGGGCGGGGTCAGACGCCGGCGCTGCCGGGCGCGGGCCCGGGGATCAGGGCGAACTTGCCGTCCCGCCACTCCCACTTGACCTTCCGCTTCTGGTCCGGGCAGCAGCGCGGAACCTCGGGGGAGGAGTAGCCGAGCAGCGTCGCGGCAACGGTGCGGCCGTCGACGCGGAGGCCGGTGACCGCCATCCGCTCCTTCTCCGGGACGAGGGTGGCGGCGACCCGGGGCCGGGCTCCGGGGCGCTGGGGAGCGGCGAGCACGAAGACGCCGGAGGGTGGCGTTCCGGCCTGGGCGCGGCAGCGGACGACGGCCACGGTCTCGGCGCTGCCGTCCCCGTCGAAGTCGGCCGTGCCCTTGGCCGTGACCTGCGGTTCTGCGGTACCGGACGGGCCGCAGTCCAGCGGGTAGCGAGCCTTCGCCGGGTCCGGCGCCGCACCGGTGGGCGCGGTGGCGCGGGCGGCGGCGCCGGATGCGGATGGCTGGATCGCGGCGGAGGCCCCGAGCACGGCGGCGAGGGCGGCGGCGGTGGCGACCCAGTGCACGGTACGGGAACGGGAGTGCGGCTGTTCCGTCACGCGAGGTGACTCCTGTGAGAGGCGGGACGCGAGCAAGTGGGGTGCTCAGCATCGTGCCATATGTCACACGTCCGGGGCATGGCGGGGGTGGGCCCGGACGCGCTCCGCGCCGGGGGCAACGCGGCGGCCCCGCCCTCCGGTTCGAGAGCGGGGCCGGGCGGTGTCGCGGGCGGCGCTACGCCTTGCCGCGCTACGCCTTGCCGCCGGACTGGCTGCCGGGCCCGGTGTAGTCCTCGCCGTACGCGCCCTTGGAGGGCCGGCGGCGGCGGAGCGGGGGCTCGACGCCGTCGGCGAGGCGGCGGGCGGTGAGCAGGAAGCCGGTGTGTCCGACCATACGGTGGTCGGGGCGGACGGCGAGGCCCTCGACATGCCAGTTGCGGAGCATCGTCTCCCACGCCTGCGGCTCGTTGAAGGTGCCGAACTCGCGAATGGACTCGACCATGCGTGCCAGCTGGGTGGTGGTGGCGACGTAGGCGCAGAGGATGCCGCCGGGTACGAGCGCCTTGGAGACGACTTCCAGGCACTCCCAGGGCGCGAGCATGTCCAGGATGACGCGGTCGATCTCGGTGTCGGAGAGGTTGTCCTGCAGGTCGCCGACGGTGAGGGTCCAGGCCGGGTGCGGGCTGCCGAAGTAGCGCTCGACGTTCTGCCGGGCGATGTCGGCGAAGTCGGCACGGCGCTCGTAGGAGTGCAGCATCCCCTGGTCGCCGATCGCGCGGAGCAGGAAGGAGCTGAGCGAGCCGGAGCCGACGCCGGCCTCGACGACGCGTGCGCCGGGGAAGATGTCGGCCATGGCCAGCACCTGCCCGGCGTCCTTGGGGTAGACGACGGCGGCTCCCCGCGGCATGGACAGGACATAGTCGGGGAGCAGGGGGCGCAGCGCGAGATAGGCGACGTTTCCGGTGGTACGGACGACACTGCCCTCGGGAGCGCCGATCAGCTCGTCGTGGGGGAAGGCTCCCTTGTGGGTGTGGAAGCTCTTTCCCTCTTCGAGCGTGATCGTGTAGTGGCGTCCCTTGGGATCGGTGAGCTGGACCTGGTCCCCGACCTTGAAGGGCCCGCGACGGCGGGCGGCACCGGTCGGTTCGGACATACGGACAGCCTAGCGGGTCGGCCGGGCCGCCTTCACGGGGAGGGCTTCGCCATGGCGGCGACAAAGGCGCGTTCGACGTCGCTGGTGGCCAGGACGCCGTAGATCTCGCCGGAGTCCTCGACGACCAGATACTCGGTGGCCGGGGTCGCGCGCAGATGGTCCAGCAGCTCCTCGCCGGCGAGCTCGGCGGGCACCCGCATGCCGTCCTTCAGGTCCTGGGCGAGGCCGCTGACCGCCACCCAGGGACGGCGGTGCTCGGGGACGCCGACGATAGCGGCCTCCCGTACGAGCGAGAGCGGGTCGCCCTTGGCGTCGACGACGACGAGCGCGCGGGCCCCGGCCTCGTTGGCGCGGCGCAGCGCCTCGGACAGCGGGGTGTCGGTCTCCACCGGCACGGCGCGGCGGGTGAGGGTGCGGGCCCGCAGCTCGGGCAGGTGTTCGCGCAGCCGGGCCATGCGGAGGCTGTTCCCGGCCCCGGTCCAGATGATGGCGGCGAGGATGGCGGCGAGCAGCGCGTCGGTGAGCGAGTCCATACCGCTGATGCCGTCGCCGGTCACGCCCCAGGCGTGGGTGGCCAGCGGGAGGCCGATCAGCACGGCGATGGCGAGCGCGCGGCCGGTCCAGGCGGCGGCGATGGTGCCGGTCATGGGTTTGCCGCTGAGCTTCCACACAACGGCGCGGAGCATCCTCCCGCCGTCCAGCGGGAGCCCGGGGAGCAGGTTGAAGACGGCCACGATGAGGTTGGAGAGCATCAGGCCGCCGAGCAGCACGCCGGGGACGGTGCCGGGCTCGACGACCCGCATCCCGGCGAAGAAGACTCCGGCGAGGACGAGCGAGAGCAGCGGCCCCACGAAGGCGAGCACGAACTCCCTGCCCGGCGTCTCGGACTCCTTCTCGATCTCGGAGACGCCGCCGAAGAACTGGAGCTGGATGCGGCGCACCGGCAGCTTGAAGCGGAGCGCGGCGACGGTGTGGGCCAGCTCGTGGACGAGGACCGAGGCGTAGAAGGCGACGGCGAAGAACAGCGCGATCAGATAGCGGGTGCCGCCCAGCTCGGGCAGCACGCGGTCGAGCTGGCCGCCGAAGACCCAGGTGATGAGGGCGGCGACGAGGAACCAGGAGGGGGCGACGTAGACCGGCACCCCGAAGGGGCGGCCCATGAGGATGCCGCCGCCGGCGGGCCGGGTCCGCTCCCCGTCCTTGCCGCCGCCGGTCGCCTTGCCGGGCCCGGTCGCCTTGCCGGGCCCGGCGAGGCCGGCGGGCTGGTCCGGCCCGGCATGACCGACGCCCCGGGCGGGCACAGCGGCGTCACCCGGCCGGGTGGTTTCGGCCCCGGCGGAGGCGTCGGGCCCGTCGGCCCCGGCACGTGCGGCGGACGCGGCGGGCTCGTCTGGGACCGCGGCTCCAGGGCTGTCGGGGCTGTCGGGGGTGTCCGGGCCGTCGGGGGTGTCCGGGGTGTCGGCCCGCGCCGGGCTCCCGGGGCCGGACCGCCGGTCGCCGGGGGGCCCGGTTCCGGACGCCGCCGCCCGCTGCGGCCCCGCCGGCGTCTCCCGCCCGGACCGCGGGTCCGGGCCGGGGCCCTCGGGGGGTGCCGGCTCGTCCTGGGCGCCCGGCTGGGCACGCTGGGCGGGCGGAGCGCTCCGGGAGTCGTCCGCGCGGGGCGGACCGTCCGCGGGCGCGGGCGGTCCGGCGGGACGGCGCTCGCCGCCGTCCTCGCCCGGGCCGCTGGTCCGCGGCTTCCCGTCGTTGTCCGTGTCCGCCACGGGTTCCCCTCTGCTGCGGCCCTCGCACCCCGCGCTGTACGCGGTCCTGATGATCATGCGGTACGAGGGGGTCTGTCGTCGATGGTAAGTGTCCGTTGTCGGTGGTGGGCCGTAGGGTCGTACTCCATGAGAACCAGCGCGGCCTCCCCGCCGACCTCGCTGTCGCCTTCCCGGGCAAGTGACTTCATGCAGTGCCCGCTGCTCTACCGCTTCCGGGTGATCGACAAACTGCCGGAAAAACCTTCCCCGGCCGCCACCCGGGGCACGGTGGTGCACGCAGTACTGGAGAGACTCTTCGACCGTCCCGCCGGTGAGCGCAGCGCGCCGCGTGCCCGGTCCATGGTGGCAGGTGAGTGGGAGCGGCTGCTCGCAAAGCGCCCGGAGCTGGCTGAGCTCTTCGCCGGGGACACGGAGGACGGCACGGAGCTGGCGCAGTGGCTGGCGGAGGCGGAGTCGCTGGTCGAGCGGTGGTTCACGCTGGAGGACCCGGCGCGGCTGGAGCCGGCGGAGCGTGAGCTGTTCGTGGAGGCGCGGCTGGAGTCGGGGCTGCGCGTGCGCGGGATCATCGACCGGATCGATGTGGCGCCCTCGGGCGAGGTCCGGATCGTGGACTACAAGACGGGCAAGGCCCCGCCGCCGGAGTTCGCGGACGGCCCGCTCTTCCAGATGAAGTTCTACGCGCTGGTGCTGTGGCGGCTGCGGGGCGTGGTGCCGCGGCGGCTGCAGCTGGTCTTCCTGGGCAGCGGCGACCTGCTCACCTACGACCCGGACGAGGGCGATCTACGGGCCGTGGAGCGGAAGCTGCTGGCGCTGTGGGACGCGATCGGCCGGGCGACGGAGAGCGGGGACTGGCGGCCGAAGCGCAGCAAGCTGTGCGGCTGGTGTGATCATCAGGCCCACTGTCCGGAGTTCGGCGGCACTCCCCCGCCCTATCCGCTCACGATCCAGCCGCGGCTGCCGGAGCCGCGGGCCTCCGGGGAGAGTGTCCCAGGTGAGCAAGGGGCCGCCGGGTCCGGGGAAGGTCCCTAGGTGAGAATGGGGGACGCCCTCAGTGCACGCTGGGAGGCGCCCCCGGCCGCCCGCCCCTGGAGGAGTTCTCGTGGCAATCCGCGTACTGCTGGTCGACGATCAGCCACTGCTGCGCACCGGCTTCCGGATGATTCTGGAAGCGGAGCAGGACATAGCGGTGGTCGGCGAGGCCGGAGACGGCCTTCAGGCGCTGGATCAGGTGCGCGCCCTGCAGCCGGATGTGGTGCTGATGGACATCCGGATGCCGCGGATGGACGGCGTGGAGGCGACGCGCCGTATCACCGGTCCGGCGAAGGACGGCCCGGCGAAGGTGCTGGTGCTGACGACGTTCGATCTGGACGAGTATGTGGTGGAGGCGCTGCGGGCGGGCGCGAGCGGCTTTCTGCTGAAGGACGCGCCGGCCGGGGAGCTGGTGCAGGCGATCCGGGTGGTGGCGGCGGGTGAGGCGATGCTCGCGCCGAGTATCACACGCCGGCTGCTGGACAAGTACGCGACGAAGCTGCCGTCCGGCGAGGAGCCGGTGCCGGACACGCTGCATCAGCTGACCGAGCGCGAGGTGGAGGTCCTGAAGCTGGTGGCGCGCGGGCTGTCGAACGCGGAGATCGCCGCGGATCTCTTCGTGAGCGAGACGACCGTCAAGACCCATGTGGGGCATGTGCTGACGAAGCTGGGGCTGCGGGACCGGGTGCAGGCGGCGGTGTACGCGTACGAGAGCGGGCTGGTCCGGCCGGGGACGCCGTGACGGGGCCCGTCGGGATCTGACGCCGGCGCCCGGCGTGCGGCCTGTGCCGCGCGCCGGGCGCCGGTGCGTGGCGGCGGGCCAGGGTCCGGCCCGCCGGCGGTGCCGTCAGTCGCTCGCGCCGCGGCCGAGCTCCCAGAACTGCAGGACGGAGGAGGAGTTGAGCGCCCACTCGACGCCGGTGATGTCGTCGCGCGCCGCGATGTACTGCTTGCCCTGCCAGAGCGGCAGCACGGGGATGTCGCGGGCGACGATGTCCTGGGCGCGGCCGAAGGCGGTCCCCGCGCGGGAGCGCTCGGTCATCCGCCGGGTCTGCGGGATGATCTTGTCGATCGTCTTGTTCCGGTAGGGCGACCCGAGGAAGTTGTCCTTCTGGAAGAAGGGGGCGGTGAAGTTGTCCGCGTCGGGGAAGTCGGGGTACCAGCCGTAGCCGTACGCCTCGTACTTCTGGCTGGTGGCCCGGGGCTGGAACTTGTTCCAGGGGACGCCCTTGATGTCGATGTCGAACAGGCCGCTGTTGTTGAGCTGCTTCTTGAGGGTCGCGAACTCCTTGGCCGTGGCCGAGCCGTAGTGGTCGGTGGTGTAGGTGAGGGTGAGCTTCACCGGTGTGTCGACTCCGGCCTCGGCGAGGGTGGTTTTCGCGGCGCCGGGGTCGGGTTCGCCGTAGGTGTTGAAGAAGGAGTTGCGGTGGCCCGGGAGGCCGCCGGGGATGAGGGTGTAGAGGGGTTCGGCGCTGCCGCTGTAGACCTTGGAGACGATCTCCTTGCGGTTCACGATCTCGGCGATGGCCTTGCGGACGGCCTTCTTGCCGGTGGTGGGCCCCTCGGTGTTGAAGGTGAGGTAGCGGATCTCCTGGCCGGGCTGCTCGACGAGCTTGATGTTCTGGTCCGCTGCGGTGTCCAGCCGCTTCACCTGGTCGGGTGAGATGCTGCGGCTCATCAGGTCGATGTCGCTGGACTTGAGGGCCTTCTCCATGGCCTCGGGGGTGTCGAAGAAACGCATCTCGATCTTGCCGTTGCGTATCTTCAGATTGCCTTCGTAGTGGGAGTTCCTGGCGAGGGTGGCCTTGTCGCCCTTGGTGTCGAAGTCGTCGAGGGTGTAGGGGCCGGAGCCGACGACCTTGAAGCCCTTGAGGAGCCGGTCCTTGGGGTAGGTCTCGCTGTCGACGATGGCGGCCGCCGGGGTGGTGAGCTTGTAGGGGAAGGTGGCGTCCGGCGACTTGAGGTGGAAGACGACCTCGCGGGCACCGGTCGCCTCGACGCGGTCGATGTTGGCGAAGAGGGACGCGGGGCCGCTGGGGTGTTTGATGCCCATGACCCGCTTGATGGAGAACTCGACGTCCTTGGCGTCGAGTTCGTTGCCGTTGGAGAAGGTGAGGCCATCGCGCAGCTTGCAGCGGTACTGCTCGTTCTGCGCGTCGCTGAAGCCGCAGGAGGTGGCGGCGTCCATCTCCGGCTGAGTGCCGGACCGGGGCAGCCGCACCAGGGTCTGGAACGTGTTGCGCATGACGTTCCAGGTGGCGACGTCGTAGGCGGCGGCCGGGTCGAAGGGGGCCGGCGTTTCCTTGTTGGCGGCGAAGTGGTCCGTTGTGCCGACGACGATGGGATCACCGCCACTGCCCGAAGCGTCCGACCCGCAGGCGGCGAGTACGGGTGCGAGCAGCCCGGCGAGCGCCGGCAGCACCACAGTTCTACGGTTCATGGTCGACGGTCTCCTCATCCGGCCGGGGGTTGTTGCGGAAGGTCGAATGGCCGGTGCACAAACATTAAT
>NZ_JAAKZZ010000251.1 GCF_011045075.1 Streptomyces boncukensis
GGGCGCTGGACGGGGCGGGGTGAAGAAGCGGCGGCCGGGGTGCGTTCGTCTTCGACGGAATCGACGAAGTGAAGCTGAACGCTCCCGCTGGTCGAAGTGCCATGGTTCCGCGACTCCGGCTTCGGACCGAAGAGAGCGCGACGCCTGCCCCTGGCAGGATTCCAGGCCCGGGCGATCCAGTGTGCGTGACCGCCGGTCGGCGCTGGCGCTCCCTGACTGGGTCAGACCTTCTCCGGTGCTACCCGGGCGTGGTCGGTGCTGAGCAGGGCGATGTCCTCGACGTCCGAGGTCAGGATCGTGACGCGCCCGTGCTGGGCCAGGGCGCTGGCGCAGAGCACCGCGGCGGAGGCGATGACGGGGAGATCGGCGCCCCGAGCGGCGGTGAGCCGCTCGGGGCCTCGCGGTTGCGCTGGACGGCCTTGGCCACTGCCGAGTCTCCGCCGTGTCCTTGCCGGCGGGCCGGGGGAGCCGAGGGTGATCACATCCGCCGGGAGCCGCGTGTGCAGCTCCGGCATAGTGGCCATCCCTGACCAGGCCAAGGGATGGACCGCGATTGCGCGGGTGCGCACAGGGGCTTGGCCGTCAGGTCCGCTCGTGGGCGGACGTTCGCCCCGGGTCAGTGGTCGTCCCAGTGGCCCTCGTGGGCGGCGTGGCGATGGCCGTCGTGCACGTAGTCGACGTGGTCCTCGTGGGGCACGGCCACATGGCCGCAGCCCTCGCCGTGCTGGTGTTCGTGGCCCTCGTGCACGGTGTGCCCGCCGCTGAGGCACTCGTCGACGTGGCCGTCGTGGGACTTGTGGAGATGGCCGTCGTGGACGTAGTCCGTGTGGTCGCCGTGCGGGACGGCGACGTGGCCGCAGCCCTCGCCGTGGACGTGCGGGTGGTCGCCGTGGGTGCGGTGCTCGGTGGCGGTGGACATCTGGTGCTCCTGTGTGTGCTTGTTCGGCGGCGTGCCGATGGTGCTGGTGGTTCTCGTGGTGCCGCCGCGGGCCATGTATGTCGACGTTAATATATAGCAATCCTTGCATGTCTGCGCGCGGGGCGTGCCGGTGGGGCCCGGTGGGATGTGTGCGCGTGTGGATGCCGGGGCTGCTCGGCGGGCGGATGTGCCAGGGTGTGCGTATGGGGTGGAATGGCGAGGAGTACCAGGCCCGGTTCGACAGCATCGCCGCCGAGGGCGGGGATGTGCACGGCGAGGCGACGCTGGTGCGCTCCCTGGGGCCTGGACGCGGGGTGCGGCACGGGCCGGGTGGCGATCGAGCTGGCGCGGCACGGGATCGACGTGGTGGGGGTGGACCTCGACGCGTCGATGCTGGCCACGGCCCGGCGCCTGGCGCCCGACATCCCCTGGCGCCGGAGCGACCTGGCCGGCCTCGACCTCGGGAGGTCCTTCGACGTGGTGGTGATGGCGGGCAACGTCCCCCTGTTCACCCCACCGGGAACGGAGCCGGCGCTGGTTGCGGGGGTGGCGGCGCACCTCCGGCCGGGCGGCCGCCTGGTGGCGGGCTTCTCCCTGGACCGGGGCTACACCGCGGACGACTACGACGCGCACTGCGTCACGGCGGGGCTCGCGCCGGAGGCACGGTATGCGACATGGTCCCGCGAGCCCTACGCCGGGGGAGCGTACGCGGTCTCGGTCCACCGCAGACCCTGACCGCCGAACGCGCCGCGCCGACCCGCCCGGCGGGTCGGCGCGGCCGCGGCGGCCGCCGTGCGCATCGTGGGCAGCGGGGCCGCGCTCCTCGGCCGTGGCGGGATCAGGCGCGTGTCCATCGCTGGCCGGCCTGGCCGTTGCAGTCCCACAGGACCAGCCGCGAGCCGTTGGCGGTGGCCCCGCCGCTCACATCCAGACACAGGCCGGCGTGGGCGTTGCGGATCGATCCGTCGGCTTCGAGGGTCCATTTCTGGTTGTCCTGGCCGTTGCAGGACCAGCTGATCACCGGGGTGCCGTTGGCGGTCCCCTGCTCCTCGGCGTCCAGGCACTTGTCGCCGAAGACGCGGATCTCGCCGCCCTCCCATGTGGTCCAGAGCTGGTTGGCGGCGCTGTGGCAGTCCCAGATCACGACGTCGGCGCCGGGTGCCGTGGAGGAGTCGGCGACATCCAGGCAGCGGCCCGAGCCGGCCCCTCGGATCGGGGACGTCTCGCCGGTGAGCGGGGTGCCGCCGTCGACCCGGAACGCCACCGCGCCGTGCGCCGGCACGCTCGCGGTGATCTGTCCGCTCGTGCTCGACGTGGCGCCGGTCCACAGGTCGGTGAGGGTGAACGGCCCGCCGCCCAGGCCGATCTGTGCGGGCGAGGCGCTGATGGTGGCGGTGCTGTCGCCGCGGTTGAACAGTCCGACGGCGACCGAGCCGTCGGCCAGGGGCTTGGCGAACACCTCGGTGGCGCCGTCGTCGCGTACCCGCCGTCCGCCGGCGCCCAGGGAGTCCTGGTTCACCGCCAGCAGCCGCTGGTTGCGCAGGACCGCGCTGATGTCGGCCGGCATGGTGCGGATGTCGTTGCCCGCCATCAGCGGGGCGGCCATCAGGGCCCACAGGGTGAAGTGCGAGCGCGACTCGGTCAGGGTCAGTCCCGGCCTGCCCACGACCAGCATGTCCGGGTCGTTCCAGTGGCCCGGCCCGGCCTGGGCGGCGAGCGGGGCGTTGATGTCGACGACGTTGCCCACGCCCATCGGGTAGCTGTTGACGTTGCCGTTCTGCCAGATGTCGAGCAGGTCCTCGGTGGTGCGCCACAGGTCAGCGACCTCGCCCCAGTTGTAGGTGTGGCCGGTGGGAGAGTGGAAGCTGTTGGGGTTGATGCTGTAGACGATGGGCCGGCCGGTGGCCCGGAGGGCGTCGCGCATGAGGGAGAACCGGGCGATCTGCTCGTCGCGGGTGCCGTCGGGGGAGCACCAGTCGTACTTGAGGTAGTCCACGCCCCAGGAGGCGAACGAGCGGGCGTCCTGCTCGTCGTGGCCCATGCTGCCGGTGGAGCCGGGGAAGGTGCCGACGCGCTGGGCGCAGGTGCGTTCGGTGGGCACTTGGTACAGCCCGAACTTCAGGCCGCGGCTGTGGATGTAGTCGCCCAGCGCCTTCATCCCGCTGGGGAACTTCGACGGGTGTGCGCGCAGCTTGCCCTGGGCGTCGCGCTGCGGGTCGAACCAGCAGTCGTCGACCACCACGTACTCGTAGCCCGCGTCCCGCATGCCCGAGCTGACCATGGCGTCCGCTGCCTGGCGAACCGTGTCCTCGGTGACGTCGCACCCGAAGCTGTTCCAACTGTTCCAGCCCAGCGGCGGGGTGGCGGCCGGGCTCCCGGGCGCCGCCCGGGCCGCCGGCTGCTGGGCTGCCGCCGGCTGCTGCGGTGCCGCGGCGCAGAGCGTCAGGGCCGCCGCCGCGGCCGCGAGCAGGCGCGCCAGTCGTCCGTGCGATCGAGTGAGCATCGTGGCTCCTTCTCCGGCGCGCGTCCCGCGGCTGCTTGTTCCCGCGGGACGCGCGCGGTCCGTTGCCGGCTGTCCGGCGGTCGGCAGGTGGGCGTGGGGCGTCAGTAGCCGTAGATCATCTTGTAGGCGACCTCGGGCAGGAACTGCCCGGCCGTGGAGCCCGGTCCGACGCCGCAGTCCCCGTCGGACTCTCCCGGGGTCTTGATCCACAGGAGCATCTCGGCGCCGCCGCCCTCCTGGGTGGGCGTGCCGATCCTGCGGCCGCCGGGGTTGCACCACTCGCCGTTCGAGCCGTTGCCGTTGCGGCTGGTGTCCACGACGAACGGCTTGCTGTAGCCGTAGCGCCGGCCGAGCGCCTGGTTGACGGCGCCGGCGTAGGACACGTTCTCGGAGGTGGTGAAGTAGTTCGAGACGTTGAGGGAGAAGCCCCTGGCGCGGCTGAGGCCCGCGGCGTGGAGGCGTTCGGCCATGGCCGGGGCCTCGACCCAGTCGGGGTTGCCCGCGTCGAGGTAGACCCAGGCGTTCGGCGCCGTGGACTGGAACTGCGCGAGGGCGTCGGCGAGCATGGTCTGCCGCTCGTCGATCTGTTCCGGGGACATGCAGCTGTAGTCGCCGAGGGCGTCGGGTTCGAGGACGACGACGGCCGGACGGCTGCCGAGAGCACGGGCGAAGTCGGCGATCCACCCGGCGTACTCGGACGGGGAGGAGGCTCCGCCGTCCGAGTGCCCGCCGCAGGCGTCGCGGCCGTAGATGTTGTAGGCGACGAGGATCGGCAGCTTGTCGGCCGCCTGGGCGCTGCCGGCGTAGGAGTCGACGGCGGAGCCGATGTCGCCGCTCCAGGAGCCGAACCAGCGGGCCATGGGGGTGTCGGCGATGGAGTCGCGGATCGCGGAGGCCCGTCCGTCCCCGGGGTTGTCGGCCGACCAGCGTGCGGGGCTGGAGTCCGGGTCGACGTAGAAGCCGCTTGTCATGGCGAGCGGGGTGGGTGCTGCCTGCGCGGTGGACGACGAGGCCAGCAAGAGTGGCAGCGCGAGGAGCGCTGCCACCGCCCCGCGTAAGAGTGTGCGCATCGGTGAACCTCATTCGTGGAGGGAGAGCGCCGCGGGGCGTTCGTCCTGAGCCCGCGGCATGAGGGCATGAGGGTGCGGCGGCGCCGAGCTGCGGCACTCCGAGTACGAGCGGCGCGAGGGGGCTGCCCCGAGGGGTTTGGGAGCGCTCCCAAATGGTGGACTGCCGCGCGCGGGTGCCTCGGTTATGGTGTGTGCGCTGATGAGTACCTGTCAATAGTGGGTGCGCGACGACCCTTCACCCGAGGGCGGGGAGCCGCTAAGGTCCGGAAACTGGAAGCGCTTCCAGCAGCCGAGCGGAGGCACCGCACCCCGGCCACCGCAGCCAGGAGAGGGCCCGCCGTCCATGACCGAAGCGCCGCGCCGGCAGCCCACCCTCGACGAGGTGGCCGAGCGGGCCGGCGTCTCCCGCTCGGCGGCCTCCCGCGTGCTCAACAACGCGCCCCACGTCAGCCCCGAGAAGCGCAGGGCGGTCCAGCGGGCCATCAGGGAGCTCGACTACGTGCCCCATACGACGGCGCGGGCGCTGGCCACCCGGCAGCGGGGCGCGGTCGCCCTCGTCATCGCGGGCGAGGCTCCGTCGATCTTCGCCGACCCGTTCTTCGCCAGGGTGATCGTCGGCGCGTCCGCCGTCCTGGAGGAGGCCGATCTGCACCTGATGCTGTGCCTCGCAGCCGGCGACCGCAGCCGGCGGAGGCTGGCGGAACTCCTGCGTGCCCGCGGCGTCGACGGCGTCATGCTCATGGCCGTGCGGGAGAACGACCCCGTGCTCCGCCTCGTGAAGGAGACGGACGTGCCCGTCGTCTTCGGCGGACGCCCGCCGGGTTCCGAGCCGCCGTGGTACGTGGACGTCGACAACGTCGGCGGCGCCCGCCACGCCACAGAGCACCTGCTCGCCTGCGGGCGGAGCCGGGTGGGCACGATCTGCGGGCCGCCGGACACCCAGGTCGGCCGTGCCCGCCACCGCGGCTACCGGGAAGCCATGATCCTTGCCGGACTGCGGCCCGTCCCCGCGGAACGCGGCGACTTCACCGAGCCCGGCGGGGTCGCCGCCATGGCGGCGCTGCTGCAGCGGCAGCCGGCGCTGGACGCGGTGTTCGCCGCCAATGACAACATGGCGGCCGGCGCTCTGCGCGCGCTGCGCGGCGCGGGCCGCGCGGTCCCCGGCGACGTCGCGGTCGTCGGCTTCGACGACCTGGACATCGCGCGGATCGCCGACCCGCCGCTGACCACGGTCCGGCAGCCCATCCAGGCCCTGGGCAGCGAGATGGCCCGCATGCTCGTCGGGCTCATCGCCGGCGAGGAACCCAGCTCCCTGATCCTCCCCACCCGCCTGGTCGCGCGCTCCAGCACCTGAGCGGCCGCGGCACGGGGCTCAGACCAGGGGGAGTCCCGCGTAGTTCTCCGCCAGTTCCGCGGCGGCGTGCGGGGAGGCGGCGATGCGGTCGAGCTGGGAGAGCTGCAGCCGGGTGTCGAACGGGCTCTGGCCGGGCGCGGAGTGCAGGGTCGTGGTCATGAACCAGGAGAAGTGCTCGGCCCGCCAGACCGCCTGCAGACGGGCGTCGGAGTAGGCGTCGAGCGCGGCGGTCGTGCCCGTGGCCGCCCACTGGGCGAGGGCACGGGCGAGGACGACGGCGTCGGAGGCGGCGAGGTTGAGGCCCTTGGCGCCGGTCGGGGGAACGATGTGGGCGGCGTCGCCCGCGAGCAGGACGCGGCCCCAGCGCATCGGCTCGGTGACGGCGCTGCGCAGCGGCAGCACGGCGCGCTGGGTGATCGGCCCGCGGGCGAGCCGCCAGCCGCCGTCGACGGCGAAGCGGGCCTCCAGCTCGTCCCAGATCTGCCCGTCGGTCCAGGCGGCGGGGTCGGTGCCGTTGGGCACCTGGAGGTACAGGCGGCTCACCGCGGGCGAGCGCATGCTGTGCAGGGCGAAGCCGCGCGGGGAGTGGGCGTAGATCAGCTCGTCGCAGGAGGGCGGGACATCGGCCAGGACGCCGAACCAGGAGTAGGGGTAGACGCGTTCGAAGGTCCGCAGCTCCTCGGCGGGTATCGCCGTGCGGACCACGCCGTGGAAGCCGTCGCAGCCCGCGACGAAGTCGCAGTGGAGGCTCCGCTCGGCGCCCTGGTGGGTGTAGTGGACGACGGGCCGGTCGGTGTCGGCGCCGGTCACGGCGGTGACCCGGGCGTCGAACAGGAGCGGTGCCCCGTCGGCGAGCCGGAGGGCGATCAGGTCCTTGACGAGCTCCGTCTGCGCGTAGACCCGGACCCGGCGCCCTCCGGTCAGCGAGGGAAAGTCGATACGGTGCCCGCGCCGGTTCCAGCGCAGCTCGATGCCGTCGTGGACCAGGCCCTCGGCGTCGAGGCGTTCGGCGGCGCCGCAGGCGCGCAGCGCGTCGACGGTGCCCTGCTCCAGGATTCCGGCGCGCTGCCGCTGCTCGACGTAGCCGCGGTCCCGGGACTCCAGGACGACGCAGTCGATGCCGGCCTGGTGCAGCAGGCGGGCCAGCAGCAGGCCGGCCGGGCCGCCGCCGACCACGCCGACGGTGGTGCGGGAGGGGATGGTCACGACGGGCTCTCCTCTTCGGGGTCGGCGAGGACGCGGTACGCGGCGGCAGGCCGTCCGGCGGAGCCCGCCGGGTCGGGGCTGCCCCGTGCTGTTGCGTCGCGGGGTGCGGGTGCGATGGGGCTGGTCGCGCAGTTCCCCGCGCCTCTGAAGCGCCCCTGCGGGGCGCGCCCCTGCCGCCCCTGCCGCCCCTGCTCATGAGTGGGCCCGGCGGGCTCCGGCGCTCACGGCGCCAGATGGTCGAGCAGCGCGTGCAGCACGCGCTCCGGCTGCTCGGCGGGGGCGAGGTGGGCGGCGCCGTCGATCTCCACCAGCGTGGCCCGCGCGATGCCGTCGGCCAGCCGGCGGGCGTGTACGGGCGGGGTGGCGAGGTCCTGCCGCCCGGCGACCACCAGCGTGCGGGCCGTGATCGCCGACAGCCGGTCGGTCAGGTCGTAGTCGGCCAGCGCGTCGCAGCAGGCGGCGTACCCGGCGGGCGCTGCCGCGCGCTGGTCGGCGATCAGCGCGCGGGTGGCCTCGGTCTCCTGGTGGCCGGGCGTGAACCAGCGCGCCGCCGCCGTCCCGGCGAGCCACTCCACGCCCTCGGCACGCACCCGCGCCGCCCGCTCCCGCCAGGTCTCCGGGTCCCCGAAGCGGGCTGAGGCGCACACCAGGGCCAGCGACGCGACGCGGTCGGGGTGGTGCGCCGCGAGCCAGGCGCCCACCGCGCCGCCGAGCGAGACGCCCGCGTAGTCGAAGCGCTCGGCGCCGAGCGAGTCGGCCAGCTCCAGGACGAGGGCGGCGAGCGCGGGGACGGAGTGCTCGCGCAGCAGCGCGGCGGGGGAGCCGCCGTGTCCGGGAAGGTCGTAGCGGACGACGCGGTGGCCGCGGGCGAGTGCGGGCAGCTGCGCCTCCCACAGGCGCAGGCTGGTGCCGAGGGACGGGCCCAGGAGGAGTACGGGCGCGTCCGCGGGCCCTTCGGCGGTGTGGTGCAGCAGGGTCATCGGGCTCCCTCGGGCGGCCGCGGGGTGCGGCCGAGCGCGTGGTCGGTCAGTTCGGGTGCGGCGCCGAGGTAGTCGGCGGGGTCGAGCAGGTTCCGTACGCCGGCGGGGTCGAGCGCGCCGCGCAGCTCCGGCTCCGCGGCCAGTGCGTCCGCGAGCGGCGTCCGCCCGGCCGCTGCGGCGCGCGAGGCACGGGTGAGCAGCTCGCGTGCCCGGGTGCGGCCGACGAGCGGTTCGAGGGCGGTCACCAGGCGCTCGGAGACGATCAGCCCCTCCGTGAGGTCCAGGTTCTCGCGCATACGGCGCGCGTCGACCCGCAGGTTCGCGGCCAGTTCGGACGCGTCGCGGGCGGCGCCTCCGGCCAGGCGCAGGGCCTCGCGCAGGGTCTGCCACTCGGCGTGCCAGGCACCGGCCGGGCGTTCGTCCTCCCCGGCCAGGGACGCGAGCAGCACGGCCGCGTGCTGCGGGAGCCGGCGGGCCGCCGCCGCGATCAGCGTGGCCCGGACCGGGTTGGCCTTGTGCGGCATCGCGCTGGAGGCGCCTCCCGCGCCCTCGGCCACCTCGCCGATCTCGGTGCGCGAGAGGACCAGCACATCCGCCGCGGCCTTGCCGAGGGCGCCGCCGACCAGGGCCAGCGCCGCGCCCAGTTCCGCCACGGGGGTGCGCAGCACATGCCAGGGCAGCGGCGGCTGGGCCAGTCCGGTCTCGGCGGCGTACGCGGCCAGGATCCCGGACCGGCCGCCGAGGGCCGCGAGGGTGCCGGCGGCGCCGCCCAGCTGGGCCGGAAGGGCGAGCGAGGCGAGCCGGTCGTGGGCGTCCAGGACCAACTGCCGCCAGCCGGCCGCCTTCAGGCCGAAGGTGGTGGGCACGGCGTGCTGGGTGAGGGTCCGGCCCGGCATGGGCGTGGCGCGGTGCTCCCGGGCGAGCCGGGCCAGCGAGGCGGCGGCGTCGTCGAGATCGGCCAGGATGTGGGTCCGGGCCCGCCGGGCGACCAGCATCAGGGCGGTGTCGAGGATGTCCTGGCTGGTGGCGCCGCGGTGCACCCAGGCGGCGGCCTCGTCGTCCCCCACCGCCGCGCCGAGGTCGGCGACGAGGGGGATGACCGGGTTGCCGCCCTCGTGGGCGCGGAGGGCCAGGCCGCGCAGGTCGAAGCGGTCGGCCCGCGCCGCGGCCCCGATCGCGTCCCGGACGGCCTCGGGTGCGCCGAGGGCGCGGGCGAGCGCCGCCTCGGCGTCCAGCATGGCCTGCAGCAGGGCGCGGTCGCCGGTCGCGGCCTCGACGGGGGAGCCGGCCCGGCCGGGGGCCAGCAGACCGACGTCCGCCGGATCGGCGCGGGTGTCCTCGGGCGCGGGGGCGCGGTGGCTAGGGGAACTCAAGGAAGACCGTCTCCTGAGCGCCGTCCCCCTGGATCCGGACGTCGAAGCGGTAGCGCCGCTCGGCCTCCTGACGGGCGATCAGCGTCGCCCGCCGCTCCTCGGGCAGCCCCGCGAGCAGCGCGTCGTACCGGTACCCGGGCAGATAGGCGCGGGTGTACAGATGGTGCAGCAGACCGCGGGCGAAGACGGCGACGCTGACGTACGGGGCATCGGCGGGCGGCGGCAGGGTGCGCAGCGCGTAGTGGCCGTCGGCGTCGGAGGGCACCCGCCCGAAGCCGGTGAACGCGACGCCGTCGCGGCCGGCGACCGCGCCGGTGGCCGGGTCGCGGCGGAGCGAGCCGGCCGCGCCGGTGCGCGAGCCGTCGGGCGCTGCCTGCCAGAACTCCAGCAGCGCGTCCGGGACCGGGGCTCCGTCGCCGTCCCGCACCACGCCGTGCAGGGTGAGGGTGCGCGGGTCGCCTGCCGGTGCGATCTCGCCGCCCCGGGCGAACGGCAGGGCGTAGCCGTAGAAGGGGCCGACGGTCTGGGACGGGGTGACGGCCTGGGACGGGGTGACGGTCTGCGTGGGGGCGGGCTCGTTCCGGCTGCTCGTCACGGCTGCTGCTCTCCTTCCGTCCAGGTGGCCCGGGGGCCGTCGAGCACGATGTCCCAGCGGTAGCCGAGGGAGAACTCGGGCTCGGACAGGTCGTGGTCGTAGGCGGCGACGAGCCGGGCGCGGGCGGCCGTATCGGTGACCGACTGCAGGATCGGGTCGTACCGGAACAGCGGGTCGCCCGGGAAGTACATCTGGGTGACCAGCCGCTGGGTGAAGGCGGTGCCGAAGAGGGAGAAGTGGATATGGGCGGGCCGCCAGGCGCCCCGGTGGTTCCGCCACGGGTAGGCGCCGGGCTTGATGGTGGTGAACCGGTACCGGCCCGCGCCGTCGGTCAGGACGCGGCCGACGCCGGTGAAGTGCGGGTCGAGTGGGGCGGGGTGCTGGTCGCGCTGGTGGGCGTACCGGCCGGAGGCGTTGGCCTGCCAGATCTCCACGAGCTGTCCGCGCACCGGGTGCCCGTCGCGGTCCAGCACCCGGCCGCTGACGGTGATCCGCTCGCCGAGCGGTTCGCCCGGGTGCTGCCGGGTGAGGTCGGCGTCGAGCTCCGTGACGTCGGTGGCGCCGAAGACCGGGCCGGTGAGCTCGACCGCCTCGGGGTCGTCCCTGACGACGACCGGGGGCTGGCGGGGATGGCGGAGCAGGCTGCTGCGGTAC
>NZ_JAAKZZ010000252.1 GCF_011045075.1 Streptomyces boncukensis
GCGCATGTGACGGGCGGGGCCGGGGAGGCGGTCACTGCCCGCTGGTCCGTCACGGTCGCGCACCTGGACGGGCGCCGCTGGCGAGTCACGGTGACCGCCGTCGACGACGCGCTCCCGGTCCCCGCGAGCTGCGGCGCCGCGCTGGGCGCTCCCGCGCGGATGCGGGTGGACGCCGTGCAGAGCACCTAGGTGTAGTGTCCGGCGGATCATGCTGGGCAGGGGCTGCCCCTGCCGGTGCGCCGCAGTCCGCGGCTGCGTTGTAGTCGCTCGCGCAGTTCCCCGCGCCCCTGCGGGGCGCCAGGGCGCGCCCCGCAGGGGCGCTTCAGGGGCGCGAGGAACTGCGCGACCAGCCACGGAGCACCCGCAGCCTGCAAGGCGCAGGCAGGGGCAGCCCCGACCCGGCACGCACGATCCCCGGACACGCTCCAACGGGCAGCGGGTAGCGTCCCCCTCCCACTCCCGCTCCCACCGCAACAGGGGGTTTCCGTGGCCGCACCGCCCCGCCGTCCGTCCGGTATCCGCTGGCGCCCGCGCCAGATCTCCTCACAGGTGCTGCTGATGCAGCTGGCGATCGTCACCGGCGTCACGGCCGTGGCCACCGGGCTCTTCCTCGCGCCGTTCAGCCGCCAGTTGGACGACCAGGCGATGCGGCGCGCCCTGGCCATCGCGCAGTCGACGGCCGCCGAGCCGGGGCTGGACGACCTGGTCACCGACGGCGCCCGCCCCGACCCCGGCGGGCCCGTCCAGCACGTCGCCGAGCGCGTCCGCCGCGCGACGGGCGCCAGCTATGTCGTGGTCATGGACGACCGCGGCATCCGCTGGTCGCACGCGAAGCGGCAGCGGATCGGGGAGCGCGTCTCCACCGACCCCGCGCCGGTGCTCGCCGGGCACGAGGTCAGGGAGATCGACGAGGGCACCCTGGGCCGCTCGGCACGGGGCAAGGCGCCGCTGCGCGACGCCGACGGCGAGGTGGTCGGCGCCGTGTCCGTCGGCATCGCGTACGACAGCGTGCGCGACCGGCTGCTGACCGCCGTTCCCGGTCTGCTGGCGTACGCCGGGGCGGCGCTCGGGCTGGGGGCGCTGGCCGCGCTGCTGATCGCCCGGCGGCTGCAGAAGCGGACGCACGATCTGGCCTTCTCCGACATCTCCGCGCTGCTGGCCGAACGGGAGGCCATGCTGCACGGTATCCGGGAGGGCGTCGTCGCACTGGACGCACACGGCCGCGTGCGGCTCGTCAACGACGAGGCCCGGCGCCTGCTCGACCTGCGCCCGGAGCACACCGGGGTTCCGCTGGAGGAGGCGCTCGGCCCCGGACGTACGACCGAGGTGCTGGCCGGACGGGTGCCGGGCTCGGACCTGCTGGCGGTGCACGGCGGCCGGGTGCTGGTCGCCAACCGGATGCCCACCCATGACGGCGGCGCCGTCGCGACCCTGCGGGACCGTACGGAGCTGGAGCTGCTCGGCCGCGAACTCGACAGCTCCCAGGGGCTGATCGACGCGCTGCGCGCGCAGGACCATGAGCACGCCAACCGGATGCACATACTGCTCGGCCTGCTGCAGCTGGAGCTGTACGGCGAGGCGCTGGACTATCTCAGCGAGGCGGTCGGAGAGCACCGGGACACCGCTGAGCAGATATCCGGGTGGGTCCGGGATCCGCGCCTCGCCGCGCTGCTGGTCGGCAAGGCGACGGTGGCGGCGGAACGGGGCGTCGCCCTGCGCGTCACACCCGGCACCTCCCTGCCCGACCGCCTGGTCGACCCGCCGGCGCTGGCGACGGTGGTGGGCAATCTGGTGGACAACGCGCTGGACGCGGCGGCCGGTCCGGCGGGCGCCTGGGTGGAGGTCGCGCTGTGGGCGCGCGGGCGTACGGACGTGGCCGTACGGGTGAGCGACAGCGGCCCCGGCATCCCGCCCGAGCGCCGGGACATGGTGTTCGCTGAGGGCTGGTCCACGAAGGAGCCGCCGGCGCACGGCAAGCGCGGCCTGGGCCTGGCGCTGGTGCGACGGCTCGCGGAGCGGTACGGGGGCAGCGCGCGGGTGTCCGGCGGGCGGGAGGGCGGGGCGGAGTTCACGGTGACCCTCCCGGAGGCCCTCCACCCGCACACTCCGTGACCCTTCCGGTGCCTGCCGTCCGGCTCACACCGCGCCCGCGCCCGTGAGGGACCGCACCTCGACCTCCGCGTACCGGCTCTCGTCCGCCCGCTCCCGGGAGCACACGGTGCCCAGCCAGCCCGCGCAGAAGCCGAGCGGTACGGAGACCAGCGCCGGGTTCTCCAGCGGGAAGACCGCGAAGTCGACCCCGGGGAACAGCGCGTGCGGCGCGCCGGAGACGACGGGAGACAGCACCACCAGGGCCACGGCGGGCAGCAGGCCGCCCCACACGGCCCACACCGCGCCCCGCGTGGTGAACCGGCGCCAGAAGAGCGCGTACAGCAGCGCCGGCAGGTTCGCCGAGGCGGCGACCGCGAAGGCGAGGCCCACCAGGAAGGCCACGTTCAGCTCCTGCGCCAGCAGGCTCAGCCCGACCGCCACGGCGCCGACCACGGCGGCCGCGACGCGGGCGACACCCACCTCCTCCCGCCGCCCCTGCGGGGCCGCGGGGCGCCGCCGAACGCGGAGCGAGGCGTACAGGTCGTGGGCCACGGCGGCGGACGCGGCCAAGGTGATGCCCGCGACGACGGCGAGGATGGTGGCGAAGGCGACGGCCGCCGCGACCGCGGCCAGCGCCGCACCGCCCCGGGTGCCCGCTCCCCCGCCCAGCTCCAGTGAGAGCAGCGGTACCGCGGTGTTGCCCGCCGGACTCGCCGCGCGGACGGCGTCGGTGCCGACCAGGGCGGCCGCGCCGGTGCCGAGCACGATCGTCATCAGATAGAAGCTGCCGATGAGGCCGACCGACCACACCACGGAGCGGCGCGCGGCCCGCGCGGTCGGCACGGTGTAGAACCGCGCGAGGATGTGCGGGAGCCCCGCGGTGCCGAGTACGAGGGCCAGGCCGAGGCTGACGAAGTCGACGCGCGACGTCCAGTCGCCGCCGTACTTGAGGCCGGGTGCGAGGAAGTCCGCGCCGTGGCCGCTGCGTTCGGCCGCTCCGTTCAGCAGCGCGCCGAGGTCGCCGCCGTACCGCAGGAGGACCAGCACGGTGAGGGTGAGGGCACCGGCCATCAGCAGCACGGCCTTGACGATCTGGATCCAGGTGGTGGCCCGCATGCCGCCGAGGCAGACGTACGTCACCATCAGCGCGCCGACGCCGAGCACCGTCCAGGTGTGCGCGGCGTCGCCCATGCTGCCGCCGAGCAGCAGCGCGACGAGGGCGCCGGCGCCGACCATCTGGGCGACCAGGTAGAGCACCGAGACGGTGACGGAGGAGGCGCCCAGCGCGATCCGGACGGGCCGCTCGCGCAGCCGCGCGGCGACGACGTCGGCCAGGGTGTACCGGCCGCAGTTGCGCACGAGTTCGGCGACGAGCATGAGCACGACCAGCCAGGCGACCAGGAAGCCGATGGAGTAGAGCATGCCGTCGTAGCCATAGAGGGCGATGAGTCCGGAGATGCCGAGGAAGGAGGCGGCGGACATGTAGTCCCCTGCGATGGCGAATCCGTTCTCCATGGGCGAGAAGAGCCGGCCGCCCGCGTAGAACTCCTCCGGGGAGCCCTGCCGCCGGCGCCCCGCCCAGCTGGTGATGGCCAGCGTGGCGGCGACGACGACGCTGAACAGCAGCAGCGTCAGAGTCTGGTGGTCCCCGCTCACGAGACGGCCTCACGGCGGGCGGCCGTTCTTGTCATGTCCTGGGTCTCCCAGCGCAGTTCGAGCGCGAGCCGGTCCCGGCGCAGCCGGGCGTGCCGGGCGTACGCCCAGGTGAGCAGGAAGGTGGTGGCGAACTGGGCGAGCCCGGCGGCCATCCCGACGTTGAACGCCCCGGCCAGGGGCCGCGCCATCAGCGCGGGGGCGCTGGTCGCGACGGTGACATAGGCCAGGTACCAGACGAGGAAGGCGGCGGTGGCGGGCAGCACGAAGCGGCGGTAGCGGCGGCGCATCTGCTGGAAGGCGGCGCTGCGCTGCACGGTCAGATAGACCGCGGCGTGCGCCGGGGACGCGGAAGCCACCGGCTGACCGTTTCTGCGCGCCGGTTCCGGCGCCGGGTTCGGGGCGGCGCCGGGCGCCGGCGCTGCGCCGTCGACGTGGCACCAGGGGTCTTCGATCGGCATGCCCCAGAGAATGGCGCCCGGAGCGGGACGCCGGTTAGGACAATCCCACCCGTTCACCCCTTCAGGTGACAAGCCCCGCCCGGCGACCCGGCTCCCGCGCGTCTAGACGTCGACAGCCCTGGACGTCGAAGCCCCTAGACGTCGATACGGGAGCGGTCGAGGGTGGCCGCCGAGGAGCTGATGAACTCCCGGCGCGGCGCGACCTCGCTCCCCATCAGCAGGTCGAACACCTGCTCGGCGGCCTCCAGGTCCCCGATGTTGATCCGCCGCAGGGTGCGGTGGCGCGGGTCCATCGTCGTCTCGGCGAGCTGGTCGGCGTCCATCTCGCCGAGGCCCTTGTAGCGCTGGATGGACTCCTTGTAGCGAGTCCTGGTGCGCTCCAGCTCCAGCAGGGTCTGCCGCAGCTCGCTGTCCGAGTACGTGTACAGGTACTTGTCCTGCCCCTTCCTGGGGTTGATCAGCTCGATCCGGTGCAGCGGCGGCACGGCGGAGAAGACCCGGCCCTGCTCGACCATCGGCCGCATATAGCGCTGGAAGAGGGTGAGCAGCAGGGTGCGGATGTGCGCGCCGTCCACATCGGCGTCCGCGAGGAAGATGACCTTGCCGTAGCGCGCCTGGTCGATGTCGAAGGTCCGTCCGGACCCGGCTCCTATCACCTGGATGATCGCGCCGCACTCGGCGTTCTTCAGCATGTCGGAGACCGAGGACTTCTGAACGTTGAGAATCTTGCCGCGGATCGGCAACAGCGCCTGGAACTCCGAGTTCCGCGCCAGCTTGGCCGTACCCAGCGCCGAGTCCCCCTCGACGATGAACAGCTCCGCGCGCTCGACGTCGTCGCTGCGGCAGTCGGCCAGCTTCGCCGGCAGCGCCGACGACTCCAGCGCGGTCTTGCGGCGCTGCGCCTCCTTGTGCTGCCGCGCGGCGATCCGGGTACGGGCCGCGGCGGCGATCTTCTCCAGTACGGCGGTCGCCTGCGCCTTGGCGTCCCGCTTGCCGGAGAGCAGAAACGCCTTGAGTTCCTTGGCCACCACCTGGCCCACGATCCGCGAGGCGGCCGAGGTGCCCAGCACCTCCTTGGTCTGCCCCTCGAACTGCGGCTCGGCCAGCCGGACGGTGACCACGGCGGTCAGCCCCTCGGTGGCGTCGTCCTTGACGACGTCGTCATCCGCGACGCGCAGCAGCTTCTTCGACCGCAGCGCCTCGTTCACGGTCTTGGTGACCGAGCGCTCGAACCCGGAGACATGGGTGCCGCCCTTGGGGGTGGCGATGATGTTGACGAAGGACTTCAGGGTGGTGTCGTAGCCGGTGCCCCAGCGCAGCGCGACATCGACGCCCAGCTCGCGCTGGACCTCGGTGGGGATCATATGCCCCTGGTCGTCCAGCACGGGCACGGTCTCCTTGAAGGTGCCCTGCCCCTGGAGGCGCACGGTGTCGCAGACGGGGCGGTCCGGCGCCAGATACTCGCAGAACTCGCTGATGCCGCCGTCGTAGCGGAACGTCTCCTCGGTGGGCTCCGCGCCGTCGACGCCCCGCTCGTCCCGCAGCACCAGGGTGAGCCCCGGCACCAGGAACGCGGTCTGCCGGGCGCGGGCCTGCAGGGTCTCCAGGGACAGCCGGGCGTCCTTGAGGAAGATCTGCCGGTCCGCCCAGTAGCGCACCCGGGTGCCGGTGCGGGTCTTGGGGACCTTCTTGCCCTTGAGCATCCCGGTGGCCGGGTCGAAGGGCGCGTCGGGGCCCTGCTCGGTGAAGATGCCGGGGACGCCGCGGCGGAAGCTGATGGTGTGCGTGCGGCTGTTCAGGTCGACCTCGACGTCGAGCCGGGAGGAGAGCGCGTTGACGACGGAGGCGCCGACGCCGTGCAGGCCGCCGGAGGCCGCGTACGCGCCGCCGCCGAACTTGCCGCCCGCGTGCAGCTTCGTCATCACCACCTCGACGCCGGACAGCCCGGTCTTGGGCTCCACGTCGACGGGGATGCCGCGCCCGTTGTCCCGGACCTCGACGGAGCCGTCCTCGTGCAGGATCACGTCGATGCGGTCGCAGTAGCCGCCCAGGGCCTCGTCGACGGAGTTGTCGATGATCTCCCAGAGGCAGTGCATGAGCCCACGGCTGTCCGTCGAGCCGATGTACATGCCAGGCCGTTTGCGGACCGCCTCCAGCCCTTCCAGGACAAGCAGATGCCGCGCGGTGTAATTGGAGCCGCCCTCGCGGTCTGCCCCGGTCAGCAGTGCGGTGGACGGCACGGACGTATCGGCGGTCACGCGGTTCGCTCCTCGCTGAATTCTGCTTGAGACGGCTGGGTTGCCGCGTCAGAGGGTACCGAGGCCCAGGACAGCACGTGTCGCGCGACCCAGGAGAACCGCTATGTTAACCCATACTCGATTACCTGTTCGATAAAATGACGGGGTGACGCACACATCACGTTCCCTTCCGGGGCATGAACCATTTAGGCTCCGGGCACGTCCTCCAGAACGAAGGAGGGCCGTCGGCACCACCGACGGTGACCACCACCGACCGTCACAACTCCACAAGCCACCAGCACTGTGAAGATGATCCATCCCCTGTAATACGGCCCATTCGCCGCCACCCGGCACCATCCGGCCATCCCCGGAGAGAAAAGTCAGGGAATCACGGCCCGAGCGGGAACGTTTTCGGCCTGGTTGGATGTTGACCCTGGTACGACAGCTCGTCGAGCTAGAGAAGAGGCGACGTGACTACTGTTCTGACCCCCGCGACCCCGCTGACGGCCGCCGACCGCTGCGACCGCTGCAACGCCCAGGCTTACCTGCGCGTCGTGCTGCTCAGCGGCGGAGAGCTGCTGTTCTGCGCCCACCACGGGCGTAAGTTCGAGCCGGAGCTCAAGAAGATCGCCGCGGAGATACAGGACGAGACGGAGAAGCTCACCGCGACTCCGCTTGCCGCAGGCGACGACGAACGATGACCCGTTGACCTGGCGTCCGTCGGCCTGACCCCTGGTCGACGCAGCGCACGTCCACAGCCGACGAGCACGACCGGCCGGCAGAGCCGGACTCGGCGGGCGGCCCCTCCCCGGAGCCGGGAGGAGCCGCCCGCTCTCGTCCTTCGGGCGCCGTTCGCTTCCGGCGAACACTCCCGGGCGGCGACGTCGCACCGCGGCGCCGACCGCCGGAGCCTTCGGATGCCGGTCCCGGGACCCGGATCCCGGTCCCAGCCCCGAGCCCGGTCCCGAGCCTCGGCACCGCACTCGCGCCGGGACCCGGACCCGCGCCCGTGCCCGTTGCCCGTGCCTTTGGCAGCGGCAGGGGCACTCAGGTGCCGTCTGCGCCGCCGCGGTCGCCGCGGTGCTCCTGCACCAGTCCGGCGACGGCGGAGATCCGGGTATAGACCCCGGGGTGGCCCCGCTCACCGCAGCCGACGCCCCAGGACACCAGCCCGACCAGCCGCCCGCGTGCGACCAGCGGACCGCCGCTGTCCCCCTGACAGGCGTCCCGGCCACCGCGTGCCAGCCCCGCACAGACCATCGAACGCGCGTCGAACGTCCCGTCCGCCGATCCGGGGTACAACCGCGCGCAGCTCGAATCCTTGATCATCTTTACCCGTGCGGACCGCAGCGACGTCGCGTGTCTCCCCGTGCCGTCCACGTCCCCCCAGCCGTAGACGGTGGCGGCCGTGCCCGGCGCGTACGCCGCGTCACCGTGCCCTGCCATCCGGATCGCATCGCCGGCGGGCAGCGCCGCCGCCAGCCGCAGCACCGCGACATCCCCGCTGTTCGTCCGGCTGTCATAGGCGGGATTCACCCGGACCGAGGCCACCGGGACCTCCCGCCCCGCCGTCCCGCGCAGATCCCCGCGTCCCGTGATGATCCGCAGGTCGCGTACGTCCTCCGGGGCGACACCCAGTGTCTCGCGGCTCAGGCAGTGCGCAGCTGTGACCACCGTGCGCGGCCCCACCACCGCTCCCCCGCAGAACTGGCCGGAACGCGTACCACCGAACAGGGCACGGCTGGAGAGTGCCACCGCCCACGGGTGGTCCGCCACCCGTACGGCGGCCCCGCCCACGACGGCGCGGTCCGCACCCCTGTCCGGCTGCGCCAGGACCGCGGCGTCCGCGTCCCGCGCACCCAGCAGGGGCACCGGTGACAGGGGCAGCAGCACCGCCGCCAGCGCCAGCAGCACGCCGACCCGTGCGGGCCCGGCTGTGCGGGCGCGGGAAACTCGCTCACGGAGTCGTATCACGTCCGGCCTCCTCACCGTACGGTGGTCAGTGACCACCCAGGGTGTTCCGGGCGGGAACACGGCGCATCCGGAGAGCGCGCGGCGCGCGCCGGGAGCGGCGAGAGCGTCGGTACATCGATACGTCGATACATCGATACGCCAGGGTCGGTGACCGGGCACGACGAAGGCCGACCGCCCCGTCGTCTGCCACGATCCGGGGCCGTCGGCCTTCCTCTTCGTCTTCCGCGAGATGCGCTCCGCTGCCCGGAGCGCCCCGTCCGGCGCTCAGTCCAGGTAGTCCCGCAGGACCTGGGAGCGGGAGGGGTGGCGCAGCTTCGACATCGTCTTCGACTCGATCTGGCGGATGCGCTCACGTGTGACGCCGTAGACCTTGCCGATCTCGTCCAGGGTCTTCGGCTGCCCGTCGGTGAGGCCGAAGCGCATGGACACGACACCGGCCTCGCGCTCGCTCAGTGTGTCCAGCACGGAGTGCAGCTGCTCCTGGAGGAGGGTGAAGCTCACCGCGTCGGCCGGGACGACCGCCTCGGAGTCCTCGATCAGGTCGCCGAACTCGCTGTCACCGTCCTCGCCGAGCGGGGTGTGCAGGGAGATCGGCTCCCGGCCGTACTTCTGGACCTCGACGACCTTCTCGGGCGTCATGTCCAGCTCCTTGGCCAGCTCCTCCGGGGTGGGCTCGCGGCCGAGGTCCTGGAGCATCTGTCGCTGCACGCGCGCCAGCTTGTTGATGACCTCGACCATGTGCACCGGGATGCGGATAGTGCGGGCCTGGTCGGCCATGGCGCGGGTGATGGCCTGACGGATCCACCACGTCGCGTACGTCGAGAACTTGTAGCCCTTGGTGTAGTCGAACTTCTCGACCGCGCGGATCAGGCCCAGGTTGCCCTCCTGGATGAGGTCCAGGAAGAGCATGCCGCGGCCCGTGTACCGCTTGGCGAGGGAGACGACCAGCCGGAGGTTGGCCTCCAGCAGATGGTTCTTGGCGCGGCGGCCGTCCTCGGCGATGATCTCCAGCTCGCGCTCCAGCTTCGGCGCCAGCTTGTCGGCAGCGGCCAGCTTGTCCTCGGCGAAGAGCCCCGCCTCGATCCGCTTGGCGAGCTCCACCTCCTGCTCGGCGTTGAGCAGCGGGACCTTGCCGATCTGCTTGAGGTAGTCCTTGACCGGGTCGGCGGTGGCACCCGCGGCGGCGACCTGCTGGGCCGGTGCGTCGTCCTCGTCGTCGTCGGAGAGGACGAAACCCTCGCCCTCGGTCTCGCTCTTGGGGTCGACGGGCGCGTCCTCGGGGCCGGGCTTGCCGCCCTTGCCCGGAACATCCTCGATCAGTTCCTCATCGCCTTCGAGCAGCTCGTCGACGACCGACTTCTTGCCCGCCGTCGTCGTCGTCTTCTTCGGGGCCGCGGCCTTCTTGGCCGTGGTCTTCTTCGCCGCGGCCTTCTTGGCCGGGGCCGCCTTCTTGGCAGCGGCCCGCACGGACGTATCAGCCGGGGACTCCTCGCCCACCGGCGGCGCCACGGGCTCCGGGGCGACGGGGGCGTCCATACCGGAGGCGGCTCCGGCCGCCGGGCCCGCGCCGGCGCCCGCGGTCACGGCGGACCTGGTGGCCGTGCTGGCCGGAGCGGTCTTCTTCGCGGTGGTGGTCTTGGCGGCGACCGTCTTGGTGGCGGTGCGCTTGGCCGGGGTCTTCGCTGCGACGCTCTTTCGGGTGCGCTTGGGCGCCTCCGCGGCACTCACCATCAGCGTCACACCCTCCTCGTCGAGGATCTGGTTGAGGCTGCGCAGAACGTTCTTCCACTGGGTTGGCGGAATCTGGTCAGCCTCGAAGGCCCGACGCACGTCATCGCCGGCGATCTGCCCCTCAGCCTTTCCCCGCTCGATGAGCGCCATCACGGACTCGGACTCGGCGATCTCCGCAGGGAGCGTACGGGATGTGCTGGCCGACACGAACAACCTCTCGGAACGATGGAAACGGCGGACCGCCGACGGAGATGAACCGACGGCGCGGGCGGAGCAGTGGAGATCTACGGCTCTGAGACTCGATTCTGCTCGACTCTGAGAACAGCCCCTGGCGGGGCGCCCGTATTCCCTCCGCGGCTGTCACCTCTTGAGTCATCGCGCTGGAACGGGAAGCGTTACGCTCAATTCACGTGGCCCGGGTCACACCGTGTACCCACGTGTATGCGGCGAGAACCGGACGAAGTGCCCTCCATGCCACCTCCGTCACCACCCGTCC
>NZ_JAAKZZ010000253.1 GCF_011045075.1 Streptomyces boncukensis
GAGGGGAGGGGAGGGAGCGACCTTTGCGCTGAACGACTGCTCGCCGCGTCATCTAAGCGCGTCGATGGCTTTTACGATCACTGTCCGTGCTTCCGCCCCGTACACCGCCAGGTCGGAGAGTCTGGCGAACGCCCGCAGATAGATGTCCAGTTCGCTGGGGGCCGTCACGGTCATCTTCGCCGCGAGCAGCTCGACATGGATGCGTACGTCGTCGAAAACGGTGAACTGCTCCAGCATCCACATGGCCTGCTCCCGGACGACCGCGGCCGGAATGATCCCAATCGACAGGGAGGGCAGGTTCATGGAGGCGAGAAGACTGCCCAGTTGTCCGGCCATCACCTCCGCACCCCCCACCCTGTGGTGGAGCACGTTCTCCTCGATGAGGGTCGCGAAGCGGTGATCGCCCTCGTGGACGACGCGTGAGCGACGCATACGGGCGTCGACGGCGTCCCTGACGTCGTCGGGGGCGCCACGGAAACCTGCGATGGTGCTCATGAGGGCAGTCGCGTAGGCGGGCGTCTGGAGGTAGCCAGGGATGACGTGGGAAGCGTAGACACGGAAGAGGCGAGTGCGCTCGTACAGAGGCGTGGAAGCCTCCTGCAAGTGCTTCATGCCGGTGCGCTGGAGCCGTTTCCACTGGACATACATGGCGCCCGCCTGCCGATTGGCCGCGATCAGGTCCTCCGCCTGTCCCCCGGCGCCACAAGCTGCGCACCAGGATCGGAGATCAGCATCGGACGGAGGAGTGACAGCGTTCTCGATCCGGGACGACTTGGCGGTGGACCAGCCGCAGCGCTTCGCGAGTTCCTTCCCAGTGATGCCGGCGTCCAGGCGCAGCTCCCGCAGGCGGGCGGCGAGGGCTGTGCGCGCATCCTGCACGCTGGGGGAGGGGAATGGGGACATGACCGGCTTACTCGACCTCGTACTCCTCATGCGCAGTGGCCCGCTCCCAGACCCTCTCGAACGCGACCGAGTACGTCTCCACAAGGCCCGGATCTCCTGAGAGTTCCTTGCCCTGCCAGGCGCCGTCCCCCGAGAAGTGATGGATGCGCATCAATCGGTTGTCGAAGATCCAGAAGTCGTTGGCGGGCAGCAGCAGGCCCGCGGCCCGCCGCCTGGGCAGCCAGCGCACCATTTCACCCGCTTCTACGTTGGCACGAGTCTGGTAATGCTCCCACCGGATGTAGTCACTGACCGGCTCGGAGACGACCCGGGCTCGCCGCACGCTCACCCCGCGGGCGACGGCGTGGGCGATGTCCTGGTGGAAGGGGCGCCACCAGGACTCCGGGTCGCTCCAGTCGATTCGCTCGCCGCGCAACCATGCCTCGAAGCGCGGGTTACTGAAGTACATGTCCCGCGTCTCCAGGTGAACCGCCGACTTCTCACAGTCGACGAGGAGTTCACCGAACTCCGGAACCGAACTCATCACATGCCTCCCTGATGATCGGGATCATGCGCTTCGGGACCCTGACGACAGCCTCGCCGGGTGGGATCGGCGCCCTGGCAGGGGACAGCGTGTCGCATGCGCTGTTCGTCTCCTCATCGGCCTCGTAGCCTTGAATCAGCAGCTCTCCTGCATCTGTGTCCACCCACACCGTCGGACACCCGTCCTCATCCGTGTCGGGGTCGATCCCGACGAACCGAATAGTCATGGCTGTTGACCTCCCGAACCGGTCGATTACGCAGACTTACACCACTGTCGGCTCACTGCGACATCTGGTCAAGAGCGCACCCTACTTCCAGCCTCGGGGACTCAACTCACGTGTAACTACATGCAACTTCATGGCGATAGCGGTACGCACACCCCTAGCCTCGGCGTCAACGAAGCCGCCGCAGTGAGTCGGCGCCGGAACACCAGTCAGAACTGCAGCGCAATGCATGGCTGCAGTCAGCGAGGAGGAGCACTATGGGCAAGCAGGGCGGGGACCACTCCGGAAAGCCCGACACCACCAGCGGCGACGGCCACCGCGACAAACCGCCAGGGCCGACCAAACCGTACGAACCGCCGGAGAAATGCGCCGCGTGATGACGCAGCAGCGGCTCGTGGAGACGCTTGAGAACAAGGGTGCGTTGCCGCCCTCCTGGCACGACGCTGTGTCCTCTGTGGATCGCGCGCTGTTCATCCCCGAGGCCATCGACAAAGCGGACTTCGCCACCGATCCGGACAGCTGGCTGCGGGCAGTCTACGCGGACGCGTTCGTGGTCACCCAGGTGAACGACGGGAAGAGCACGCCAGAAGGCGCATTCCGGCTCTTCACCTCGTCCTCTTCTACGCCATCAGTCATGCTCGAAATGCTGGACCTGCTCGACGTACGGGAAGGACAGCAGGTTCTGGAGATCGGCACCGGCACCGGCTACAACACCGCATGGCTGTGTCACAGGCTGGGTGAGGACAGCGTGACGTCGGTGGAAATCGACGAAGCGGTGCTGTCCGCAGCCGTGGATAACCTGAAACGAGCGGGGTTCCGTCCCACTGCGGTCCTGGGAAACGGCCGCGACGGACACCGCCAAGGCGCACCGTACGACCGGGTCATCTGCACCTGCACCATGTGGGACGTACCGCAAGCGTGGCTGGAGCAATGCCCTCGCGGCCGGATCGTCACTCCGTGGGGCAGTAGCTTCTTCAACGGTTCGTACGCCGTGCTGGATGTGGCGGACGGTCGGGCGCAAGGGGCATTCTCCGGATATCCGGCCTTCATGTGGGACCGCACCCACCGGGGCGGCGCGGGGCGAATCCCGGACGTCTACCACGGGGAAGCAGGAGAGAAAGGCAGCACCGATATCGCACCACAGAACGTCATCCAGGATGATCCCGCGTTCTACACCGGGCTCAGTGTGACCGATGCGTGGTACCGGTGGTGCGAGGCGGACGACGACAGCGGGGAAGCCACCCTGTGGTTCCTGGCGGATGACCGGATGTCGTGGGCGACCGTGGAATACACCCCGGCCGCGGAGGCGTACGAGGTGGAGCAGTACGGCCCCCGTGCGCTGTGGGACGAGGTGCGCGAGGCGTTCCTCGGCTGGCATGAGTTGGGGAAACCAGCACGGTCCCGGTTCGGCCTGACGGTCGACTGCGACGGACAGCGAGTGTGGCTGGACGACCCGCGTCACGTCATCCCGTGAATGAAGGGGGCTCCCGCCCGGCGGGAGCCCCGGCAGGTCTTGCGTGTGCGGTCGTGCTCGGGTCAGATCCCGAAGCGGCCCGCCCGCACGTCCGCGATGAACGCGGCGAACTGCTCGTGAGGCAGCAGCAGCGCGGGCCCGTGGGGGTCCTTGGAGTCGCGGATGACGACTCTGCTGCGGGCGGTCCGCGTCAGATCGGCGGTCTCAACGCAGTTGCCGCCAGCGTTACTGTAGGACGACTTGAACCAGTGGGCCTCCTCCAGCTCGGATGCCGTCACCGTGACCGGATGGGTCTTCATTCGCCGATCCCTTTCGATAGTTGGTGCAGGAACTTCGGTGTGTCTCCAGGAGGCAGGGCCCCAGCCGCCATCGCATCGAACATCCGGGAGAACCTCCCGACCTCGCGCGGCTTGTCCGTGACGGCCACGGTGTGCCATGCGGTGTCCGTCTGGACCGTCGCAGGCAAGCCCTCGCCGAGGATCATGATGTGGGCATCATGGAGGGCAACGTAGCCGTTCCCTGCCTGCGGCAGGACCTGCAGGGTCACGTTCTCCAGCGCGGCCAGCTCAGCGAGAGTCGCGTACTGGTCACGCATGATGTCCGCGTTGCCGATGGCATAGCGCAGCGCGGGCTCGTACAGGACCGCCCACACCTTCACAGGGTCCTCGTCGCGAGTGATCGCCTCCTGTCGTTTCATGCGGAGCCGTACGCTCTTCTCCCCGAACTCCGTGGTGATCTCGTCGATGGGCTTGTGCAGTTCATGCAGAGCCCGCGCGTAGCCCTCGGTCTGGAGTAGACCGGGGACAACGGTCGGGTGGAAGATGCGGACCTCGCGTGCCGCTGACTCAACTCCGAGGAACCGCTGCATCCCCGACATGAGGTTCGTGGTACCCACACCGGTCCACCACTCCCGGCTTGCCGCCTCGCGCTGCATGGCGACCATACGGTCGACCTCGTCCTCGTCCGTGATGCCGTAGCGCTCCAGCAGCAGCCGGAGGTGTCCGGCCTGCCGGAAGGACTTCCAGCCGGATTCGACGCGCTGAAGCGTGCTGTGATCGAACGGCATTCCCTCCACCGCCTGGGCGATGGTGAGTTCGGCGGTCTTGCGGTGCTGACGCAGCTCGTGGCCGAGTCCGATCCGCCGTGCGGTTGGCTGCGGTCGTGCGGCCATGTGCCCTCCGTTCTCGCGCACGTGCGCGCCGTGGTCGTCTCGCGATCAGTCTCAACAGCGTCGCGTGCGGAGCGAAAGCCATGAACACACTTCGGCATATACCAATTTCCAAGCCGAAGCTGAATCCCAGCATGTTCTATTGCGACGGACTTCCCTGACCGCGAACTTGGTTGAACTACCAGGGAGCCCACGGGCTCCCCACTCCCACATGCACACGGGCCGGAGGCGACGGCAGTGACGACGACGGTTACGGCGAGCCCGACAGGGCGTCCCAGCTACACCCAGACCCTGCCGCGCACGTCGGAAAGCGTTGGAGAAGCCCGAAGGCTGGTGCGTAACGCACTGTCCGTGTGGGACCTGGGAGAGCTGGAAGACCCCGGCGTTATCCTGGCCTCCGAGCTGGTGACCAACTCCGTCAGGCACGCCCGATGCCGCATGGTGCGCGTCACCGTGACCCGTCTCAGCCGGAACACGGTCCGTGTCGCCGTCGTGGACAAGTGCCATGCCCGTCTCGTAGTACGCGATCCCGGCGACACCGACACCAGCGGGCGGGGCCTCGTCATCGTCGACGCGATGACAGACCGGTGGGGAACCGAGCCGCTGCCCTGGGGCAAGCGCGTCTGGGGCGAACTGAGTCTGAAGGGCTGAGCCTCGTGCGGGCACGCGATCGGCCCCGTGCAGCCGCCTCCGCCGCAGCCCGCTCCCACGCGTCGGGGGCACGCCCCGACGGCGCGCCCCCCGGGTGTAGACCACAAGTTCAAGCCTGAGCCCCGTACACAACCCCGAGGGGCGCAGGTGCCAGAACCCGAGGCCGCTACGACGCCGGCTGCATATAGACCTTGGCGGCGCCCCCGCCCCGCGCCGCGGACGAGGTGTCGCCGTCCGCCCCCGCGACGGCCGGAGCGACCGCGGCGGCCACGGCCAGGGCGGCGGCCGCCGCGAGGGCGGCCCGTCTCACATATGCCTTCATCGTCTTCTCCCCTTCGCGGACAAGGACCGGCAGACCCGGCCCGACAGGACGGAAGTATCCCGCACGGCCGGGCCGTTGGCACTCAGCGGTGGCTGACCACGTTCAGCACCCGGCCGTTCGGGTCGCGGACGAAGAAGCGCCGTACGCCCCACTCCTCGTCCCGCAGCTCCCGCACGATCTCCGCGCCGCGCTCCCGCACCGCCGCGTACACCGCGTCCACGTCCTCCACCTCCACGCTGATGTCCGGCACGACCGGGGCCGTCTGCTCGTGCGTGAAAAAGCTGATCTGCGCGGTGGGGTTGCTGGGCGAGGCCATGGTCATCATCCACCCCGTGTCCATCACCTCCTCGAAGCCGAGCAGGCTCATCAACTTCGTTAGCCATCCCTAGTGTTGTCCATGTATGGTTGGGCGCATGGAGTTGCTGCGCATGTCCAAGGCCGCGAAGCGTCTCGGGATACACCCGATGACGCTTCGCCAGTGGGCTGTCGACGGCAAGATTCCTTTCTCCTGGGTCGGCCGTGAGCGCCGGTTTTCCTCTGTCGACGTGGAGAACATGAAGCGCGGTAGCGATGTGGCAACCTCCCGGCCTCGCCTGGAGGTTCTGTATGTGCGCGTCTCGGGATCGTCCGGGCGGGAATCCTCCTTGGCCGCGCAGGAAGAGGAGCTGCGGACCACTTCCACGGGTGTGGTCGTCAAGGTCGTCAAGGACCGTGGCTCCGGCCTGCGGGAGAACCGGCCCGGTCTCAACCGGCTGTTGCAGATGGTCTCCGACGGCAGTGTGACCGTGGTGCGGGTGACGCATGAGGACCGGCTGGCCCGGTTCGGGGTCGGCTGGCTCAAGCGCCTGTTCGCCGTATACGGCGTCACTCTCGAAGTGCTGCACCCGAAGAAGTCCGGCGGCCGAGACGAACTCCTCGAAGACTTCGTGTCTGTGGTGACCACGTTCGCGGGGCGGCTGTACGGGATGCGGTCGGCGGAGTCCCGAAAGCGGCTGCTTGCCGAGTCCGGGCAGTGCGCCGGCACGGAGGACCGTGCCGAGTGAGCCGTAAACTCCAGCTCGCCGACGGCGAGACCTCCCGTACCGCCTGTGCCCGCGCGGTGTTACGCACGGGTGTGGATGAGAAGACCGGTGAATTCCTGCCCACCACGGTGCTGGCTGAGCGCATCGACTGGGCTGCTGATCTGGTGTCCGGCATGGTTGCCGATCTGCTGGCCGAGCACTGGAACACCAAGGACGTGGACGTACTCGCGTCGGGTGAGGACGCCGGGGGCAGGAAGCTTCCGTCGAATGCGTGGATGGCCATGCGACGCCTCGGCTGGATTACCGCGCCGCCGGAGGGCGTGCAGGCCAACGACCGCATCATTCGCATGGCTCAGGAACAGGCCGGGCGTACGCTCCGCTCCACGAAGTGGCGCGCTGATGTGACGGCCGGGGTCATCGCCACCCGGCCCGGGGACCCGGCCAGGCGCACTGCCCAGGAGTGGGATGCCGTGCGCGAGGCGATCCCTGGCGGGGAGTATCTGCCGTCGAGCGTCATCAAGTCCCGCACTCGGCAGGTGGCCGCCTTCGAGCGGAAGCACGGCCGCATGCCGGCCGACCTGTTCGAGGCTGAGGCGGAGCCGCGTACAGCCAAGATGCTGCTGCTGGCGGCCTGCGACGGGCAGCAAGCCACGATCGAACGGGCGGATGAGCCGGGCCGGGCACTGCTGCGGTTGCAGCTGCCCACCAGGCCCAACCCGGCCTCGTACAAGGACTGGACGTGGGTCGCCTGCCCGATCCAGCCGCCGCCCACCGTGCCCGCCTCGGCGGTGCTGCACCTGCCGACCCTGCACATCAAGCAGGGCAAGGTGCACGCCGACATCGCCTTCACCCACGCCGTACCGAAGGCCCAGCGCTCCGGCCACACGATCGCCCTGGGAATCGACTGGGGCCTGGGCACCCTGCTGTCCGCCGGGGCGGCCCGCCTGCACGACAACGGCATCATTACCGCCCTCGGGGCGGGCGGCCAGTTCCGAGCCGCTGGTGTCCTGGCCAGGCAACACCGCCTGCGGCGACACTCCGAGCATCTGCACGCCAAGGCCGATCAGTACGAACGCCTCATCGGCGACAGCGACGGTCATGCCCTGGAGGTGAAGCACCAGGTGCTGCGCGACGAGATCGGGCACGTCTCCCTCCGCCGCTCGAACCTCAACGACGCGCTCGCCCGGGCTTCCGCCCGGTGGGCAGTCGACCAGGCGGTTGCCGCACGGGCGACGGTCATCTACATCGAGGACCTGCGGTCGATGGAAGCCCTCGGTATGGGCCGTACCCACAACACTCGCATGTCCCAGCAGGTACGCGGGCAGATCGTGGACCGCATGCGGCACCTCGCCGCCGAGGTCGGCATCGCCGTGGTGACGGTCCCGGCGCGGAATACCTCCAAGCACTGCCCTCAGTGCCTCACACCGCTCCGCCACCGTAAGGCACCCGACCGTCGCACTACGCCGGGCTGGAAGTGGGCGATCTGCCCCAACCCCGACTGCCGTTGGCAGGGCGACCGCGACCAAGGAGCATGGCGACGTATCGCCGCCCGAGGGCTCGCACACCAGACCAAGACCGCCTGCGACCGGGCCAGCGGCACCATGGTGATCCGCTCGGTAGTCGACAAGCTCGAAGCCAAGGCCGCCATCAGCACGGCCATCGAGACCAGCCGGAAGGACCGGTCGAAGACCGGCCCTACCCGGCCCCGTACAACACGCTCCGCGCCCAGGCGACGCAGGGCACCCTCCCCCACCAGACCTTCGGGGCTGGCGGGCAAGCGTCCGGAGGGACACGCCAACACGGCCCGGAGGTGCCTGCCCCGCGCAGCCCACCGGGACCAGGGCGTGAACACGTCGGTTAAGCACACCCACCAGCCGCGAGGGGCTGCGCTGGGCGCTGGATTCCATCTCCACGCTCATGCTTCCCCTCCACAGTGGGCAGAACCCGCGCCAGACACCACGTCTTGCATGGGTTCGCTTAACTGATCAGAGACGCTGTAGAACTCCTTGCTCTCCGGCAGGGACTGCGACTGGATGTCCGGCATGGCACGGCGAATGGTCATGGTCCCGAGCCTGCCATCCGCCACTGACAGTTCCGGTCAGCCGCGCAGCTCCCGGAGGCGTACGAGGTCGTCCCGGACCTCCGCCCGCTCGTCCTCCGCCAGCTCCACCGCAGCCGCGCGGTCCAGCGCCCGGCGCGCCGTGCCGTCCTCGCCGAGCCGTGCGGCGACGTCCGCGCGTAGCACCAGCAGCCGGAAGAGCTGTACGCGGGTGGGGCGCTCGTCCTCCCGGGCCAGCGCGCGGTCCAGGACGCGGGCCGCGCCCGCCAGGTCCAGCTTCGAGTCGGCGAACAGGGCCGCGTGGTGCAGGGCCCGCGCGAAGGTCCCCTTCGGCGCGGGGGCGTGGCGCTGGTCGTCGCTGATCGGCTGGCCGATCCGGACGCAGTTGCCGCCCGGGTCGTTCAGCAGGAACTGCCGCATACCGAACGACGTGTCCCGCAGCGCCCCGATGCGCGGCAGCCCGCGGGTCGGGACGCGCCCGTACGCGGCCTTGAGGCGGGACCGGAAATCGGCGTAGAGGGCGTCGACGTCGTCCGTCGTGACGTAGCAGGTGCTGTAGGAGCCGCGCGGGTCGTAGTCCTTCATGCCGAAGAACTGGAGCTGGATGCCGCCCCGTTCCACCGCGGCGTACGGATTGGGGCTCCGCTGTACGAAGGTCACCGCGAACCCCACCGCCTCGTAGAAGTCGAGGATGGGCTGGATCGTGCGGCACGGCAGGATCGGTGTCGTCGTCTCGGTCATACGTCCAGGCTAGTCAACGTTGACTAGCCTGGACACACGGGGGATTCAGGTCAGTGTGGATCCAGCGGGTGGCCGGTCGTCGCGTCCACATGCCCGGGGATCTCGTCGTGGCGGTCGCCCACCGTGAGCGTGCCCGTGGGCTCGAACATCAGGATCGCGGCGCCGTGCGGCGCGTACGGCTTGTGCTCCGTCCCGCGCGGCACGGTGAAGACGGCGCCCCTGGGCAGGGTCACCGAGCGCTCGGCCCCGGCCTCCCCGTCCTCCCCGGCCTCCCCGTCCCGCAGGGCGATGTGCAGCTCGCCGTCCAGAACGAGGAAGAACTCGTCCGTGTGCGCGTGGACGTGCCAGACGTGCTCGCCCTCCACCTTCGCGATACGGACGTCGTAGTCGTTGACCCGCGTGACGACGCGGGGACTCCACAGCGCCTCGAAGGCGTCCAGAGCGCGGGCGAGGGTTATCGGTTCGTTGATCACTCGTTCATTTTCCGAGCTGGCGCCCGCCCGGCGTGAGTGCTACAGATCGCATATGGCGCAAGATTCCTCGCAGCTTCACCGCGTCGTCGTGCTCGTCGACGCGAACTCCAACCCCTTCGAGCTCGGCTGCGCCACCGAGGTGTTCGGACTGCGCCGCAGCGCGGAGCTGGGGCGCGAGCTGTACGACTTCACCCTGTGCTCCGCCGAGCCGCACACCCTCATGCGGGACGGGTTCTTCACGCTCTCCGGCGTGCCGGGACTGGAGGCGGCGGACAGCGCGGACACGCTGATCGTGCCCAACCGGCCGGACGTCGAAGTGCCGCGCCGTCCGGCCGTACTCGACGCCGTCCGGCGCGCGCACGCGCGCGGGGCCCGGCTCGTCGGGTTCTGCAGCGGCGCGTTCACGCTCGCGGAGGCGGGGGTGCTGGACGGGCGCCGGGCCACCGCGCACTGGCAGTGGGCCGACGCCTTCCGGGCCCGCTTCCCCGACGTGCAGCTGGAGCCGGACGTGCTGTTCGTGGACGACGGGGGCATCCTCACCGCGGCGGGGAGCGCGGCGGCGCTCGATCTGGGGCTGTACCTGGTACGGCGGGACCACGGCGCCGAGGTCGCCAACGCCGTCAGCCGGCGGCTGGTCTTCGCGGCGCACCGGGACGGCGGGCAGCGGCAGTTCGTGGAGCGACCGGTGCCGGACGCGCCGGACGAGTCGCTGGCACCGGTGCTGGAGTGGGCCCGGGAGCACCTGGCGGAGCCGCTCACCGTGGAGACCCTCGCCGCGCGGGCCGCCGTCAGCCCCGCGACGCTGCACCGGCGGTTCCGGGCGCAGCTGGGCACGACGCCGCTGGCCTGGCTGAACGGGGAGCGGGTGGCGCTCGCCTGCCGGCTGATCGAGCGCGGGGAAGTGCGGCTGGACGTGGTCGCCCGGGAGAGCGGGCTGGGGACGACGGCGAACCTCCGGGCGCGGCTGCGGCGGGAGACGGGGCTCAGCCCGTCCGCGTACCGCGTGCGCTTCGGCCCGGAGCAGGAGCGGCTCGGCTGACCCGCCCCCGGCCCCCCGGTCGCCGCTCTCCCCTC
>NZ_JAAKZZ010000254.1 GCF_011045075.1 Streptomyces boncukensis
GCGCAGGTGGACGCGCTCAAGCGGGCCCCGGAGGAGAGCGCCCGCCCCTATCTGGCCGTGCACTCCACCGGCTGGGGCGGGGAGCTGGTGACGTCGCTGTTCCTGCGCTTCGTCCGCTCGGACACCAACCTGTACGTCGAGGCCGTGCCGACGGTGCTGTGCCCGCTCCAGGACCGCTACCGGATCATCGACGAGCTCTTCCCGCGCCCGTCGCTGAGCGAGTTCGTCGGGCTGCTGGGGCAGTCCGCCGTCAGTACCCCCTTCGTGCTGCTCGCTGCGCCCGGACACGCCGTCGGCGGGTTCTTCCCCGACCGGGGGCTGCGGGAGCGGCTGCGCAAGCAGAAGCGGCTGATCACCCAGCTTGAGGTGTTCGACTACGGGGCCCGCAACAGCGTCCGCCAGCTCGCCTCGATGCACGAGCACCGCCGCTACTTCCAGAAGGCGGACTCCGTGATGGTCCGCAAGAGCGTGCAGCAGCGGGTCCTGGACGCCCTGGTGGAGTTCGCCGAGGAGCACGGCATCGACGCGGGCGAGCTGAAGCGCAGCCAGGAAGTGATCGTCAACAACGGCATCATCGCCGCCGAGGGCGCGAAGGTGGAGTCCAGCTCGGTCGCCTCGGGCACCAAGTCCCGGGTCTCCGCCATGTTCCAGAGGGGCCCGCGGTCCACCAACGAATGACAGTCCCGCACAGAGGGCGAGAAAACGGATGAACGTACGAGGCAACAAGGGCGTCATCGCCACGGGCAGCGCCCAGGTCACGGGCGCGGCCGTCGCCAGCGGCAGCGGCGCGCAGGTCGACTTCCGGGCGGCGGAGCCGCCGGCCGGTTCCCGCGACGGGCGCGCCGCGACCCCCGAGGAGATCAGAGACCTGCTGGCCCGGCTCATCGAGGAGCTCGGCCGCTCGGAGCACCCGGACCGCGCGGACCTGGCCGAGTTCGCCCAGGACGCCCGCGAGGAGCTGGAGTCGCCCGAGCCGCGCGGGGGCAAGCTGCGGCGGGTCGCGCGGGCGCTCGCGGACGCGGTGTCCGGCTTCGCCTCGCTGGCCGCCCTGGCGGGGGCCATCGAGGGAGCGGTCAGCGAGCTGTAGGCAGCGCGAGATGGACTTCTGTCTGCACTGCGGTGCGCGGACGGACGATGCGGCCGGGCCCCACTGCACGGGCTGCGGCGCGCCCCGCGCGGCCCCCGGCGGCTCCGCGGGCTCCGCGGGCTCCGCGGGCTCCGCGGGCTCCGCGGGCTCCGCGGGTTCCGCCGGTTCTGCGGGCTATCTGCGCGTGGGCCTCACCCGCCTGCCGCACTGGCTGCCGTGGGCGGTGGTCGCCGTGGTCGTCGTCGGCGGCGTGCTGCTCGGCGTGCAGGCCGCCAGTGACGACGGCGAGGGCCCGCCGGCGGCCGGCTCCGTCGGCCCCGCGACGTCCCCGCAACCGTCCGACGGCCCCGGCTCCGGCTCTGATCGCGATTCCGGCTCCGACTTCGGGTCCGGCTCGGGCGGGACCGACGACGGCTACGGCAGCCGCCGGGACGCCGGGGACGCCGGGGACGGCTCGGACGACGCCTCCGACACCGCCGACGCCTCCGCGACCCCGTCCGAGGACGGTTCGGAGCGCGACGACCCCGGCTCCGTCGTGGCGCGCTACTACGACCACATCAACAACCGCGACTTCTCCGCCGCCTGGGAGCTCGGCGGCTCGCGCATCGGCGGAGCCTCGTTCGGGACCTGGACCAAGGGCTACGCCTCGACCCGGCACATCTCGGTCCGTACCGAGAGCGGCGGCTTCGGCAGGGTGAACGTCACCATCAGGGCGCTCCAGAAGGACGGCACGGTGAAGTCGTACACCGGCACGTACACCGTGCGGAACGGGAAGATCGTCGGCGCCGACATCGATCCGGCGTAGCCGCCGCCGTTTGCGCAGGACCGGTGCGACTGCGCTATAGTTGACCTTGAGCGCGCCGCCAACTGAGGCAGGCGGCCTGTGCGTTGGTGGTCCAAGCAAGACGTCCCGCTTCCTGCGGGGAGATGCAGGTGCAATCCCTGCCCAGCGCTCCGCCGGGAGGCCCCGCCCTGACACCACGTCAGGGCGGGGCCTTGTCGCGTGTGCCATGCCCGTACGTACGCCGCGATCCCATGCGGGGTTGGGCCCTTGTCAGGGCCGCCACGGGGAGCGGCCGGACTCCTCCTCGCACAGCTCCCGGTAGTCCACCTCGGCCAGATAGGAGTCCCACAGCTCGCGGGACAGCTTCGTCGTCACGCGCTCGCAGACCCGCTCGGCCACCTTCTCCGGCGTGAGCGGATGCCTGCGCAGCGGCACATGGCGTGCCGTGGCGTGCAGGGTGCTGCCGTCGGCGCTCACCATCAGGGACCGGATCGTGTCTCCGGGCGACAGCAGCGCGCCGCCCCGCTTCTGCTGCGAGGGCACGTCCCAGAGGTGGATGGTCCCCTCGTCGCCCCCCACGGCGAGGGTCTTGCTGTCGGGGGAGAAGGCCAGTGACGACACGGACTCCGGCGAGCTGCGGTCCAGGGAGGTGAAGGACCCCGAGAGTTCGCCGAGGCGCTGCCGCCCCTCGCCGTCCCACAGGGTCACCTGGCCCCCGTCGTCCGCCACGGCGAGCCGCTTCCCGTCCGGGCTGAAGGCGAGCGCGGCGATGGTGCCGTGCACGAGGGCGCGGCGGGTCGTGCGGCCCGATCCCAGGTCGACGAGCTGCTTGCGCGAGGTCGCCACGAGCTGTCCGTCCGGGCGGACAGCGATACGGAAGCCGCGCGCGTCGTCGTCCCCGGCCGCGGACCGGCCGGATATCCGCTTGACCACGGACCGCCGTTCGAGGTCCCACACGGTGAGGGAGCCCCCGTCGGCCTGGCCGACCGCCAGCAGCCGCTTCCCGTCCGGACTGAAGGCGATCCCGCTGACGTCGTCCCCGGAGCGTTCGCCGTCCGGCAGCCGCAGGGTGCCGCGCTTGCGGTGCGTTCCGGTGTCCCACAGGGTGATCTCGGACGGCGGCGAGCCCGGCGGGCCGGTGCCGACAGCGGCGGCGAGGGTCCCCCCGGTGGGGTCGAAGGCCATCGCGTCGCTGGCGTCCGCGCCGCTGGCGTCGGCGTCGCCGGCGTCCGCGCCCGCGTCGGCTTCGGCCGGTTCCGGAACGGTCCCCAGCGTCGCGGTGAGCTTTCCCGTCCGCCCGTCCCTGAGCTGCAGCCGGTGCCGGTCCCCGGCGTCCTCGGTGACGGTGGCCAGCAGGCGGGCGTCGGGGCTGAAGACGGCGGACCGCGTCGGCTTGGGGCTCCACGCGGGCTCGACCAGGGCCTCCATGGTGAGGGACCGCACGGAGGCCCGGGAGGGGCCGTCGAAGTAGCGGAGGTAGCGGCCGTCCCGGGACCACCGGAGAGCGGCGGCCTGGTTCTCCAGGATCGGATAGCGGTATATCGGCGTGTCCCCGTTGCCGGTCCGCCAGACCTGCACCTGCTCAGCGCCGAAGGTGGCCAGGAAGTCCCCGTCGGGGCTGAACTCCATCTCCCGGAATCCCGGCACCTTGATACGCCGCTCGCCGTCCCCCTTCTTCCCCGTGACCTTCCAGACGCGTATGTCCCCGTCGGTGGCCAGGGCGAGCTGCCGGCCGTCGGGGCTGAAGTGCAGTTGCTTGCAGCCCTTCCGGTGTGCGGACAGGGAGCGGGGGAGGGGGAGCTCACGCTTCCGGGACACGTCCCACACCTGCGGCGCGGCGCCGGGCGCGCACAGCGCCAGATAGCGGTCGCCGGCGCTGACGGCCGCCACCGGCGCGCCGTCCCGCGCCTCCGCGTCCGGAAGGCGGCGCTCCAGCAGGGTGCGCCGGTGCTCCAGGTCCCACAGCTGGACGGAGGCGGGCCCGTCCCGTGCGGCGGACCTGGTGAGAAGGGTGCGCCCGCTCGGGCCGAACTCGCCGCGCGGCGCGCCGCCGCGGCCCCAGTCCGCCGAGGTCAGGGGAGCGCCGTCCGGGCGCCCTGCGGCCACGTCCCACAGCTTCAGACCGCCGGCGGAGGAGAGCGCGAGCCTGCGTCCGTCGGGGCTGATGTCCACCGCCGAGCCGGCGGCCGCGCCCAGGCCCTTGCCCTGCGACACCCTGCGGTGTCCCGGCACGTCCCACACCCGTACGTGCTCCTTCCCCGCCCGAACCATGCGCCGTCCGTTCCCGGTGAGGAAGCCCTGGGCCCCGTCCTCCCGGTCGGCGTCGGTCAGCAGGTCGTGCTCCTTTTGGATGCTCGCCTTGATGAGCGAGGAACGGGACTGGGGGAGGTCGGCGACGCGGTAGGCGGCGAGGCTCAGCAGCTGCGCGCGCTGGGGGAGCGCGGCGCGCATGCCGTCGGAGGTCTCGGCGACCCGGCGGGCCGTGGCCTGGTCCCGCTGGAGGTTGCTGTTCTTCTTCTCCTGCCAGGCGAACAGGGCGCTCACCAGGGTCAGTACGACCAGCACGGCCACGGCCCCGGTCAGGGCGCTGCGCCGGCGGCGGCCGCGGGTGCGGCGGGCCCGGCTCGCGGCGAGGAAGTCCCGCTCCAGGGCTGTCATGTCCCGCTGCTGCCGCGGGGTGCCGAACACCACGTCGGCCGCGGCCAGCCGGGCGCCCCGGTACAGGCTCCCGGAGTCGCGCCCGAGCCGCTCCCAGGCCCGCGCCGCGTCGGTCAGCTGGCGGTGCAGCCGCAGTCGCTGGCGGTCGTCCTCGATCCAGTGCCGCAGCCGCGGCCAGAACCAGATGAGCGCTTCGTGCGCGAGGTGGACCCGCTCACCGTCCAGAGTGATCAGGCGGGCCCGCGCCAGATGTTCGAGGACGTGTGCGGTGTCCTCGGTGTCCTCGGGGTGGTCGGTGTCGAGTTCGGCGCGTTCGACGGGGCGGCGGGTGTCCCGGGCGCCCTCGCTGGGGTTGACCAGGCGCAGCAGGATCCGGCGGGCCAGCGCGGCCTGGTCGGGGGACAGCCGGGTGTAGACGTCCTCGGCGGTGTCGGCGACGGCGCCCTGGATGCCGCCCACCGTCTCGTACGCGTCCAGGGTCAGCATCCGCCCCTTGCGCCGCTGCCAGGTCTCCAGCAGCACATGGGAGAAGAGCGGCAGCCCGCCCGGCTCGTTGCCGGTCTCCTCGATCAGCCGCGCGGTCAGGGAGCGTTCGACGGTCAGCCCCTTGGCCGCCGCGGGCTTGACGACGGCGTCCCGCAGCTCGTCCGGCTCCATGGGCCCGACGAGCACGCTCGCGTCCTGGACGGCGGCGGTGAGGCCGCGGTGCTCGGCGCATCTGCCGTAGAAGTCCGCCCGTACGCCCAGCACCACGCGCAGCCGGCTGCCGCGGTCCAGCGCCGTCAGCAGCGACTCGATGAACTTCGCGCGCTCGTCCGGGCAGCGGCAGAGCGTGTAGACCTCCTCGAACTGGTCGACGATCAGCCAGGTCTCGCCGTCGGCGCTCGCGGGGGTGAACACCCGGTCGTGGGTGTCCAGCGGCCGGGACCCCGGGGTGAGCATCCGGATGGCGGCGGGCCGCCCGCCGGGGTCCTCGCCCTGCTGGAGCCGGGGGACGAGGCCGGCCCGCAGCAGCGAGGACTTGCCGCTGCCGGAGGGGCCGAAGACGGCCACGAACCGGTGGGCCCCCACGAGCCGCAGCAGGTCGTCCGTGAGCCGGTCCCGGCCGAAGAACAGCTCCTCGTCGGCGGGTTCGAACCGGGCGAGCCCCCGGTAGGGCGCGTTCGCCACGTCCTCCCTGCGCACCTGGGAGGTCGTCTCCTCGGCGGCCCGGTGCCAGCGCTCCTCCCACTCCTCGGCGTCCCCGCCGCACGCCCGTACGTACGCCAGCGCGACCGGCAGCGTCGGCAGGACCTGGCCCGCGGCCGCCCGCGAGAGCGCGGTGAGGGAGTACTCGACCCGCCGTGCCATGGCCCGGTAGGTCGGGTTGCCCGCCTTGCTCCGCAGCTCCCGCAAGCCGTACGCGAACTCCTGAACCGGGCCCGCGCAGGGGTCGACCGGCTTCTCGCGACGTCCCATCACACCCCTCCTCCTGGGAGACACCGCGCGCCTCATCCCAGCACCGGGCCCCGGCCGGCGTAAGCCGCGACCAAGCCAAGCAGCGCCCCGCGCGCCGGTCCGCGCCGCACCGCGCCGCGCCGCCCCCGCGCCGCCGCGCATTGCTCAGCGGCACGGCGACGGGCTGCTGACCAACGGCGCAGCCGCCGGGATTCACCCGGGCACCGGCTCCGTCACCGCCGCCGGCGAGGAGGGGAGGCGGTGTCGGCACGTGACCGTACGCAGAGCACGAGTCATCGGCACAGCCAGGCGATACACGGGATGGGGGGCGCCGGGGCGCGCGTGTCCCGATCCGGACGCCGGGGCGCATATGCCCGGCCGGCCGGCACGGCGCGCGTGCTCCGGCACCGGCCGCACCGGCGGGTCGAGCACCATCTCACGCCCGTCGGCGAGCACGTCCCGGCGGCTGGCCACAAGGTTGCTGACGAGGTGCTCGCCGACTGCTTCTCCGCTGTGCGCGACGCGGACCGCGCAGCCCTGCTCGCTGGCGGGCGCCCCGGCCAAGCGGGGCCCGTCAGTCCGTGGCCGGCAGCGCGTTGTCCAGGAGGATCTCCGCCGCCATCCGCGCATGCCGGCCGTAGTCCGCCTCGCCCAGCACCATGGCGCGGCTGGCGGCGCCGTCCGCGAGGGTCACGAGCTGCTCGGCGAGGAAGGCGGGCTGGCGGCAGCCCAGTTCCGCTGCCAGGTTGGCCACCAGTCGCACCATCAGCAGTTTCTGTTCGCGGGCGTAGGAGTGGACCGCGTTCTGCGGGTCGGGGAACTCCACGGCAGCGTCGATGAACGGGCATCCGCGCACGGGATCAGTGGCTGCCGGGGGTGGATCGAACAGCGCGAGGATTCTCTCCTTGGCGGGGACGTCCTCGCGTACCAGCACGCCCTCCAGGGTGCGCCCCGTCGAAGCGAGGTCCTTCAGGTGGGCGAGGACGAGCTCGTCCTTGGTTCGGAAGTGTGCGTAGAGGGTGCGCTTGGACACTGGCGCCCGCTCCGCGATCTGCTCCATGCCGGTCGCGTTGATCCCCTGGGCCGCGAACAGTCCGGCCGCTGCGGCCAGAATGCGCTCCCGCCCTCCGCGACCCTGCCGTCGAGATGCCGTCGTCGCCGTGGTCATGACGTAAGTATACGCCTGTGTTTACTTCGGAAGGGGTGGCTGTGTACGGTGAGCCTCTAGGTAAACGACAACGTTTACCTAAGTGATCCTGAGGAGAGCTCCATGAGCAGGCCGGTCTGCACCCGGATACGCACGAGCGAGACGCCTACCAGTGGGACGCACCCGGGGGAGTACGCCGAGCAGCTGATCCGCGGGCGTCGCGCGACCCGCGCGTTCCGACCCGACCCGGTGCCGGAGGACGTTCTGCGCGCCGTCTTCTCCCTCGCCGGCGCCGCGCCGTCCAACTCCAACGCGCAGCCGTGGCGGGTCGAGATCGTCGGCGGCGCACGGCGAGACCGCCTGGCCGACGCCCTGCGGACGGCCCACGCCGAGCGACGCGTCACGGCCGACTACCCCTACTCCGAGGACATGTACGCCCCCGTCCACCAGGAACGGCGGGCCGCCTTCGGCGCTGGTCTGTACGGAGCGCTGGGCATCGGCCCCGACGACCACCCGGCCCGCGCCGCCTACGACGCGGAGAGCATGGGCTTCTACGGAGCGCCCCACGCCGCGTTTCTGTTCGTCACCGGCGACGGCGGACCGCGACTGGCCGCCGACGCCGGCGCCTACCTGCAGACGCTGCTGCTGGCCATGACCGCGTATGGCGTGGCCAGTTGCCCACAGGGCCTGCTCAGCTTCTACGCGGACACCGTCCGCGACGAACTCCGCGTGGACGAAGGAAAGCTGCTCGTGGGCATCTCCTTCGGCTACGCAGACGAGGACGCACCGGTGAACCAGGTCGCGACCGACCGGGCCGCCCTGGAGGCGACCACCACCTTCCACAGCTAGTGTCCGTCGCGAAATTGCCGGTCACAGCCACTCATTGAGGACTGCAACCAGGTTCTTGCGGGAGGCGTACGCCTTGTCAGCCCGCACCCCATCGGGACGGGCACGCGGTACCGAGGGCCCGGCCCCGGGCGACGACCCGACGGCCGCCCTCGGCGTCGGGCGGGTGCACGGTGATCGGCGCGGCCATGACACCACCGAGTGCCGCGCAGCGCCGAGCCGCATCCCGACCCTATGGCAGCGCACCTGCTGACCAGGCTGGTCAGCGCCCTGTCCGGCGAAGGACCATCGCGTCGTACACCGGGGCGTCAGGGAACGGCAGCACTTCACCCAATCGCTGGTAGCCCCAGTCTTCATAGTGGGCCCGCACGCGCGGGTGGTCACGCTCTACCAGCAGCGTCACGCGTTCCTCAGTCCGGCCGCGCAGCAACGCGTCGTGGATCTGCCGGGCGACGCCCGTACCCCGAACCGTCTCCAGGACCATCAGCTCGGACAGCGCGAACGTCCTCGAACCGGTCTCGGTGGTCTCGCTCTCGGACACGGGGGTGCGCAGACCCTTCCACCAGTTCGTCCCGGGTTGCAGCACGCAGCCGAAGGCGTAACCCACGGGTACAGTGTCGTGGTAGCCGACGGCGGCGGCGAAGCCGGGAACCTCCGTGTTCCAGCCGAGCCGTTCGTCAAAGCGTTCCACGCTGTGGAACTCCTCGTGCAGCCGGTCGGCGTAGATCTCGGCATACACCGCGAGGAGCTGAGGGCGGATCTCGTGAAGGCTGGCCGCATCCCGGCTACGGATCTCGACGTCCTGCATTACTCTGCCTCTCGTGTTTGTTCGCAGAACTCGCGGGCGACCCGGGTTTGGTACCTGCCGATGCTGTCACGCAGGCTGGCGAGCTTGTCCCGTACCCGGACGCTTTGCACGTTCCCGGTGATGCCCATCGCGTGGCGTGCTTGGGCCACCGCCGCTTCCACCTCACCACAGCCCAACAGCACTTGCGCGCGCTGGAGCGTGTAGTAGACGCGGTTCCTCTCAAACCGGGGCTCCAACTGGTCCAGAGCAGACGCTGTCAACTCCTCCGCCCTCCGGTGCTGTCCCAATGCCTGATGCGCCGCACCAGCCAGTCCCGTGATCTCGGCTGACGTCAGGAACGAGAGCCAGGGTGAAGGCGCTCCGGAAGTCTTCTCGTACGCCGTCTCGGCTCGCGAGAGAGAACGCTCGGACCGGCCGCGTTCGCCCAGGCGTGCGTGCCCTACCGCCTGTCGACAGTGCAGTAACGCCATCAGCCACGGATCATCTTTGGCCTGACGCGTCTCGACAGCCGCGCGACCGATACGCAGCGCTTCTTGATCCCGATGCATGAGGCGGGCCTGCATCGCCAGGTTCGACCACACCCGCGCTTGGAGCGCCCCGTCCCCGGCGAGCATCGCCGATTGGAGTGCCTCGCGGTAGAGATCCGTCGCACCGGCCTGGTCGCCCGCATCGTAGGCGAACCACCCGGCACTCGCTGCGAGGTCACCAGCAGCGGAGTAGAGCAGGCGCTCCACACGCGGCCCGTAGGAACACAGGTTGAGCGCCTCGTGCACGCGAGCGAGTGCCTCCACAGCCACGATGTGCAGGGCCCCGCCACCAAGGGCGTGATCATGTACGTAAAGGGCTGGGACGAGGTTGCGGATGCGCTCCGCGTCCGATGTGCCGAGTCTCCCCACCGTAGGGATGGCCTCGATCCCGAGAGCAGCGGTGAGACCGACGGCGACGAACTCCCGACGTTGCACGGTGCCTTTCCTGTCAACACGCGGCTTCGCCGGCGGCTGGACGGGGCGGGACCACTTGCCTCGTGGGACGAACCCCATGGCTTCCGGCGCACAGCCGAAGATTTCCTGTAGAGGGAGAAGGTAGCGGGCCCAGGGCCACCGCACCTCGCCGGAAATCCAGCGCCGGACGTGGCGATCCGTGCAGGACGCGGGTTTCCCGTACAGGACCTCGGCGACTCGATTGACCTCGTCAGCGAGATCTTGGTGGGTGTAGCCGTAGGTCAGGAGCAGCCTTTTCAGCTTGACGTTCCGCTCCCGTGGCATGGCGCCCCCTTCGATCGTCGCTTTGACGGTAGTCCTGCCCGCCCTGCTCGCTCAGGTAAAACTGTCCGGCTCGCGGGAAGTAACCGCCGGGATTGCGTCCTGACGTCGCACCGGACACTTTCGGTTTCCTGATCTCATGACCAAGGCCAGAGCACCGCAGGCATCGGATTGCACCAAGCAGCCAGAGCGCGGCGCGTATGTGGTGGATGAGGTCGCCGCGCGGGAGTCGCCGCCGGTGTCCTGCTGGACGGGCCGGGTGCAGATGGTGCTCGGCGGCGGCCGGGTGAGGATCATCCTCCCGCATGCGGTCGAGATCACCACCCGCCTCCGCGACCTGCGCGCGGCGACCGACAGCGAGCGTGCCGCCTTCGAGGCCGCAACCGTCCGGTACGCGGAGACGAGGCCGCGGCGGTGAGCCCGCGTGCCCGCCGTACCGCCGCCCGCGCGGTCGCGGCCGTGACCGCGGTGGTGCGCGCCGAGGCCGCACCGTGCCCGCGCTGCGGGATGCCGCCGCGCGTCACCGCCTGGACCGAACCCACCCCCGGAGACGCGCCCCCGACGATCGCCGTGCGCGGCACCTACACCT
>NZ_JAAKZZ010000255.1 GCF_011045075.1 Streptomyces boncukensis
GCCTCCGCCTTGCCGTCCACCGCCTGCTGGATGCCGACGGTCGCGGCGGTGATGCTCTCGCCGAGGACGATGATGGTGAACAGGCCGTAGCGCTCCGAGATGTGGTGCGCATGCCACGGCGTACGGGCATGCCGCTCGGCGTACGGCGGGACCAGCAGCTCGACGACGATGAACGCCACGGCCCACCCGGTGCGCCACGCGTCGGGGAGGAACAGCCAGGCGATCCACCCGGCCTGCGCGAAGGCGATGCCGCGGGCGTACCGGAAAGCGGCGGTGCGCTGCCCCGGATCCCGCGTCTGCACCCCGGCCCGCAGCCACTCGGCGATGGCCACGATCCGGATGATCGCGTAGCCCAGGATCGGGACGGTGAAGTCCAGGTCCTCGAACGCGCGCGGCACACCGGAGGCGATGACGAGGACGCCGGTGATCTGGACCAGCCGGCCGAGCCGGTAGGGCACGTCGTCCGTGTCGTAGGCGGAGGCGAACCAGGTGAAGTTCATCCACGCCCACCACACGGCGAAGAAGGCGAAGCCGAAACCGGTGACCGCAGTGGCGTAGTGGTGCTCCGCGACGGCGTGCTCCAGCTGGAGGCCGATCTGCGCGATGGCGACGACGTAGCAGAGGTCGTAGAGCAGCTCCAGCGGGGTCGCCGTGCGCCCCTCCTCGGCCGTGTCACGCCCCCGCATGGGCTGGTACCAGGAGGTGCCCGGCCGCGCCGGCCGGGGTGCTGAGCCGTTGGCTCCGTCGCATTCGGTCATGCACCGATACTCCGGCCGCGGCCGGTGCCGCCCGGTATCCACACCGCGCCACGCGGGTGACGCCCGCGTCGAGCGCCCCCGGATAGGGTGCTGAGCCGGAACGTCCGGAACGGGCGGCGAACGGGGACGGTACACGGGGGAGGACGATCGGCGTGCGGTTCGGCGCGATACGCGGCAGGCTCGGCAGACTCGGCGGCGTACTGCGCCGCCGCTGGCGGACGACCGCCACCGTGGCCATGGCGCTCTGCCTGGTGGCGGGCGCGGCCGTCGGCTGGGCGGCGCACCAGTGGCGGGAGGGGCCGGTGCTGGCCTTCGCCGACGACGAGCCGGTCGTCCAGTCCGCCGCGGACGCGAAGAACCCGGATGACGAGAGCCGGTGGGCGCCCGGCGCCGACTGGGCCGCGCGCGGGGACCTCACCGGAGACAAGGACCTGCTGCGGGCCGCCGTACGCGCGGTCGCCGTGCACCACGGCAAGGTGCGGCGCAAGGCCGACAGCGGCGGCTTCGACGCGCAGCGGCGCTCCAACGTCCTGACGCCCCCGTCCGCCCGGCTGCTCTACGCCGGACACGCCGGGCCCGACCGCGCCCCCACCGTCCTCCTCCTGGTGCAGAACTCCTACGGCGAATCCGGAAGCAGCCGCCTGCTCCTGGCCCGCTACCGGGACCGGGACGGCAAGGACGACTACGACACCCGCCCGTACCGCGCCCCCTCGGGCGGCGCTCCCCCAGACCGCGCCGCCGACGCCCTCCCCGTGGTGCTGGACTGGGGCCGCGAGGACGGCAGGCTCAACCCGCTGCAGCGCTCCCCGCGCACGCGCACGACGCGGCTGGCGCTGCCCACCACGCTGTTCGGGCTCGAAGCGGCCGGGCTGGACGGCAAGGACTACACCTGGCGCAAGCTCAAGGTCTCCGGCGGGGTGACGGAACCGGTGAAGCCCTACGACCCCGCGTTCCGCAGCACCCGCGAGGTGCACCGCGAGCTCTCCGACTGCCCGACCACCGGACTGCTGCTGCGCGGGAAGCTGGCCACCCCGGACGGCTACCGCCGTGTTCACTACGTGCTGCGCAGCAGCGACTTCGTCCCCGTGTCGGTGAGCTACGAGCCGAAGGTGCCTTCCGGAAGAGCCAAGGTCCGGGACGAGACCGAGGACAAGGACGCGGCCGAGATGTTCGACGGCCCGCATATCCGCACCCTCGCCCGTCAGCTGATGTGCCGGGGCGCCGAGCGCCTCCAGGGGGACCCCGACCCGCTCGCCACCCAGGTGCGCTGGGAGCGGCTGTGGCAGGGCAAGCTCCCCGGCCGGCGCGCACGCCACGAGATCGTACGGGTGAGGGAGGCGCCGGGCAGCGTGCGGAGGGTGCTGCTGAACACGGACGACCCGCGCCGCTTCGAGCCCGTGTACCGCGACGAGTCGCCGGAGGACAGCGAGCTGTGCCTCGCCTGGGACGGCGCGGCGGTCGTCAGCGGCTCTGCCGGCAGCAAGACCCGGGCCGAGCGGATCACCCTCCGGCACAAGGGCTCAGGCGAGCGGCACACCGCCAAGGGCCGCGTCCTCACCGCCCGCCTCGGCAAGCCGGACGACGCGCGCGCGTACACGGCCGAGATCCGCTACACCGACGGCCGCACCAGCACGCTCGACTGCAACTCCGTACCGTACGAGGACATCCGCTGAGCGACAGACGGCCTACTCTGCCGGTATGACGGGATATGCGCTCGACCACGCACGGTACTGCGACGAACTCGCCCACCAGGCGGACCTGTTCCGGCGAGCCCTCACCACAGACCCCTCGGCCCTCGGCAACCGCGTGCCGACCTGCCCCGACTGGACGATGCGCGAGCTGGCCGTCCACCTCGGCGGCGCCTACCGCTGGTTCGCCGAGCTGGTCCGCACCCGCGCCACGGAGATGCTCCCGGACGAGTCCGTACCGGATGTCGGCGGGCCCGGCGCGGACGCCCCGGCCGAGGCCGTGGACGCGTGGTTCGCCGAGAGCGCCGCGCTCGTGGTCGGGGAGCTGCGGGCCGCCGGGCCCGAGGCGCACGTATGGACCTGGGCCCAGGACCAGAGCGCCGCCTTCTGGGCGCGGCGGGCTGTGCACGAGACGGTGATCCACCGAGCGGACGCGTACCTGACAGCCGGGCTCGACTTCTCCGTACCGCCGCCGGTGGCGGCCGACTGCGTCGACGAGTGGCTGGAGATCGTCTCCAGCTCCACGGCGCAGGAGCACTACCCGGGCTTCCGGAGGCTCCGGGAGCGCGCGGGGAGCAGCATCCACCTGCACGCGACGGACACCGCGCCGGAGTCGGTGCCGGGCGGCGCGGCCGAGTGGCTCATCGAGCTGCGCTCCGACGGCATCGGCTGGAGCCGTGAGCACGGCAAGGCGACCGTCGCGCTGCGCGGCCCGCTCACCGACCTCCTGCTGGCCTTCTACCGGCGGCTGCCCGCCGACAGCGAGCGGCTGGAGGTGCTGGGCGAGGCGGAGCTGCTGGACGCGTGGCTGCGGGACGTCAGCTTCGGCTGAAGCGCCACCCGTTCCCCTGAAGATCGGATGATCGGCGTGACGCGGTCACGCTCCGCTCATTAGGCAGTGCATCGCGGTTCCGAACGGCTCACGCCAGACTCCAAGGAGACGGACATGATGCGCAAGCCCCTCGCCCGCTGGGCTGCCTGCGGAGCGCTCGCGGTGGCGGGCACGGCCCTCGCCACCGGCCCGGCCCACGCCGACGAGTCCCCGAGGAACTCCCACAACGGTCCGCGCGTGGCGCTGATCAACGCCGGCCAGATCGACGACCCGATGGAGGACGTCCTGGAGCACACCTTGCTTCTCGGCGACGGCTACCGCTGGGACTGACGCCGGCGCCGCGCGTCCCGGATGGGAGCCCCCTCGCGTGACGGCTCTCACCCGCCCGCGCCCGGCCCGTGCGCACCCGCGCCCCGGTACCCTGCCGGTGTCGGCGCGTACCCCCGCACGGGGACGCGACCCCTGTCCCCGCGAGGAGTGTGCTCCTGTGCTGCGCACCATGTTCAAGTCGAAGATCCACCGGGCCACGGTCACGGAGGCCGACCTGCACTACGTCGGCTCCGTGACCGTCGACGCCGAGCTGATGGCGGCGGCCGACCTGCTCCCCGGCGAACTCGTCCACATCGTCGACATCACCAACGGCGCCCGGCTGGAGACGTACGTCATCGAGGGCGAGCCCGGATCCGGCGTCATCGGCATCAACGGCGCGGCCGCCCACCACGTCCACCCCGGCGACCTGGTCATCCTCATGAGCTACGCCCAGGTGGACGACGCGGAGGCACGTACGCTGCGCCCTCGCGTCGTCCATGTGGACGGCGCGAACCGCGTCGTCTCCCTGGGCGCGGACCCGGGCGAGCCGGTGCCCGGCGGCACCGCCCGCCGCTCCCCGCACGCACGCGGGGCGTCCGCGTAACCCGTAGCGGTCAGACGGGCTGCCCGACGGGCCGTACGGTGAGGGTGTTCACGTCGACGCCCTCCGGCTGGCCGAGCGCCCACACCACGGAGTCGGCAATGTGCTCGGCGCTCAGCAGCGCGCCCTCGGGCAGCTCCCGCCCGGACGCCTCCCAGAACGGCGTCTCGACCCGCCCCGGGGCGACGAGCGTGACGCCCACCCCGTCCCCGGTCACCATGAGCCGGGTGTTCTCCGCGAGCCCGGTGACGGCCCACTTGGTCACGCCGTAGAGGTTCCCGGGGGTGTGGACGAAGCCCGCGACACTCCCGACGAGGACGATCCGCCCGCGCGACTCCTTCAGTGCGGGCAGCGCGGCCCGTACGAGCAGCGCCGGGCCCAGCACGTTGGTCAGCAGCATGGCCCGCCACTCGTCCGGGTCCCCGTCGGCCAGCGTCCCGGACGTGGCGAACCCGGCGTTGGCGACCACCCCGTCCAGCCGCCCGAACGCGGACAGCGTGCCGTCCACGGCGGCCTGCACGTCCCCGGCCTCGGCTGCGTCCCCGGGGAAGGTCAGCAGCTCGCCGGGCTGCTCCCCGGCCCCCTTGGCGAACTCCGCCAGCCGCTCCGCGCTCCGCCCGGTGACGGCCACCCGCTCCCCCTGGGCCAGCAGCTGCCGCGCGACAGCGCCCCCGATCCCGCTGCTGCCGCCGGTGACCAGCGTGACCGGCGCCGCGTCGACTGCCTCACTCATACGGAACTCCCTCATTCAACTCCGTCAGCAAACGGCAGCAGTCAAGCGCTTGGAGAGCACTCGAAGTCAACGCGTCACCGCACGCGTCATGCACGTCATGCTCGTCATACCTGTCATGCCTGTCATGCCTGTCATGCCTTGGGCAGCTCGAAGGGGTCCTGCTCCGTGAGCAGCTTGTCGATGCGGGCCTTGTCCACCTTGTTGGTCACCTCCTCGACCTCCTGCCGGTCCCGTACGCACTTGGCCAGCGTGAAGGCGGACGAGACGACGAAGATCAGCCCGAGCGCGAGGAACCCCCGCTCCCACTGCCCGACGGGCAGCCGCACGATGCCGACCAGCAGGGCGGCCAGCGCCAGCCCGAACGCGACGGCGGACTGCACGAAGAAGGCGGTGGTGTTGGGCCGCTGGACGGAATGCGAAGAAGAAGTCATGCGCTCAGAGTGCGCCCGCGCGATGCCGAGCACATGGGTACGCGTACTCATTCCGCCGCCCGCGCGGCACCCCGTACGGGTGACGCTCCCCCGAGCGCGCGTACGCGGCCGCGCCCCCGGAAATCGATCCGCAGACCGCCGCACCGAGCGGCCCGGACGACGCAGACGCAGGAGAGGAGACGCGGCGATGAGTGTCCCCGCGCTGGACCACCGCACCACGGGCTACAGCCTGCCCCTGGCCTACTGGCTCGCTCGGGCTTCCGAGCTGGCCTACAAGGACGAGCCCGAGGTACGCGAGAGGACCGGGCAGTGGGGCTTCACCCGGGTGCGGTACCTCGAAGCGCGCAATCCGGGGCCGCTGCCGCTCACCGACACCCAGGCGTTCGTGGCGGGCAGCGACCACATGGTGGTCGTGGCCTTCCGCGGCACCGAGCCCACCCAGGCCCGCGACTGGCTCAGCGACGTGGACGCGCCCGGCACGACCGGACCGGGCGGCCACGGGATGGTCCACGTCGGCTTCGCCCAGGCCCTCGACGTCGTCCACCAGGAGCTGACGAAGACGGTCGAGGAGTTCCGCGACCAGGACCAGACCCTGTGGATCACCGGACACAGCCTGGGCGCAGCGCTGGCGATGCTGGCCGCGGCCAGGCTGCACTTCGAGGCCCCCGGACTGCTCGCGGACGGCGTCCACACCTTCGGCCAGCCCCGCACCGGCGACCGGGACCTGGCGGACGCCTACGACGCCGCGTTCACGGCCCGCCACTTCCGGTTCGTCAACAACAACGACGTGGTCCCGCAGCTCCCGCCCGAGCCCCTCTACCACCACGTGAAAGCCCTCCGCTACTTCGACGCGGACGGCAACCTGCACGAGTCGATGTCGACGGCCGGCAACCTGGCCGACCACGCCAGGGGCTTCGCCCAGAACGCGTTCGCCCCCGGAACGGACGCCATCCAGGACCACCGCATGACCGCCTACCTCCCCCTGCTGGAAAAGGCCGCCGGCTGAGCGCTCCGGCCTGCGGCGAAATACCGCCCCTCGCCCTGAAGAAACTTCCCGAAGGCGCTACTCTGCGCGGCTGACCGCACACCGCACGCCGATACACACAACTGTCGACGGGAGCGCAGCTGTATGTCGTTCGAGCACGACTGGGCCCGGAGCGCCGAGTCCGCCCGCATGCGCCTCAACAGCGCACCGTCGTCGGGCAGCAACGCCGATCTCGCGGTCAGCCCGTCGACCAAGCGCGCGGTGGCCGGGCACATCGAGAACGAGCTGGGCCCGGCCGTGGCGAGGCAGAGCAGCGCGGCGGTGAACGCGTCCACGTCCGTCTTCGGCAGCAGCAACACCACCCCCGGCACCCTGCAGGGCTGGGACACCCGGAAGGGCCTGGATTTCTGCCTGAAGCGGTGGGACGAGGCGTGGCGGGGCGTACGCGGTCACCTGCAACGCGAGATGACGGCGCTGCGGGGCACGGGCAACTCCTTCCAGGGCGAAGAGAACGCGAGAGTGCAGAGCTTCCAGGGCGTCACGCCTTCCTCCTCTCCCGCCCCCAGCCGCCTCAACAACCTCTGAGGGAAGCCCGTCGATGGAGCTGACGTACCACGACGTCATGAAGGCCGACTTCGCCTCCCTGTCGGAGACGGCCAAGGCGTGGCGGACGATGGGCAAGAGCTGCAAGAAGGTCCACGACAACTACCGCGACCAGGTGCGGAAACGATTAACGGGCTGGACCGGCGAGGCCGCGAACGCGTTCTGGATGTCGTCAAGGGTGACGCTGCACGAGATGAACGCGGCCCGGTCCCAGGCGTACAAAGTAGCCAAACTCCTGGACGACGCCCGCGGCAGGCTGGACGCGGCCCGCAAGCACGTGGAGTCCGTCCGCGACGCGGCCGTCAAGGACGGCATGAAGGTCGACCCGTACGGAAAGTGCACCACCGACACAGGCGGCATGTCGGACAAGGAAGCTGGCAACATCCTCCGGGACCCGGGCCGCGCGGACCGCGAAAGGGAGTGGACCCACCGCATCGTCAAGGCGGTGAAGAAGGTCGCCGACGCGGACCGCGAGAACATGCTCGCCCTCAAGGCGGCAGCCACCGACACCGACGGCAAGGGAGCCGACAACGGCTTCAACAGCAAGGCGATCGGCGACGTCGACAAGTACGTCGTCAAGCGCTCGGCGGACCTGGCGACGAAACTGGACAGCGGCAAGGACGGCGGGGGCCTCAGCGCGGGAGAGCGCAAGGAACTCCAGCTCTTCCTCCGCTCCAACTCCGACGACAAGGAGTTCACCCGCACCTTCCTGAACTCCATCGGCGGCCCCGAGGGCACCATCAAGCTGACGAACGCCCTGAACGACCTGGCCCACAAAGGAGACACGGACCACCGAGGCCAGTACCTGGGCATCGACCGTTCGCTGTCAACCACCCTGGCAACGGCCACTCGGGTGCCCGAGTTCAAGGGCGCGAACGGGAAACGGCTTGCGCTGGGTTCGCCCGAGTACGCGTCCCGCTACCGCGACTGGCTGAAGACGGATGACGGTGCCTGGTATCACCGCTGGCGCGAAGGTATGCGTACCGCCGGAGTGAAGCAGTACGGGATGCGCGCCGTCCAGGATGCAACCCTCGGCCGTGGGAAGCCTCGTGGATATCAGTCACTCGTGACGCTCATGGAGAGGGGCAAGGGATTCTCACCGCAACTCCTCCACGACGTGGCCGATGACATCCGCACAGCGGAAAAGGAGAATCCCGGAATCTGGAAGCTCTCCGGAGATTTCACCGGCGAGCACGAGTCATGGTTCGTCAACGATCCCTACGACGGCGTACTTGGCATGATGGCGAGGGAGCCCCGGGTCGCAGCGGCCTACCTCGATCCGAACTCGGATGCTGACCCCACCACCTCCGCAGTCGAGAAGAACGATCGTCTGGACTACCTGGCACACCGCGACTGGAAGATGGGCTCGGACTTCGTCGGCGGCCAAGGCGCCGCCGACGGCCCCCGCCCCTTCGCCCAGGTGACTGATCCGGATGCTCACGAGGGCTTCGAAGCCGCCCTGAAGGCAGCGACAACGGGCCGAACCCCCGAAGACGGGCTCGGGACCCCCATCCCCCACTCGGCCGCCAACGCACGCGTCATGGCAGAGACAGTGAAGGTCTTCGGCGGCGACCCCGACTTGATCCGCAAGGACGGAGAATTTGCGGGAACTCGACCATTGCTGGGTGAGATCACGGCCGAGTACTCGGGAGACGTGCAGCGGGCTCAGTTCCCCGCTCACAAGTTCCCGGTCCACGGGGAAGGTGCTGAATTCGACAATGGGCACCTGCTGAATTTCCTGGGAACCGTAGGGCGCGACCCTGAAGCATACGGGACGATCAGTTCAGCTCAACAAGCCTACACGGCGGGGCACCTGCAGCAGCAGATGAATGAACTATCCGAGGCATCCGACAAGAGTGACGCACACGACGTGGCATCCAATGCCGTCTTTGCAGGCGCACGAGTGGAGGGGATCCTCAGCGAAGCCAAGGCGGGTGCGATCTACGAGGACGAGATAGCTGAAGTACAAGATTTCAACAAGAGAGCAATCAAGGCTGGAGAGAATGGGAACAAACTCTTCGATGTGGCGATTGCGGTGATGGGGGAAGCCCCTGGCGGATCAACGGCCGGAGTCCCTGTCGGGTGGCTCCAGGAAGATCTCAGCGATTCCTTCGAAAACCGAGTGAAGAAAGACCTTCCGCAACTGGCGCAGAGGGCACAGGACGAAGCCAAGTACGACTTCGAGAACAGTCACGCCGCAGCAATGAAAAACGCTGCCCGGCTCACGGGAGATGCTTCACGTCACGCTGGCCTTGACGACGAAAAACTGATCAGAGCAGTGAGTGAATCTGCCAGCAAGAGTGCTGGTCTATCTTTCGCCGACGGGTCGGGATCAGAGCGGCAGCACGGAAACTCTCACCCCCAGGGCTAGGGAATTCAAACATGAAACGAACGAGGTACGCGACGGTGGCAATAGGCGCTATCACGCTCGCATCGGGCCTGCTCCTCTCGCTGACCTCCTGCACCGAAGACCCGCCCAAGCGCGACTACTCGGTCCCGGACCGCCTGTGCGACCTCAAAGTCCCCAAGAGCCAATATTCCGAGCTATTCGGCCCCGGAGAAGAACTTAAAACCGATGGGGTCGGCGAATCTTGGGGGAATGCAAACGGGCACAAAGGAGAAAGATTGTGCCAATACTTCGTCGACGGGGATATCGAACTCTGGATCGAAGGGGATTGGAGAATGAGCGGGAAAGAAGAATCACTCCTTTCGTCCCCTCGGGCGGTAGCCAAGTTTTACGGGAAAAAACCCCCTCGCGATTTCCCAGGAAAATTCAAAGCTGCAACCTGGCAACGAGGAGCCGCAGCAGTCGTAGACTGCACACAGCCCGAACACGAATCCCGAGACCGCTACATGGTCATAGTCAAAACAGGCGAGGACCGATTTGACGGTGATTCCAGTCGGGCGCACGAGGCACTAGGAGAACTGGTCCAGTCGGTGACCGCTGAAGTGAACGAGCACCTGGTTTGCGAAGGAGACTACTGATACCGAGAAATCACGGGTAGCCATGTCGCAGGCCGCAAGGGAACCTCCCTGCGAAGTCGAGTGGCAAGCACGTCAGTCACCGGCGCGCGCCCCGGCCAGGCTGCCCATCCCGCACGAACACTCCCATCCCGGCTACGGTTTCGACCAGCCCTTCTTCCTTCAGCACGGCAACCGCCTTGCGCAGCGTGTCGCGGGCCACAGAAAACTCAGCTTCGAGTTCGACCAGGCTCGGAATGCGGCGTCCCGCAGGGATCTCGCCGTCTTCGATGCGCCTCCTCAGGATCGTGGCGATCTGCTTGTACGGCGGTACCGGGCCCTCTCTGTCGATGCTCACAGCGATGACCGTAGGAGCCTAGGCCATACTTTCGATAGCTACCCTAGAGGCTAGACGGGGGTAGTACACCCTAGTAAGGTCCCTCGAAACGAACCCCGGCGACGGAAGGCACCCGTCCCGGGGCATGGCCAACGCTGCACAAGGAGCGTCGACATGAGTGACCCTATCCGCTTCGCCCTCTCACTGCTGAGGCCCTTCCGGAGGCGGGCGACCGGCAAGCACCGGGCCGGAGCGCAGTCGGCCCCGTACGCACCCACGCGCCTGTCTCTTATACACAGC
>NZ_JAAKZZ010000256.1 GCF_011045075.1 Streptomyces boncukensis
CGCCCGTACTCCGTGTGTGCCACGTCCCGCCCCGGGGCCCAGCGGCGGTCGGTGTCCTGCGGCGGCTCCGGCCCCTCCGGCGCGCCGTGCTCGCCGCTCTCCGCCTGCGGGCTCCCGGCGGGGTCCGGCTCCCCGTCGTCCTCGTCCAGCGCGGCCCGCGCCTGCGCGAAGAGGTCCTCCTGGGTGAAGTCCGCGAGGGCGCTCACGCCCACGCCGAGCAGCCGGACGCCCGCCGTGGTGTCCACGCCGTCGATCAGCCGGGCGGCGGCCTCCTTGACCACGGCGGGGTCGTCCGTGGGCCCGCGGAGGGTCTCCGACCTGGTCAGGGTGGAGAAGTCATAGCTCCGGACCTTGATCACGACGGTCCGCCCGGAGCGCCCAGCGGCGCGCAGCCGCTCCACGCAGCGGGCCGCGAGCCGCGCCACCTCCAGCTGCACCCGGGTGCGGTCGGTGAGGTCCACGTCGTAGGTGTCCTCGACGGAGACGGACTTCGCGTCCCGCTCGGCGACCACGGGGCGGTCGTCGAGCCCGAGCGCCATCGCGTACAGCGAGGTGCCGTGCGCCTTGCCCAGCAGCCGCAGCAGCTCGTCCTCCCCGGCCTCGGCGGTCTCCCCGACGGTGGTGATCCCGGCGCGGCGCAGCGCGTCCGCCGTGGCCGGGCCGACGCCCGGCAGCATCCGCACCGGCATCGGGGCGAGCAGCTCACGCTCCGTACCGGGCTCGATCAGCACCAGTCCGTCCGGCTTGGCCTGCTCCGAGGCGATCTTCGCCAGCATCTTGGACCCGGCGAGCCCCACCGAGCCGCTCAGCCCCGTCGCGCCCCGGATCGCCCGCCGCAGCCGCTCCCCCACCGCGCGCTCGCTCCCGGGGCCCGCCGGCGCCGCTGCCGCCTCCAGATCGACGAACGCCTCGTCCAGGCTCAGCGGCTCGACCAGCGGGGAGAGGTCCCGGAGGAGGTCCAGCACCACGTCGCTCACCTGGCGGTAGAGGCCGAAGCGGGGGCCGAGGTACGCGGCGTTCGGACACAGGCGGCGGGCCTGGGCCGTGGGCATGGCCGAGCGCACCCCGAAGCGCCGCGCCTCGTAGGACGCGGTGGCGACCACACCGCGCGGGCCGAGTCCCCCCACGATCACCGGCTTGCCGCGCAGGCTGGGCTTGGACGCCTGCTCCACCGCGGCGTAGAAGGCATCCATGTCCAGATGCAGGATGGTCGGTGCGCCTCTCACACCCACCGATGCTGCCGCATGGCACTGACAGACCGCGCCCCGGAGTCAGCCGGCGCGGTTGCGGCGGCGGGCCAGCTCGTCCTCCGGGTGGTGGCCGAGCAGCGTCTCGCCAGTGTCCACCCGCTCCCCGTGCAGCTGGGAGAGGGCGCCCTCCACGTCCTTCCAGACCACCCCGACGGCGATCCCGAAGACACCCTGACCGCCCTGGAGGAGGTCCACGACCTCGTCCGGGGACGAGCACTCGTAGACCGTGGCGCCGTCGCTCATCAGCGTCATCCGGGCGAGGTCGGTCTGGCCGCGCTCGCGCAGGTGCTGAACGGCGGCGCGGATGTTCTGCAGCGAGACGCCGGTGTCCAGCAGCCGTTTGACGATCTTGAGGACGACGATGTCGCGGAAGCTGTAGAGCCGCTGGGTTCCCGAGCCGTACGCCGGGCGGATGCTCGGCTCGACCAGGCCGGTGCGCGCCCAGTAGTCGAGCTGGCGGTAGGTGATGCCCGCGGCGGAACACGCCGTGGGCCCGCGGTAGCCGACCTCCTCGCCGGCTCCGTCCCGCTCGCCGGAGCGGTGGGCGGACGGGCCGGCCGGCCGGATCGGGGGTTCGTTGGATAGGGAGGAGTCGCCCGCCGCCGTACTGTCACCGCCGGTGCCTGTCACGCCGACCTCCGTCCTTCACATCCCGGGTCGCCCCGGAACCTGCCCACATGAAGGTAGGCAGTCACTCCGGGTGCGTCAACGATCGCCACACTCGGCACGGCGAGTGATAATCACCCAGGGAGTGGTTTTACGTGCCCGTGAAGGGGGAATAGCCGACCGAATGGGTCTTCGGCCCCCGCCGCCGGGCCGTGTCCTGTCCCCGCTCTCCGCCGTCCTCACTGGCTGCTGGTGCCGAAGTCCTCGGGGGAGATCTGGTCGAGGAACTCCCGGAACTTCTCCACCTCGTCCTCCTGCTCGTCGGGGATCGCGATGCCGGCGTCGTCCAGCACCCCGTCGCTGCCGTAGATCGGGGTTCCGGTGCGCAGCGCCAGCGCTATGGCGTCGGAGGGGCGGGCGCTCACCTCGACCCCGCTGGCGAACACCAGCTCCGCGTAGAACACTCCTTCACGCAGGTCGACGATGCGGACGGCGGTGAGCTCCTGCCCCACTGCTTCCAGGACGTCCTTGAACAGGTCATGGGTCAGTGGGCGTGCAGGAGTCATGCCCTGCTGCGCGAAGGCGATCGCCGTCGCCTCCCCGGGGCCGATCCAGATGGGCAGGTAGCGGTCGCCTCCCACCTCGCGCAGGAGCACGATCGGCTGGTTGGTGGGCATTTCCACCCGGACACCCACTACGTCGAGCTCATTCACACAGCAACCCTAGGCCGTGCCGCGCCCGTTTGGGTAGTCGGACAGCCCCCTGATAGGGGCATCCGTGTGCGATTCAGTCACCGCGCGGCCGGAGCGCGGACTGGACAAGCGCCGCGTGCAGCCGCACGGAGAGGCCCACGAGCTCCTGTGCGGTGCTCTCGGCCCGGGCCCGGGTACGCGGGTCCCGGTCCCGCCGCAGCGGCGCCACGAGCCGCTCCACGAGCTCCGCCTGCCGGTCCGCCGCGGTCTTCATGGCCCGCAGCTGACGTGGCTCAATGCCGTGTTTCCCCAGCCCCGCCAGCAGCTGTGCCACGGCGGCTCCCGCGAGATCGTAGGTGCCCTGGTCGGACGCGGTGATCAGGCCGTACGCCTCCCAGACGGCCAGCTCCTCCTCGCCGACCCCGGCGACCGCGAGCAGCTCGCCGCGCGCTATCCGCACGGTGGGCGCCGGGGCCGTCACCTCCGGCTCCGCCGGCTCGCGGGACGGCGCCGGCACGGACCGCGGCGTCCCGCCACGGCCGAGCGCGTCCAGATGCTCCCTGATGACCTTCAGCGGGAGGTAGTGGTCCCGCTGCATCCGCAGCACATAGCTGAGCCGCTCCACATCCCCAGGGGCGAACCTGCGGTTGCCGGTCGGGGAGCGCTCCGGCTCCACCAGGCCCTCCGCCTCCAGAAACCGGATCTTGGAGACGGTGACCTCGGGAAACTCCTCCCTCAGCAGCCGCAGCACGGCCCCGATGCTCAGGGACCCGCCCGGCGGGGCGCCGTCCCCGGCGGCGGTGCCGGGTCCGGCACCGCCCGAGGGTGTCTCCAGCATGGGGCCTTCCCTGTGCGGGGTCAGACAGCGTGCTGGCTCGTGTAGAAGACCAGCCGGTACTTCCCGATCTGCACCTCGTCGCCGTTGCCGAGCGGGACCCCGGTCTCGATGCGCTCGCGGTTGACGTAGGTGCCGTTCAGACTGCCGACGTCGGAGACGGTGAAGACCCCGTCCGGGCCGCGGCGGAACTCCACATGCCGCCGCGAGACGGTGACATCGTCGAGGAAGATGTCGCTCTGGGGGTGGCGCCCGGCCGTCGTCAGCTCGCCGTCCAGCAGGAAGCGGCTGCCCGAGTTCGGGCCGCGGCGCACGATCAGCAGGGCCGAGCCCAGCGGCAGCGCGTCCACGGCTGCCTGCGCCTCGGGGGGCAGCGCCGGAATGGCGTGCTGCCCCGTCACCTCCGCCTCGTACGCCTCCAGGCCGGAGATGGAGATGGTGGAGGTCGTCTCGGACGACCCCTCGGCGGGGGCGCCGCCCCGCAGCGGAGCACCGCAGTTGGAGCAGAACCTGCTCGCCTCCGCGGCGCGCGTTCCGCACCTGTTGCACACCGGCACGGCAGTACCTCCACCCGGATCCGAGGTTGCAGGTGTGTGGGAACCTATGCGGCCCTGCGTGCCAGGGTCAACAGACGCCGCGCCGTGGCCACCGGGAGTGTCGCCGTTGCGCGCGGCCACCTCGTCCCGGAACATCGGACGCTCGGCGCCGTTCTCCGGCCCCGGCGCTCCGGGCTCCGCGTGCCGGGGGGCGCGGTGCCGCGCGGCCGCACCGCCGGCGTTCTGGCGGTTCTTGCCGAACAACTTCGCAAAAAAACTCACGGGCGATTCCCCTCGCACGACACAGACCCGCCCGTGGGGCAGGACAGACCCTCGATGCTCTCACCGGCCACTCCGGACGCCCGGTTAACGTCCGTGACCTGTAGACAGTTTCCACCACGCAGTGCCGAAGGGGCCCGTCGACCCCCCGGAAGCCCTACGGCTGCCTCACGTGCCCTCTCACTGCGATGACGACCGAGCGTAGTCAGGCCGCTTCGACGATCGCAAGGCGTCAACAGTGATCTTCTCCGAGCGGCGCACGGACACCGTGGCCTGTTCTTTCTTCAGAGTCTGAATGACCCCTCCGGGAATGTTCAACGCGGGCTCCAAGTCCTGCGGCTTGCCGATCACCTCGAAGCGGTATGGCTGCCCGATCTTACGCCCGTCCACGCGTACGCCGCCGTCGCTGTCCGAGAAATAGGTTCCCGCGACCACGCGTACGCCGTTGATCTGGATCGCCTCCGCGCCGGCGGCGCGGAGCTCCTGGACCGCGTCCAGCAGCGCGTCGGAGTCCGTGTTGCCCGCGCGGTCCCCGATGGTCATCCGGATTCCGGGCCCTTCGGCCGCCACGGTGCCCGCCAGCACACCGAGCTGGCCCTCCTTCTCCTTGCGCTGCTTGCGGGCCTCCTCGGCCTGGTCCGAGCTGCTCTCCAGCTCGGTGCGGTGGCGCGACAGCTCCCCCTTCTCGTCCTCCAGCCGTTTGGTGCGGTCGTCGAGCTCGTCGAGGATACGCACCAGGTCCTCCTGGCGGGCGCCGCGCAGGGCGCTGTTCTCGCTGGTGGAGCGCACTTGGATGGCCAGCCCCAGGCCCAGTCCGAACAGCAGCAGCGCCACGATCAGTTGAGCCCGCGTCACCCGCGGCGGCCAGACCGCCTGCGCGAGACGCCGGCGCCCCTCGCCTCCGCCGGGCTCCACCCCGGGCCCCTGCGGCCCGCCGGGCGGCTCCCCGCTCCCGGGCGGCCGCGAGCCGGCGGGCGGGTGGGGGCTCTCCGGCGGCAGGGCACCGCCGTGCCGGGGCGGTCCGCCGTGCCCGCCGTGTCCGCCCGCGGCCGGTCCGCTTCCGTCGTTCGCGTCACTCACCGGACTCATCGGCCTCACGCCCGGAAGATGTGCCGCCGGATGGCGGCGGCGTTGGAGAAGATTCGGATGCCGAGGACCACGACCACGCCCGTCGACAGCTGCGCGCCGACGCCCAGCTTGTCGCCCAGGAACACGATCAGCGCCGCGACCACGACGTTGGAGAGGAACGAGACGACGAACACCTTGTCGACGAAGATGCCGTCCAGCATCGCGCGCAGTCCCCCGAAGACCGCGTCCAGCGCCGCCACGACGGCGATCGGCAGATATGGCTCCACCGCCGTCGGCACCACGGGCCGGACCACGAGCCCGGCCACGACACCGACGATGAGGCCCAGTACGGCGATCACGATGTGCTGCCCTTTTCTGTCTTCACGGGTTTCGCTGTTCGTACGATCATGCTGGGCGCGGCAGGCAGCCGGACCTCGTCCCGCACGGAGATACTGGACCTGATGCCGTAGTCCTTGCGCAGCACGTGGAGGTACTGGCCGTCCACGCTGTCCTGGAAGGTCTTGCTGAGCTTGGCGCCCGGCCCCACCGCGAGCAGGGTGTAGGGCGGCACCAGCGGCTTGTTGTCGACCAGTATCGCGTCCCCGGCGGCACGGATCGCGGAGCGCGCGGTGAGGCGCTGGCCGTTGATGGCGACCGCCTCCGCGCCGGACTCCCACAGCCCGTTGACCACGCGCTGCATATCGCGGTCGCGGACCCGGCCGGTCTCGGAGAAGCCGCCGCCCTCGCGGGGTCCTTCGCCGCTGCCGGACGGGGAGTCCTTGGTCTCGGCGTCGTTCACCACCAGCTTGACGCCGGGGCCCTCGACCGGCACCGCGCCGGACAGCAGGGCGACGCGCCGGGCGCGTTCACCGCCGTACTTCTCCAGCGCCGCGCGCTGCTTCTTGTCGACGGAGGAACGCAGCCGGTCGACGCTCTTCTGGAGCGTGTCGGCGCGTTTGTTGCCGTCCTCGATGCGCTCGATGAGCTTTTCCTTCTCCTTGGCGATCGCCGGTGCCTCGACGCGCGCCTGCGCGGCGCCGAGGGTCACCACCAGGGCGGCGAGCACCAGCCCCGCTGCCAGCCCGAGCTTGGCCCGCAGCGTGCGCGGCAGGCCGGCGCGGCCCTCCGCGCCCCTGCGCGCCGCCACCTCGGCGTAGCCGTCGTCCAGGCTGTGTTCCATCACATTGTTCAGCAGCGACATGGAGGCGTCGGGCCGCGCAGGCCGCGAGGGAGTGCTCCGATCGGGATGCTGCTGCGACATGCCGCACATCGTCGCACGTCGAGGACCGTGCGACCGAACGGGCCACCGCCCATACGGCCGGCGCGTGTCCGGCAGATCAGTGTCCGGCAGATCATGAGCACCCCGTCGACGGCGCGCCCCGCGCGAGCCGCAAGGGGCGGCACCCGGGCCGCACGATCTGCCGGACAGGAGCTAACGGCCCGCGCTGTCCACCACGGCGGCCCACTCGTCGAGCAGTGAGCGGGCGGAGTGCTCGTCGGGCCCCTCGGCCCACAGATGGGTGACGGCCTCCGCCGGGTCGGGCAGCACCATCACCCAGCGGCCGTCGGACTCGACCACGCGGACGCCGTCGGTGGTGTCCACGAAACGCTCGCCCGCGGCCTCCACCACCGTCCGCATCACCAGGCCCTTGACCGCCCACGGCGTGGCGAGGTCGCGGCGGAGCACATGGGCGCGCGGGATCCGCGCGTCGATCTGGCTGAGCGTGAGCTGCGTACGGGCCACGAGCCCGATGAGGCGCACGAAGGCCGCGGTGCCGTCGAAGACGGAGCTGAACTCGGGCACGATGAAGCCGCCCCGGCCGTCGCCGCCGAACACGGTGGCGTCGTCCCGGCTCACCCTGGTCATATCGTCGGGCGAGGTCGTCGTCCACTCCACCTGCGTACCGTGGTACGCGGCCACCTGTTCGGCGATACGGGTGGTGGTGACCGGCAGGGCGACCCGGCCGCTGCGCCGCTCGGCGGCGACCAGGTCGAGCAGGACGAGCAGCGCCCGGTCGTCCTCCACGATCCGGCCGCGCTCGTCCACCAGCGAGAGCCGCTCCCCCACCGGGTCGAACCGCACCCCGAAGTCGGCGCGCGCGGAGGCCACCATCTCGCCGAGCCGCACCATCCCGGAGCGCCGGGTCTCGGCGGTCTCCGTGGGGCGTGCCTCGTCCAGCCCCGGGTTGACGGTCAGCGCATCCACCCCCAGCCGCCCCAGCAGGCTCGGCAGCACCAGGCCCGCGCTGCCGTGCGAGGCGTCGATGACGACCTTCAGCCCGGACTCGGCCACCCCCGTGCTGTCGACGGCGCGCAGCAGCGAGCCGGTGTAGGAGTCGAAGACGGTGGACGGGATGCGCAGGTCGCCGATCTCCCCGGGGAAGGCGCGCCGGTACTCCTGGCGGGCGTAGACGCGGTCCAGCTTGCGCTGGCTCGCCTGGGAGAGGTCGGCGCCGCGCTCGTCGAAGAACATGATGTCGACGGAGTCGGGCCGGCCGGGTGTCGTACGGATCATGATGCCGCCGGCGCCGCCGCGCGCGGTCTGCTGGCGGGCGACGGGCAGCGGTACGTTCTCCAGGTCGCGTACGTCGATGGCGCTGGCCTGCAGCGCGGAGATCATCGCCCGTTTGAGGGCACGGGCCCCGCGCGAGTGGTCCCGGGCGGTGGTGACGGTGGAGCCCTTCTTCAGGGTGGTGGCGTACGCGCCCGCCAGCCGGACCGCCAGCTCCGGGGTGATCTCCACATTGAGGATGCCGGAGACGCCGCGCGCCCCGAACAGGTGGGCCTGGCCGCGCGACTCCCAGATGACGGAGGTGTTGACGAACGCGCCCGCCTCCACCGTCTTGAACGGATACACCCGCACGTTCCCCTGGACGATGGACTCCTCGCCGACCAGGCACTCGTCCCCGATCACCGAACCGTCCTCGATCCGGGCCGCGCGCATGATGTCCGTGTTCTTCCCGATGACGCAGCCGCGGAGGTTGGTCTGCGGACCGATGTAGACGTTGTCGTGCACGACGGCCCGGTGCAGAAAGGCCCCGCTCTTGACGACGACGTTGGAGCCGATGACGGAGTGCTCGCGGATCTCGGCGTCGGCCTCCACCTTCGCGTAGTCGCCGATGAAGAGCGGGCCGCGCAGCACGGCGTCGGGGTGCACCTCCGCGCCCTCCGCCACCCAGACGCCGGGCGAGATCTCGAAGCCGTCCCGCTCGGCGTCGACCTTGCCCTCCAGCATGTCCGCCTGGGCCTTCACATAGCTCTCGTGGGTGCCGACGTCCTCCCAGTAGCCCTCGGCGACATAGCCGTAGATCGGCTTGCCCTCCTTCATGAGCTGCGGAAAGACGTCCCCCGACCAGTCGACGGGCACATCGGGCTCGACGTAGTCGAAGACCTCAGGCTCCATGACGTAGATGCCCGTGTTGACGGTGTCCGAGAACACCTGACCCCAGGTGGGCTTCTCCAGAAAGCGCTCGACGCGGCCCTCGTCGTCGACGATGGTGATGCCGAACTCCAGCGGGTTCGGCACACGCGTCAGACAGACGGTGACCAGCGCGCCGCGCTCCTTGTGGAAGGTGATCAGGTCGGTGAGATCGAAGTCGGTCAGCGCGTCCCCGGAGATGACCAGAAACGAGTCGTCCTTGAGGGCTTCCTCGGCGTTCTTCACGCTGCCGGCGGTGCCCAGCGGTTTCTCTTCGTTCGCATACGTCAGCTCCATGCCGAGCTCTTCGCCGTCCCCGAAGTAGTTCCTGACCAGGGAGGCGAGAAACTGCACGGTCACAACGGTCTCGGTGAGCCCATGCCGCTTGAGGAGCCGCAGCACATGCTCCATGATCGGCCGATTGACCACTGGCAAGAGCGGCTTGGGCATACTTGCGGTCATCGGGCGAAGGCGAGTGCCTTCACCCCCGGCCATGACGACGGCCTTCATGTCGGAAGCGTCCTCCTCGCAAAGACGACGGTCACACCGACCTTCACCCATCCAGGATGGCCCACGACGTCGCACAACGGGCAGCCGGCCTCTGCGACGCTGAAAAGGCTGGCTCAGTCGGCTGCAGCGTCCGCCCTGATGAGCCGACGGACCTGGACCACGTAGAGGACCCCTGCCCACCAGTAGAGAGCCGTACCCCAGCCAGCGAACGCCCATCCGAAAATAGCAGCGAGTGACGCGACCCAGCCACTTCCGTCACTGAGCAGCAGCAGCGGGAAGGCGTACATCAGATTGAAGGTGGCGGCCTTGCCCAGGAAGTTCACCTGCGGCGGCGCGTAGCCGTGCCGGTCCAGCACCCACACCATGACCAGCAGCAGCGCCTCCCTGGCCAGCAGCACGGCGGTCAGCCAGAGCGGCAGGATCTCCCGCCAGGTGAGCCCCACCAGGGTGGACAGGATGTACAGCCGGTCGGCGGCCGGGTCGAGAATCCGGCCGAGGCTGCTGATCTGGTTCCAGCGGCGCGCCAGCTTGCCGTCCAGATAGTCGCTCACCCCGCTGAACGCGAGGACGACCAGAGCCCAGCCATCGGCGTTGGGACCGTCGAAAACCGGCCACAGGATCAGCCACAGGAACACCGGCACTCCGACAAGGCGGGCCATGCTCAGGATGTTCGGGATGGTGAGAACCCGGTCCGTCTGAACCGCCGTCTCCTGGACCTCCACCCGGGGGCCTCCTGTGTATCCGTCTGTGTATCCGTGCCGATGACGCCACTTGACCCTACCCGGAGGGGCCGCGCCGCGATGGCAGGGGGTCGGCCGGACACGGCGGCCCGAATGCGGACATGAAGAAGCCCCGTGCCGGGGTGCTGGCGCACTCCCCCGCACGGGGCTTCTTCACTGTCTCCACATTGAGTTCGGCGGCGTCCTACTCTCCCACACACTCCCGCATGCAGTACCATCGGCGCTGTCGGGCTTAGCTTCCGGGTTCGGAATGTGACCGGGCGTTTCCCCCACGCTATAACCACCGAAACACGGTGAAACACACAACCACCGGTATACGGGGTTGCTGTCTCAGAAACCACACAGTGGACGCAAGCAACGATGGACAAGCCCTCGGCCTATTAGTACCGGTCACCTCCACCCCTTACAGGGCTTCCAGATCCGGCCTATCAACCCCGTCGTCTCCAGGGAGCCTTAACCCCTCACAGGGGGCAGGAGTCCTCATCTCGGAGCAGGCTTCCCGCTTAGATGCTTTCAGCGGTTATCCTTCCCGAACGTAGCCAACCAGCCA
>NZ_JAAKZZ010000257.1 GCF_011045075.1 Streptomyces boncukensis
CAGCGGGCCGGGAGAACACAGGAGTCCATCCGGCGCCCACGCGGCCACCGCGAAACCCATCCACATCAGTCAGTCCAGCAGCCCTTCACGGGGCTGCCCTGGAACCGCCTACTCACGAATTAGGAGTCCACCATGCCCGAGGTCTTCATCAACTACCGCACCGGAGACGGGGACAAGACCGCCGCCGCGATCGAACGTGAGCTGTCGCACCGCTTCGGCAGCGAGCAGATCTTCCGGGCCGGCAAGTCCATCGGCCCGGGCGAGCTCTTCGACGACACGCTGCTGCAGAACGTACGCCGGAGCAGTGTCCTGCTCGCCGTGATCGGGCCCCGCTGGCTGGACGCGCCGGACGCCTCGGACCGCGGACGCCGGGCGCTCGACAACAGGGACGACTGGGTCCGCAGGGAGATCCTGGAAGCGATCTCCTGCGGCGTCCAGGTCGTCCCCGTGCTCGACGGGCGGACCATGGCACGGCTCGACCGGACGGCACTGCCGGCCGCGCTCGCCCGGCTCGCCGACCGCCAGTTCCTGCGTCTGGACATCCAGCGCGGCTCGGTCGACTTCGAGCACCTGGGCAACGAACTCGCCCGGCTCGTCCCGCGGCTGGCGGAGCTGGACCGGACGCGTGCGGCCGGTCCGCCGCCCGCACCCCCCGGCGGGAGCGCGAACACCACGGGCGATGTCAGCGGACCCGTCGTCCAGGCCAACGGCGACCTGCGCGGCCAGGTGGCCGGAACCGTCATCAACAGCCCGACCGGGCCCGTGCACGCGGGGCAGGGGGACCTGAACCCCCGCAGCGTCCGCTTCGAAGGAGCCGTCGGCAACTACGTCGAGCATGTCGAGAACGCCGGTGACAGCAGCTTCAGCCCGGACATCGGCCACCGCCCGCGCCGCCGTACGGACGACGAGGACGACGCATGAACGGCGGCACCCCGTTCACCGGCCCGTGGGTCACCGACTCACGGGGCCCGGTCCACGCGGGACAGGGCGATCTGTACGTCCAGATACTCCAGGAAGCCGGCATCGACGTCAGCCGCCCGGGCCCCGATCCGCGTCAGGTCACGGACGACGAGCTCGCCCGGCTCGCCCGGCGCTTCGTTCCGCCCGGCCACCTCGCACAGGCCCATGACACGCTGCAGACCCACCGCATCGCCCTGGTCACGGGCGACTCCGGGAGCGGAAGGCGGTGTGCCGCCCTGATGCTGCTCGACGGCCTGCCCCGGAGCACGGGCCGCTTCCACGAGCTGCTGGACCGCGGGGAGGACGGCGGCGGCAGGGCGCTCGACCCCGGGGACGTCGGCGACGGGGACCGGCTGCTGCTCGACCTCGTCCACCTCGCACGCGAGCGCCGCGACGCCCTCCTCAGGGAGCTGGGCGGCTTCATGGCGACCGTACGCGAACGGAACGGATACCTGTCCGTGGTCCTGCCCCCGGACCGCGAGTTCACGCTGTCGCCCGAGCTCTTCTCCCTCGCCGTCCGCATCGTGCGGCCCCCGGCGCGGGATGTCCTCTTCTGCCACCTGCGGGAAGAGGGCATCCGTGCCGACGCGGGGGAGCGCGGGGAGGAGAGGCTCACACAGTTCCTGGAGCGCGCCAGCATGGAGCGCGTCGGCACCCTCGCCGTCCACATCCGGCGGGCCCGGCAGTACGAGGGGGAGGGCGCCGGGTTCGGCTCCTGGCTGACGACCGCCCTCACGGCGCTCTCCCCCACCGACACCGAGATCGCCGAGAGGCTGCGGCAGGCGGGCGACGGGCGGCAGCGCGCCCTGCTGCTGGCGGCGGCCTTCCTGTACGGAGCCCGCGCCGACGCCGTCAGCCACGCGGCCGACGAGCTGGTGACGCAGGCGAACCACCCGGCGGTCGCCACCCCGCCCCTGGCACACGAACCGCTCGCCACCCGCCTGCACACCGTCGGCGCGAGCATCCGCGACGGAGGACGTGTCTTCCTGCGGGAGCTGGACCGCGACCGGACGGTACGCGCCCACGGCTGGGACAACTTCCCTGCCCTGCGGCCCGCACTGTACGAGTGGGTCGCCCGCATCGCCGCCGGGCACTGGCTGACGCGGGACGAATCTACCGCGCTGGTGACCCGCTTCACCGAGCAGTGGCTCCGTACGGAACCGCCCGAGCCGCTGGGGAAGCTGGCCCGGCGATGGGCCGGGGACTCCTCGCCCCGCACTGGGCGCCCGGCGGCGGCACAGCTGCTGAGGGACGCCGTGGTACACGAACGGCACGGAGGCTGGTTCCGGCACCAGCTGTACGACTGGGCCTGCAACAGCACACTGGACCCCGGGCTCGCGCACGTCCTCGTCGGCGTCTGCGCGACGGACATGCTGGCACGCTATCCCGACCAGGCGATGATCCGGCTGCGCCACCTCGCCTGCCACCAGCAGCCCTCGGTCCGGAAGGCCGCGCACGTGGCACTCGCCGGTGCCGTCCGCGAGGACGACCGGCTCTACCGGCGGCTCCTGGAGCGCCTGAGACCCGGCCCCGCGCCCCGCGCCGCGGCGGACGCCGAGCTGTTCCTGCACGTCGCGGAGCCGGCGCGGCTGGTCACCCGCTCCCCGCGCGCAGGCCCGCTGATCGCCTCTCCCGCGCTGCGCGACCAGTTCGCCGTGCTGTGGGGCTCCGCACGGGACCGGGCGCCCCGCGAGCACTGGGCGGGACGCGAGCTCGACTGGTTCGACACGGCCGCCGCCGAAGGGCCGCACAGCGCGCTCCTGCTGGACGTCCTCGCCGACTCCTGCGGGGCCGACACGCACGCCGTCAGCCGCCTCTACGTGGCGGCCCGCGACTGGGCGGCCGGCTCCCCGGCGGGCCGGCGGCCCGCAGCCGCCCGCACCGTGAACCGGCTGCAGAACAGCGCCCGCGCCGCACTCGGCATCGGGCTCCGACGACCCTCCGTATGATCCGGGAGACAGCACGATGAGTTCCGGCCACAGGACGCTGACGGTCTTCCTCTCCGTCATCACCGGGCTCTTCCTGGCCATCGCCGGCCTGTATGCGCACTGGCCGCCCTGGGGATGGGCCACCGCGGGCGCCGCGCTGGCGGGCGGGGCGTATCTGGCGGGGAGACTGTCCACACCCCGCGACGATCCGCTCGCCCGGTCGTACGGCCCGGAGCCGGACGTGCCGGTGCCGCCTCGCGAGAACCGCGAGCAGCGCGTCCAGGACGTCGCGCTCTCCAGCTCGGAGCCCGACTACGACTTTCTGTTCTCCGCCACCATCCGCTGGTGCCCCGTCGAGACGCGGCCCCACGCGCCGCCGATCAGTCCGGGCGGGCTGGCGGTCGGCGCGGCTCTGGACTGGGCCCGACACATCACGGCGAAGCTGCCACCGCACCGCCACTCCCTCGCGCAGCACCAGCTCGAAGGCGCTCTCGGCACGATGCGGCCCGACCCCACGGGCCGTCTGCTGGTGATGGCGGAGAACATCACGCTCGCTTTGGCCGCCGAGGACAGCGAGCGGCTGAACCGGCTCTCCACGGTCCGCAAGGACGAGGCGCTGTGGGAACACGAACGCAAATGGGAGCGCAGCAAACGCGCGTACCTCGGGGACGATGTGCTGCGCGACACGGGCAGCGCCGTCGTGTGGTGGCTGGCCAGGAACGACGACCAGATCAAGAGGACCGTGGACGACATCGGCGTCCTCGCCCAGCTCACCTCGGCGGCCAACAACCGGAACGTTCCGGACGAGTTCCGGCACATGGCGCCGTACCCGGGGCCGGTCAGCGCGCCCTCCGAACCCGGGCTCCCACACGCGGAGCCGCCTGAGACGGACGGGGCCGGCCCGGAGGCCCCGCCGCCGGACGCGGCGGACGTGGCGGACGCGGCGGACCACTTCGGCGAGATGCTGCGGAGCGTGGGACTGCGCCCCGGGGACGACCGGGGTGCGTTCATCGCAGGGGAGACGGCCGACATGTTCGTTGCCTTCGGATACGCCGATGAGGCCCGGCGTATCCGCGAGCGATTCGACACCCCGCCGCCCGGACCCGCCGGCGAGAGCGGGGACGCCGGTCCCGGGCCCGCCGGGGACCCGGCAGCCCCCGAGGGACCCGAGGACGCAGCCGCGTGAATCGCGATCGCACATGCCGGGGCCCGGCACCCCGCCAGCGTGGGATGCCGGGCCCCGGCATGAAGCCGAAGGGGGCGGCTAGATGCCGACCGCCTTGCGCAGCGCGTCCACACGGTCCGTGCGCTCCCAGGTGAAGTCCGGGAGGGAGCGGCCGAAGTGGCCATAGGCAGCCGTCTGGGAGTAGATCGGGCGCAGCAGGTCCAGATCGCGGATGATCGCGGCCGGGCGGAGGTCGAAGACCTGCGAGATGGCCTGCTCGATCTTCTCGACGTCGACCGCGGCCGTGCCGAAGGTCTCCACGAACAGACCGACGGGCTCGGCCTTGCCGATCGCGTAGGCCACCTGGACCTCGCAGCGGCCGGCCAGGCCGGCCGCGACCACGTTCTTGGCGACCCAGCGCATGGCGTACGCCGCGGAGCGGTCGACCTTGGACGGGTCCTTGCCGGAGAAGGCACCGCCGCCGTGGCGGGCCATGCCGCCGTAGGTGTCGATAATGATCTTACGGCCGGTGAGCCCGGCGTCGCCCATCGGGCCGCCGACCTCGAAGCGGCCGGTGGGGTTGACGAGCAGGCGGTAGCCCTCGGTTTCGAGCTTGATGCCCTCGTCCACGAGCGCCTTCAGCTCGGGCTCGACCACGAACTCGCGGATGTCGGGCGCGAGCAGCGAGTCGAGGTCGATGTCGGCGGCGTGCTGCGAGGAGACCACGACGGTGTCCAGCCGGACCGCCTTGTCACCGTTGTACTCGATGGTGACCTGGGTCTTCCCGTCCGGGCGCAGATAGGGGATGGTGCCGTTCTTGCGGACGGCCGAGAGCCGCTCCGAGAGCCGGTGCGCCAGCATGATGGGCAGCGGCATGTACTCGGCGGTCTCGTCGCAGGCGTAGCCGAACATCAGGCCCTGGTCGCCCGCGCCCTGCTTGTCGAGCTCGTCCTCATCGCCCTCGACCCGCTTCTCGTAGGCGGTGTCCACGCCCTGGGCGATGTCGGGCGACTGCGCGCCGATCGACTCGGAGACACCGCACGAGGCTCCGTCGAAGCCCTTCTTCGACGAGTCGTAGCCGATGTCCAGGATCTTGTTGCGTACGAGCGCTCCGATCGGCGCGTACGCCTTCGTCGTCACCTCGCCGGCCACATGCACCTGGCCGGTGGTGATCATGGTCTCGACGGCGACCCGCGAGCGCGGGTCCTCCTTGAGGAGGGCGTCGAGGATGGTGTCGCTGATCTGGTCAGCGATTTTGTCAGGGTGACCCTCGGTCACTGATTCCGAGGTGAACAAGCGGCGCGACACATCGCTCCCTGGGGTTGCAGCGGCTGCTGGCTGAGCATTTGCGGACCGGATCGGGGGCTGCGCCCAAGCACGGTCCGCGGCCAGTTTATCCATCCTCCGGGGATTCCAATCACTGACTCTCGAACTGCGAGACGACTGTGACCTGCCCAAGTCGAACTCCAGCACAGGCGAGGACGGCCACCAGATGGAGATATGTAGTGGGTTGTCGGTTATCGACAGCGTCCGTCAAGAGCGCATTTTCGGCCCCGTACGGTGATTTCCGGCCTACTCGGGAAACCGTTTGGCAACGAGGTCCCAGATGGTGTCCGCAAGCGCTTCCTTCGGCCCGTGCGGCACCGGCGTCTCGCTGCCGTCGGCGCCCAGCACCACGGCCTCGTTCTCCTCCGCCCCGAAGGTCCGGCGCTCCCCCACCTCGTTGACCACGAGCAGATCGCACCCCTTGGACGCCAGCTTGGCGCGGCCGTGCGCGAGCACGTCGTCGGTCTCGGCGGCGAATCCCGCGACCACCTGCCCGGGGCGCGGCCGGGCGGCCGCGAGCTCGGCGAGAATGTCCGGATTCCGCACCAGCGCCAGCGGCTCCGGCTCGGCGCCGCCGTCCTGCTTCTTGATCTTTCCGGCGGCGTAGACGGCGGGGCGGAAATCGGCCACCGCCGCCGCCATGACCACCGCGTCCGCGTCCCCGGCCGCCGCGCGCACGGCGTCCCGCAGCTCCAGCGCGGTGCCGACGGGCACCACGTCCACACCCGCGGGGCCGGGCAGCGCGCTGTTCGCGGCGACCAGCGTCACCCGGGCGCCGCGGGCCGCGGCGGTGGCGGCGAGCGCGTAGCCCTGCTTGCCCGAGGAGCGGTTGCCCAGGAAGCGCACCGGGTCCAGCGGCTCGCGGGTGCCGCCCGCGCTGACCACGACATGCCGCCCGGCCAGGTCGGCCGTGCTGCCGCCGCGCGCCAGCACCCGGCGGCACACCGCGTAGATCTCGTCCGGGTCCGGCAGCCGGCCCTTGCCGGTGTCCACGCCGGTCAGCCGGCCGGTCGCGGGCTCGATGACCAGGGCGCCGCGCCGCCGCAGCGTGGCGACGTTCTCCCGGGTGGCCGGGTGCTCCCACATCTCGGTGTGCATCGCGGGCGCGAAGACGACCGGACAGCGTGCGGTGAGCAGGGTGTTCGTCAGCAGATCGCCGGCCAGCCCGTGGGCGGCCCGCGCGAGCAGGTCGGCGGTGGCCGGGGCGACCACCACGAGGTCGGCCTCCTTGCCGATACGCACATGGGGGACGTCCTCCACGGACTCCCACACCTCGGTGGCGACGGGGTGCCCGCTCAGCGCCGCCCAGGTCGGGGCGCCCACGAAGCGCAGCGCCGAGGCCGTCGGCACGGGCCGCACATCGTGGCCGCTCTCGGTCAGCCGCCGCAGCAGTTCACACGCCTTGTACGCGGCGATGCCGCCGCTCACCCCGAGCACGACCCGCGGCTTGCCCTCGCTCTGTGTCACTCGTCACTCCCCACACGCGATACGGATGACTCCATGACACACCAGGGGCCCGGCAGCCGCGCTGCCGGGCCCCTGACGAGGGCTGATGCGCCGCTACGGGGCGACAGGCGCCGGCGGGGCCTCGACGGCCTCGGAGGTCAGCAGGCCGGCGTTGATCTCGCGGAGTGCGATCGAGAGCGGCTTCTCGTGGACATGGGTGTCCACCAGCGGGCCGACGTACTCCAGCAGGCCCTCACCGAGCTGGGAGTAGTACGCGTTGATCTGGCGCGCGCGCTTGGCGGCGTAGATCACCAGGCTGTACTTCGAGTCGGTGGCCTCAAGCAGCTCATCAATCGGCGGATTGATGATGCCCTCGGGCGTGGAGATGGAAGAGGACACGCTCTGCCTTCCGGAGGGTGGGTCGTGAAAACGATCGGATTGAGCGAGTCAATCGATGCTCATCAAGGCTAGCAGCTCGGCGCTGACCTCCTCGACCGAGGTGTTGACCAGGGTCGTATCGAACTCCTCCTCGGCCGCCAGCTCGGTGCGGGCGGCCTCCAGACGGCGCTCGACGACGTCCGGCGCCTCGGTGCCCCGGCCGGTGAGCCGGCGCACCAGCTCCTCCCAGCTCGGCGGGGCCAGGAAGACGAGCCGGGCTTCCGGCATCGCCTCCCGGACCAGGCGGGCACCCTGGAGGTCGATCTCCAGCAGGACGGGCTCGCCCCGCTCCAGATGCTCCAGGACGGCCCGCCGGGGCGTGCCGTATCTGTTGCCCGCGAACTGCGCCCACTCCAGCAGCTCGCCATTGGCGATCAGCTTGTCGAACTCCTCGTCGTCGACGAAGAAGTACTGCACCCCGTGCTGCTCACCGGGGCGGGGCCTGCGCGTGGTGGCCGAGACGGACAGCCAGACCTCGGGGTGCGCCTTGCGCAAGTGCGCGACGACCGTGCTCTTGCCGACCCCGGAGGGGCCGGAGAGCACGGTCAGCCGCGGCGTGCCGACCGGGGGTGCCGGGGTCTCCCCCCGGGGAACTGCGGAACTCATGCAGTGATTATCCCGGCTCACGGGAGTGCCCGTGACCCCATCAAGCGTTGCTGCCGAACTCGCGTTCCAGTGCGGCGATCTGGTTGGTGCCGAGTCCACGCACACGACGGCTCTCGGAGATCCCGAGACGCTCCATGATCTGCTTGGCGCGCACCTTGCCGACGCCAGGCAGCGACTCAAGCAGTGCTGAGACCTTCATCTTGCCGATGACATCGTTCTTCTGGCCCTCGGCGATGACCTCGTGCAGGGAGGCGCCGGAGTGCTTGAGCCTGCTCTTGACCGCGGCGCGCTCCCGGCGAGCCGCGGCGGCCTTTTCGAGCGCGGCTGCGCGCTGTTCAGGGGTAAGGGGCGGAAGAGCCACGCCTACGTCACCTCGGAAGTCGAACTGTTGGATACGGATCGGTGAGGAACCTAGTAGCCCTACACCTGCGGAGCAACGAGCAACGCGCCTGTTCGCGGTGCTCTCGACGGAGACTAGCGGCCGTTGGCTCCACAGTCAGGGAGAACAGGCGAAAAGTCCAGGTCAGACTCCGTTGAACCAGACATTTCCGGGCATATTGCTCGGATTTTTCCGGCTCACCCGACCGCGATCCGCACCTCGTCCGCAAACCGGGCAGCGGAATGGCGTAGTCCGGATACCTGTGGCCCCTGTTTCAGCACGCCCCGGCTGACGCTCGGGACCACCTGCCGCACCGCCCCGCCGAACACCGCGGGCAGGTCCGCGGGCGCCGCGCCCTGCGCGCCGATGCCGGGGGCGAGCAGCGGACCGTTGAGGGCCAGCGGGTACGCTCCGAGATCGCCCAGGGTCGCGCCGACGACCGCCCCGAAGGAGCCCAGCGGCTCGGCGCCGGCGTTCTCCGCCGCGAGGTGCCGCAGCACGGTCGCGGCGACCGTGGAGCCGTCGGCGCGCACCGCGCGCTGCACCTCCGCGCCCTCCGGGTTGGAGGTGAGCGCGAGCACGAAGAGCCCCGACCCGCCGGCCCGTGCCGCGTCCAGCGCGGGGCGCAGCGCCTCGTAGCCCAGATACGGGCTGACGGTGAGCGCGTCCGCGAACAGCGGGCTGTCCGGGTCCAGGAAGGCGGCGGCGTACGCGGCCATCGTCGAGCCGATGTCGCCGCGCTTGGCGTCCATCAGCACCAGCGCGCCGGCCTCCCGCGCCTCGGCCACGGCCCGCTCCAGCACGGCGATGCCGCGCGAGCCGAAGCGTTCGAAGAACGCCGCCTGCGGCTTGAGCACCGCCACCCGGTCGGCGAGCGCCTCCACCGCCGTCCGGGTGAACCGCTCCAGCCCGCCGACGTCGTCGTTCAGCCCCCACTCGCGCAGCAGCGCGGCGTGCGGGTCGATGCCCACGCACAGCGGGCCGCGGGTGTCCATGGCGCGGCGCAGCCGCGCGCCGAAGGGCTCGGGGGGCTCAGGGAGCTCCGGGGGCTCGGGCTCCGTCATGCGGTCACCTTCCTGTGCTCGGCGCCGACCGCCTCGGCCAGCGTGGCGTACGGGCTGGCCGCGAGCCGCTCGGCCAGCCCGCGGTGCAGGCCGCGCATCCACAGCGGCCCCTCGTACACGAACGCCGAGTAGCCCTGGACCAGGGTGGCGCCCGCCAGGATGCGCTCCCAGGCGTCGTCCGCCGTGGTGACGCCGCCGGCCCCGACCAGGGTGAGGCGGTCGCCCACCCGGGCGTAGAGCCGGCGCAGCACCGTCAGGGAGCGCTCCTTCAGCGGCGCTCCGGACAGCCCGCCGGTCTCGACGACGGTCCGCGGATCGCCCCGCAGGCCGAGGCCCTCGCGGGCGACGGTGGTGTTGGTGGCGATGATGCCGTCCACGCCCAGCTCGACGGCGAGGTCCGCGACGGCGTCGACGTCCGCGTCCGCGAGGTCCGGGGCGATCTTCACCAGCAGCGGCACCCGGCGCTCCGGGACCGTGCGGTCGGCTGCCTCGCGCACGGCGGTGAGCAGCGGGCGCAGCGCCTCGGTCGCCTGCAGGTTCCGCAGCCCGGGGGTGTTCGGGGAGGACACGTTGACGACGAGGTAGTCGGCGTGGCGGGCCAGCGCCCCGGCCGAGGCGACGTAGTCCGCGACGGCCCCCTCCTCCGGGACCGCCTTGGTCTTGCCGATGTTGACGCCGACGGTGGTGCGGAAGACGGCGCGGCGGGCCGCGAGCCGGGCGGCGACGGCGGCGGCGCCGTCGTTGTTGAAGCCCATCCGGTTGATCAGCGCGCGGTCCTGCACCAGGCGGAAGAGCCGCTTGCGCGGGTTGCCGGGCTGGGCGTGGCCGGTGACCGTGCCGACCTCGACATGGTCGAAGCCGAGCATCGCCATGCCGTCGACGCCGGTGGCGTTCTTGTCGAAGCCCGCCGCCAGGCCGAGCGGCCCGTGCATGCGCAGCCCCAGCGCCTCGACGCGGAGCTCCTTGCGGCGGGGGGCGAGGAAGGCGGCGGCGAAGGTGCGCAGAACGGGGACGCGCGCGGCGAGCCGGATCCAGGCGAAGGCCAGGTGGTGGGCCCGCTCCGGGTCCATACGGCAGAACAGGAGGCGGAAGACGAGGGCGTACATGGGTGCGGGGTGCGCCTTTCGTGGTGAGTGCGGCGGCGGG
>NZ_JAAKZZ010000258.1 GCF_011045075.1 Streptomyces boncukensis
AGCGCACCCAGAGCCTTGCTCTGCACAACCGGGCTGGTTCCAACCCGGCTGGTGTTGAGGGAGTAAGACCTTGCTGGTCGCTGACCTGCGGGGCTTCCTGAGCCAGGAATCCCCCTGCTTCAGCTGGCGGAGGGTTCAATGGTCCCCCTCGGCCGGTTCGGCCGGCCCGTCATCCACTATGGGTACGAAGCGGACACGGGTGCCCGGTGTCAGCAGCGCCGCCGGGGTGCGGGCCGGGTCCCACAGCACGGTGTCCCGCGCGGTCCCGATCAGCTGCCAGCCGCCGGGCGAGGAGCGCGGGTAGACGCCGGTGTAGCCGCCCGCGAGCCCCACAGCGCCGAGGGGGACCCTGGTGCGCGGCGTGGCCCTGCGGGGCACGTGGTACTTCTCGTCCAGCCCGGTCAGATAGCCGAAGCCGGGCGCGAACCCGCAGAAGGCGACCCGGAACTCGGCCTGGGCGTGCACCCGCGCGACCTCGGCGGGCGCCACCCCCCACAGCGCGGCGACCTCGGCCACGTCGGGCCCGTCGTAGCGCACGGGGATCTCCAGGGCGGCGCCGCCGCCCGCGGCCGGCGGCGGGATGTGCCAGTGCGGCAGCTCGGCGGCGAGCCGCGCGGGCTCGGCCAGCCCGTCGAGCAGGACGGTTCTGGCTCCGGGCACGATGTCCCGTACGGGCGGCAGCGCGCCCTCGGCGCGGCGGCGCAGCAGCTCGGCGTGGAGCGCCTCGGCGGCCCCGGCGGTGGGAAGTTCGACGAGCAGCCCGTGCCGCCCGACGGGGCGGACGACGGGGGGCGGCCCGGGTGCGGCGGGCGGCGCCCCGTGCGGCCTGTCCGGCTCCGCGCCCGGGGGCGTCTTCGCAGGCGGCGTCATACGAAGGCCCGCACCCCTACTCCGGCGGCGGTCAGCTCCTCGCGCACCCGGCGGGCCAGCCGCACCGCGTCGGGGGTGTCCCCGTGGACGCACAGCGAGCGGGCCCGCACCCGGACGGTCCGGCCGTCGGCCGCGGTCACCTCGCCGTCCCGGGCGAGGCGCAGGGAGCGCTTGACGACCTGGTCCGCCTGGGTGAGCACGGCGTCCGGCTCGGTGCGCGGCACCAGGGTGCCGTCGGAGCGGTAGCCGCGGTCGGCGAACGCCTCGGGCACGCACGGCAGGCCGACCCGGGCCGCCGCGGTGTGCAGCTCGGAGCCGGGCAGCCCGAGCACGGGCAGCTCACGCCCGGCCGCCCCGGCGGCGAGCCGGACCCCCTCCGCGACGGCGGCGGCCTGCGCGGTGTCGCGCACGGTGCGGTTGTAGAGCGCGCCGTGCGGCTTGACGTAGGAGACGCCGCTTCCGGCCGCGCGGGCGAAGACCTCCAGGGCGCCGATCTGGTACGCGACTTCGGCGGCCAGCTCGGCGGCCGGTACATCCATGGCCCGGCGGCCGAATCCGGCCAGGTCGCGGTAGGAGACCTGGGCGCCGATCCGCACGCCGCGCTCCGCCGCCAGCTCGCAGACGCGGCGCATGGTGGCGGGGTCGCCCGCGTGGAAGCCGCAGGCGACGTTGGCGCTGGTGACCGAGGCGAGCAGGGCCTCGTCGTCGGTGAGCCGCCAGCGGCCGAACCCCTCGCCGAGGTCCGCGTTGAGGTCGATCTTCTGGTCCATCGGGAGCAACGTACGGGATTGTTCAACAATCCAGCAAGGGTTGTCTTGATCTCAATTCCCTTTCGCCGGATCCTCGGATTGACTGGGACCACCACTCACCACCGGGGGGAACACCACGATGACCGCCGACACGTCCCTGGCCTCCCTCGCGCTGTCCGAACTCGCGCGGGACCGCGCGCTGCTCGGACGCACGAGCACGGCCGAGCGCGTCGCGGGCATCCTCCGCGAGCGGATCGCGGGCGGCTCCTTCCGGCCCGGCGTACGGCTCTCCGAGGAGCGGATCTGCGGCGCCCTCGGCGTCTCCCGGAACACCCTGCGCGAGGCGTTCCGGCTGCTCACCCACGAGCGGCTGCTGGTGCACCGGCTCAACAGGGGGACGTTCGTGAGGGTGCTCACCCCGGCGGACATCATGGACATCTACCGCGTGCGGCGGCTGGTGGAGTGCGCGGCGCTGCGCGAGCTGGGCGACCCGCCGTTCCGGCTGGACGACGTGGAGGGCGCCGTCGCGGCGGGCGAGCAGGCGGCGGCCGAGGGGCGCTGGGCGGACTGCTCGACGGCCAACATCCGCTTCCACCAGGCCGTCGCCGGGCTCGCCGGCAGCCGGCGCACCGACGACCTGATGCGCGGGGTGCTGGCCGAGCTGCGGCTGGCGTTCCACATCATGGACGACCCGCGCCGCTTCCACGAGCCCTACCTCGCCCGCAACCGGCAGATCGTGCGCACCCTGGAGGCCGGGGACGCGGAGAGCGCCGAGCGGCAGCTCGGGTTCTATCTGGAGGACTCCAGGCGCCAGCTGATCGAGGCGTATCCGGAGAGCACCCCCGACTGATTCCGGCCCGCCGGACCCCGCCGGGCCCCGCTGGGCCGGGGCCGCCCCTGCCCGTCTTCGCAGTTCCCCGCGCCCCGTCCGGGGCGCGCAGCCACCGGCCCAAGATCAGCATGGTGGGCGCCCTTGTCGGATCGTTGAACGATCCTCTAACCTCCCGTGAAACTCGCGTCACGGGATCCGGCGATGCCGCACGGCTCCCCTCGCGCACAGGCACAGAAGGCGGAGACGAGATGATCGTTCTGCTCGGCGTCCTCGTGGTGATCCTCGGATTCGCGACACGCCGCAACCCCCTGCTCGTGGTCGGGGTGGCCGGGATCGCCACCGGACTGCTGGGCAAGCTCTCCCCCGTCGAGATCCTCCGGACCTTCGGGGAGAGCTTCGCGTCCAGCCGTTCGGTGACGATCTTCGCCATCACCCTGCCCGTGATCGGACTGCTGGAGCGCAACGGCCTCCAGCAGCAGGCCCGCACCCTCATCGGCAAGTTCGGCGCCAAGCTCACCACCGGGCGCTTCCTCACGCTCTATCTGCTGGTGCGCCAGGTGACCGCGGCCGTCGGGCTGCAGACCATCGCGGGCCCCGCGCAGAGCGTCCGCCCGATGATCGCCCCGATGGCGGAGGCCGCGACCGAGCGGCGCACCGGCGGCCGGCCGCTCCCGGAGAAGGTGCGCGAGAAGGTCCGCTCGCACGCGGCGGGCACCGACACCGTGGGGCTCTTCTTCGGCGAGGACTGCTTCCTCGCCATCGGCTCCATCCTGCTGATCACCGGTCTCGTCAACAGTACATACGACACCCACCTGGAGCCGCTGCACCTCGCGCTGTGGGCGATACCCAGCGCCGTGTGCGCCTTCTTCATCCACGGCGGCCGGCTGCTCCGCCTCGACCGGCAGCTGGAGCGGGAGCTGGTCACGGCCAACGCCGCGATGACCGTCGCGGACGAGGACGGAGACGGGAACGAGAGCGGGGCAGGCGTCAAGTGATCAAGTCCGAGTGGTTCTTCTGGCTGGTCGGCGCCGTCTTCATGCTGATGGCCCTGCAGATGGTGACCGACCGCAGCAACCCCAAGCGCCTCGGCACCGCCTCCTTCTGGGGCCTGCTCGGCGCCTGCTTCTTCTACAGCTCCTGGGTCACCGACAAGACCCTCCCCGCCGAGCCCCTCGGGGTCGCCGTCCTCGTCCTCATCTGCCTGGGCGGCTTCAACCGGACGAGCAAGGGCGTCCCCCGCACCACCGGCGAGGAGCAGCGCACCAAGCTGGCGGCCCGGTTCGGCAACAAGCTCTTCATCCCCGCGCTGACCATCCCCGTGGTCGCCATGCTGTGCGCCACGCTGGTCTCCAAGTGGAAGATCGGCGGGGAGCCGGTGCTGGAGGACGGCAGCGAGACCATCCTCGGGCTCGGCATCGGCGCCGTCGCCGCGCTGGGCGTCGGGATGTGGGTGCTGCGCGAGCGCAGGGTGACCGTGCCGCTGGACGCGGGGCGCGGGCTGCTGGAGGCGATGGGCTGGGCGCTGCTGCTGCCGCAGCTGCTGGCCGTGCTCGGCGCGATCTTCGAGGCCGCCGGGGTCGGCACCCAGGTGGGGAAGGTCACCGAGGCGATCCTGCCCGAGGGGCAGCGGCTGGCGGCCGTGGCGCTGTTCTGCGTGGGCATGGCCGTCTTCACCGTGATCATGGGCAACGCGTTCGCGGCCTTCCCCGTGATGACGGCGGCCGTCGGCTGGCCCGTCCTCATCGAGCAGATGAACGGCAACGCGGCGGCGATCCTCGCCATCGGCATGCTCGCCGGGTTCTGCGGCACGCTGGTCACCCCGATGGCGGCGAACTTCAACATCGTCCCCGCCGCGCTGCTGGAGCTGAAGGACCGGTACGGCCCGATCAAGGCCCAGGCGCCCACGGCCGGGGCCATGCTCGTCTGCAACATCCTGCTGATCTACTTCTTCGCCTTCTGACGGCTGGAGGCCGACCATCATGACCACGATCCTTGTGACCGGCTTCGAGCCCTTCGGGGGCGAGGAGGTCAACCCGTCCTGGCAGGCCGCCGAGCTGCTGGCCGCCGAGCCGCCCGCCGGGCTCGGGGTGACGGCCGTTCAGCTGAGCTGCGTCTTCGGCACCTCCCTGGAGGAGCTGCGGGCCGCCGTCGCCGCCCACTCCCCCGACCTGGTGCTGTGCCTGGGCCAGGCGGGCGGGCGGGCCGAGCTGACAGTCGAGCGCGTGGCGATCAACGTCGACGACGCGCGGATCCCGGACAACGCGGGCCGGGAGCCGGTCGACGAGCCCGTCGTGCCCGGCGGCCCCGCCGCCTACTTCTCCACGCTGCCCCTCAAGGCGTGCGTCGCGGCGTCCCGTGCGGCCGGCGTCCCCGCGTCCGTCTCGCAGACGGCGGGCACCTTCGTCTGCAACCACGTCTTCTACGGTCTCGCCCATCTGATCGCCACCGAACGGCCCGCGCTGCGGGGCGGCTTCGCCCATGTCCCCTTCGCGCCGGCGCAGGTCGCCGCGGCGGGCGCCGCGGGCGCGGGCAAGCCGTCGATGGCGGTGCCCGACATGGCCGCCGGGCTGCGCGCGATGCTGACCGCCGCCGCCACGACGACCAGGGATCTGCGCGAGTCGGGAGGGGCCACCCATTGAACCCGGAACTGGCCGCGCGTGCCGCGGCGTTCGCGGCGCTGGCCCGCGCGAACGTCACCCGCGAGTACCCGAACGCGCCCGCCCACCTGTTCGCCGGCCCGGACGACCTCGTACCGCCCCGCGCCCACCACCCCGCGTTCTACGGCGCCTACGACTGGCACTCGTCGGTGCATATGCACTGGCTGCTGGTGCGGCTGCTGCGGCGGTCCGGGGGCGCGGCGAGCGCAGGGGGCGCAGGCGGCGCAGCGGGCACCGCCCCGCTGGACGCGGCGGAGGCCGCGGCGACGGTGGAGGTGCTGGAGGGGCATCTGTCCGAGGCGGCGCTGCGGACCGAGGCGGACTATCTGCGCCGCCACCCCTCCTTCGAACGCCCCTACGGCTGGGCGTGGCTGCTGGCACTCGCCGCCGAGAGCGCCGCGCTCGCCGCCGAGAGCCGCTCCGCGGCGGGGACGGTGCCCACGGGGGAGAGCACCGCTTCCGCCGCGGAGCGATGGTGCGCGGCACTCGCGCCCGCCGTCGGCACCGTTGCCGAGCTGGTGACGGGGTGGCTGGAGAAGGCGACGTACCCGGTGCGCCACGGCACCCACGCCAACAGCGCGTTCGCGCTGGGGCTCATCCTCGACAGCGCCGAGGGCGCGGGCGCGCCCCGGCTGCTGCGGCCGGTCGCCGCGAAGGTGCGGGACTGGTACCTGCCCGACCACGGTGCCGCCACCCGCTGGGAGCCGTCCGGGCAGGACTTCCTCTCCCCGCTGCTCACCGAGGCGGACGCGGTCCGCCGGGTGCTTCTCGCGGAGGACTTCGCGTCCTGGCTCTCCCGCTTCCTCCCCGAACTGGACGCCTCCGGCGCCGCGTTCCTGCCGCCGCCGCGGGTCTCCGACCCCGCCGACCCGCAGATCGGGCATCTGCTCGGCCTCTGCCTGAGCCGGGCCGCGGCGCTGTCCCGGATCGCCGCCGCGCTGCCGGAGGGGGACGCACGGGTCGTTGCGCTCTCGGCCGCCGCCGAGGCGAATCTCGCGGCAGGGCTCCCCGCGGGCGCCTCCGGCGACTTCACCAGCGACCACTGGCTGGCCACCTTCGCGACGCTGGCCCTGGAGGCCCGAACGCACTGAGCAAGGGCTGCCCCGTGCTGCGCTTCGCAGTCCGCGGGTATTCGGTGGCTGAGCGCGCAGTTCCCCGCGCCCCTGGCGGGGCACAAGACCGTGCCCCGTCAGGGCGTTCCCTCGGGAGGGGGTTACTCGTCGGGGGGGAACACCTTTTCGCCGGTGTCCGCCCGGACGAGGGAGATCGCCTCCGCAGGGCAGTTCTCGGCCGCATCGCGCACCGCGTCCGACGCGTCCCGCTCCGGCGTCAGCACGCGGGACTGCCGGGCGGAGTCGAATTCGAACGTGTCCGGCGCCGTGTCCATACACAGGCCCGAGCCGATACAGAGGTCGCAGTCCACTTCGACGCGCCAGCGCTCGCCCATCCCCGTCACTCCTCCGTCGCCTCCCTATATGGGCAGGTGAATCGTCTTGTGCTCCAGATACTCACCATAGCCCTCGGGTCCGAACTCGCGGCCGATCCCGGAGTTCTTGTAGCCCCCGAAGGGGCCGAGCATGTCGAGGCTGAAGGTGTTCACGGAGTACGTCCCGGTTCGTACGCGCCGCGCGAAGTCGGTGCCGCGCTCCACGTCGCGGGTCCACACGCTGCCGGACAGGCCGTAGTCGGAGTCGTTGGCGATGCCGGCCGCCTCCGCCTCGTCCTCGTACGGGATGAGGCAGATGACGGGTCCGAAGATCTCCTCGCGGGCGATCCGCATCGTGTTGTCGACGTCGCCGAAGAGGGTGGGCTGCACATACCAGCCGGTCTCCGGCTCGGCCGGACGCGCGCCGCCCGCGAGCACCTTGGCGCCCTCCTGCCGGCCGAGCGCGATGTAGTCCAGGGAACGCTGCTGCTGCCGCTGGGCGACCAGCGGCCCCACCTCCGTGGCGGGGTCCAGCGGGTCGCCGACGGCGAGCCCGTCGGCCGCCGCACGGAAGCGCTCGGCGATCTCGTCGTACGCGGAGCGCGGCGCGAGGATCCGGGTCTGCGCCACACACGCCTGGCCGTTGATCATCCAGGCGAACGGCGCGATGCCCGCCACCGCCGCCTCCAGATCGGCGTCCGGCAGGATGACGGCGGCCGACTTGCCGCCCAACTCCAGTGTCACCCGCGTCAGCTGACGGGACGCCACCTCCATCACGCGCTTGCCCGCGGCCACCGAGCCGGTGAACGACACCTTGTCCACCCCCGGGTGGCCGACCAGGTACTCGCTCACCTCGCGGTCGGCCGGAAGGATCGACAGCACACCCTCCGGCAGCCCGGCACCGGCCGCGATCTCGGCGAGCAGATAGGCGTCCAGCGGGGTCTCCGGGGACACCTTCAGCACGGCGGAGCAGCCGCTCAGCAGCGCGGGGGCCAGCTTGGCCGCCGCCGTGAACTGCGGGACGTTCCACGGGACGACGCCCGCCACCACGCCCACCGGTTCGCGCCGCACCAGCAGCGGGCCCAGCACACCGTCCCGCCGCTCCTCGTACGGGTAGTCGCGGGCGATGCCGAGCGCCGCGTCCCAGACCATCACCGCGGCGAGCGACTGCACCATGACGCCCGCGGTGTACGGGGTGCCGTTCTGGGCGCTGATCGTGCGGGCCAGCTCCTCGCTGCGGGCCGCGATACCGTCCTTGATCCGGGTGACGACGTCGATCCGCTCGGCCAGCGGCCTCTCCGCCCACACCCCGGAGTCGAAAGCGCGGCGCGCGGCGGCGACCGCGCGGTCCACATCGGCGCGCGACGCGTGCGGGACGCGGCCGATCGGCCGCTCGCTGTGCGGCGAGACGACCTCGATGGTGTCGCCGCCCCGGGGGTCGGTGAGCGTGCCGCCGATGAAGAGCTGGGAGTGCTCGACGTAGCCGAAGTCCGTGTCCGTCATCCTTCCGCCCCTGCCTGTGGACTGTGATGTCTGACACTGCATCAGAACTAGTACCAGTTCTACTTCTAGGGGACAATGCCCGTACCGCGAGTGGGGGGAGCCGCCGTACATGACGAGCGCACCGCAGGTCACCGCGCACGGCGGCGGGGTGTGGAGCATCCCGGTCCCGATCCCCGACAACCCGCTCGGCCACACGCTGGTGCACGTCCTGGACACCGACAGCGGCCCCGTCCTCATCGACACCGGCTGGGACGACCCGGACTCCTGGCAGGCCCTCGCCGACGGCCTGGCCGCCTGCGGCACCGCGCCCGGCGAGCTGCACGGGGTGATCGTCACCCACCACCACCCCGACCACCACGGGCTGTCAGCGCGGGTGCGGGAGGAGTCCGGCGCCTGGATCGCGATGCACGCCGCCGACGCGCACGCCGTGCGCCGCGCCCGGGAGGTCAGGCCCACCGTGTGGCTGCGGTACTACGTGGACAAGCTGGCCGCCGCCGGCGCGCCCGAGTCCCATACGGCCCCGCTGCGGGAGGCCCTCGCGCACGGGTGGGAGGGCGCGTTCCCCGGGCACCGGGCCGCGCTGCCCGACCGGGAGATCCCGCCCGGGGAGCTGCTGGAGGGGCTGCCGGGCCGGCGGCTGCGGGCGATCTGGACACCGGGCCACACCCCGGGCCATGTGTGCCTGCACCTGGAGGAGCGGCACGGCGCGGGCGACCGGCTGTTCTCCGGGGACCATCTGCTGCCGACGGTCACGCCGCACATCGGGCTCTACGAGGATCCCGCCGAGGACCTGGAGAGCGGGGGCGGCGCCGATACTCCCCCGAGCCCTCGGCTCCGCTCGGGCAGGGGGGACCCCCTTGGGGACTATCTGGCCTCGCTGGAGCGGGTGGCCCGGCTGGCGCCCGCCCAGGTGCTGCCCGCGCACGAGTACGCCTTCGCCGGCGCGCGGGAACGCGCGGACGAGATCGCCGCTCACCACGCGGAGCGGCTGTCCGGCCTGCGCACGCTGCTCGCGGAGCGGCCGCGCACGCCGTGGGAGCTGGCGGAGGCGATGCGGTGGAACCGGCCATGGGCCGACATTCCGTTCGGCTCGCGCAACATCGCCGTCGCGGAGGCCGAGGCCCATCTGCGGCACTTGGTCAAGCTGGGCCTGGCCGAGCCGGTGCCGGGTGGGGAGCCGGTGTCGTACCGGGCGACCGCCGCCTGCTGAGCCGTGGGCGAGCCCGGCAGGCGCGGGCGCCGCCCACCGCGGCGGGCACCCCGGCACGGCCTACCGCTCCGGCACGGCCTGCCGGGCGCAGTCGACGTCGCGGTCCGGCAGGCGCGCGCCGCGCAGGTAGTCGTTGACGGCGCGGTCGGCGCAGGGAACGGGCCGATAGCCCTCGGCCTCGCGCCCGTAGATGCCGTGGGCGCGGATGTCCGCCGTCACCAGACGGGAACCGGTGAGCTTGCGGTGCAGCGCCAGGCCGTCCGCGTAGGTGACGTTGTTGTCCCGCAGGGCCTGCAGCATCAGCACCGGCACATCGTTGCCGATCGCGGTGCCGGGCTCGCTCGGCTCGCTCCCCCAGAAAGCGCACGGCGCGATCATGCCGTTGACATAGGGGCCGAAGACGGGCTCGGCGGCCCGGCTGCGGACGCTGTTCCTCCAGTACGTCTCGGGGTCCTCGGGCCAGCCGCCCGCGGGCCAGCCGCCGTCGCCGCACATGAACAGCGCCCCGCCCACCATGCCGTCGGCCACCTCCGGCGACGCGAGCAGCTTCAGCAGCGCGGAGAGCTCCTCGCCGGGCTCGTCCAGCCGCCCCGCGGCGGCGTCGACCAGGTCCCGCACCATGGCGGCCAGCGCACGGTCGTTCTCCGCGTGCTGGACCTGCTGCTTCAGGAGCATGCGCAGCAGCGGCGCGGTGAGCCGCTGGTCCCCGACGGCGACGGGCCGCCGCTCGGCGCGGTCGAGCAGCCGCTGCACCGAGGCGCGCACCCGCGGCGCGGTCCGGCCGAGCCGGTAGGTGCCGTGGTGCCGGGCGGCCCACGCGGCCCACTCGTCCAGCCCCTCCTCCGCGGGCCCTCCGGCATGCTGGAACAGCTGGTACTGGGTGGCCTCCGGGTCCGTGCTCCCGTCGAGGACGATGCGGTCGGCCCGGCGCGGGAACAGCTGCGTGTAGACGGCGCCCAGGTCGGCACCGTAGGAGACCCCGTAGTAGGACAGCTTGCGCTCGCCCAGCGCGGCGCGGATCACGTCCATGTCCCTGGCGACGTTGCGGGACGAGGCGTGCGGCAGCAGCCGCGCGTTGTCCCCGTGCTCCTGGCAGCGCTTCGCCGTCTCGCGCGCGGCCCGCACCGAGGCGTCGAAGTCGGCGCGGGGAGAGGTCCGCGGGCCGGGGCGGTCGGGGCGCGGGGC
>NZ_JAAKZZ010000259.1 GCF_011045075.1 Streptomyces boncukensis
CCCCGCGCCGTCCGCTTCCACGGAGGCGGCGGACGCGGGCGGCCGCACCCCGCCGCGCGCGTTCCGCACCTACCGCCTCGCGGTGCCGCCCGTCTCGGGGGTCTTCCGCCCCCGGCTGCTGGCGCTGTGCGCGCTGCTCGCCGCCGCGGTCGTCGGCCTGTTCTGCTGGGGCCTGTCGTTCGGGGACTTCCCGATCGCGGTCACCGACGTCGTACGGGCGCTGTTCGGCTCCGCCGACCCCGGCACCGAACTGGTGGTCCGGGAGCTGCGGCTGCCGCGCGCCCTGGTCGGGCTGCTGGCCGGGATCGCGTTCGGCGTCTCCGGCGGGCTCTTCCAGACCCTCACCCGCAACCCGCTGGCCAGCCCCGACATGATCGGGCTCACCCAGGGCGCGGGCACCGCGGTGGTCGCGGGCATCGTGCTGGGCTGGGACGGCGGGCTGGGCACCCAGACGCTGGGGCTGCTCGGCGCGCTGACCACGGCGCTGCTCGTCTATGTGCTGGCCTGGCGGCGCGGCACCACGGGCTACCGCATCATCCTGGTCGGCATCGGCATCGCCTGGATCTGCACCAGCGCCACCGACTATCTCGTCGCGCGCGGCGGCCGGTTCCAGGCGCAGGCCGCGCTCGGCTGGCTCGTCGGCAACCTCAACAACCGCACCTGGACCCATGTCACCCCGCTCGCGGTCGCGATGGCGGTGCTGCTGCCCACGGCGCTGCTGCTGGGCCGGCTGCTGCGCACGGTCCAACTGGGGCACGATGTCGCCACGGGGCTCGGCACCCGGGTGCAGACGGTCCATCTGGCCGTCCTGCTCACCGGCGTCGGGCTGGTGGCGTTCGCCACCGCCGCGGCGGGCCCGGTCGCGTTCGTCGCGCTCGCGGCGCCGCAGATCGCGCAGCGGCTGGCGGGCACGGCCTGGCCGCCCCCCGTCGCCGCCGGGCTCACCGGCGCGGCGATGGTCCTGGGCTCGGACCTCATCGCCCGTACCCTCATCTCCGGCACCGAACTGCCGGTGGGCGTCGTCACCGGCGTCCTCGGCGCGCCGGTTCTGCTCTGGCTGCTCGTCCGCGCCAACCGCGCGGGTTCAGGAGGCTGATGACCCATGTCGACAGATCCCCGGTCGACCCACCCGGACCTGCGGGCGCGGGGGGTGCGCCTGGCGTACGACAACCGGCTGGTCGTCGACGGCCTCGATCTGGCCGTCCCGCCCGGCCGGATCACCGCCGTCGTCGGCGCGAACGCGTGCGGCAAGTCCACCCTGCTGCGCGCCCTGGCCCGGCTGCTCGCACCCAAGGACGGCACCGTCCAGCTCGACGGCAAGGCCCTGCACTCCATACCCACCCGGGAGCTGGCGCAGCGCCTGGGCATCCTGCCGCAGAGCCCGGTGGCCCCGGAGGGCCTGACCGTCATCGACCTGGTGAACCGGGGCCGCTCCCCGCACCAGACGTGGTGGCGGCAGTGGTCGCGCGGCGACGAGCGCGCCGTGCACGAAGCGCTGGCCGCAACGAACATGACGGACCTCGCGGACCGGCCGGTCGACGAGCTCTCCGGCGGCCAGCGGCAGCGCGCCTGGATCGCGATGGCCGTCGCCCAGGGCACCCCGGTCCTGCTGCTGGACGAGCCCACCACCTATCTCGACCTCGCCCACCAGATCGACGTCCTGGACCTGATCACCGACCTCAACCGGCGCGAGGACCGCACCATCGTGATGGTGCTGCACGACCTCAACCACGCCTGCCGGTACGCGGACCACGTCATCGCGATGAAGGCGGGCCGGATCGCGGCGGAGGGCTCGCCGGGCGAGGTCATCACGGCTCAGACCGTGGCGGACGTCTTCGACCTGCGCTGCCGGGTGAGTGTGGACCCGGTCAGCGGTACCCCCTTGGTCGTCCCGATGGGCCGCCACCACCACGACGCGGAGCCGGTGGAGAAGGTGGCGGAAGTGGAGGAAGCGGCGGAGGCGGCGGCCCGGGTCCCGTAGCCGGGCAGGGGCTGCCCCTGCCCGGCAGCACGCTACGGCCGGGACGTGAGGTAGCCGCCCATCGTGCGGAAGTAGTCGCGCGCCGCGTACTCCGTACCGTCGTCGAGGCGGACCCGCTCCACCCGGAGGCCGGGGAGGCGGCCGGTGCGCGCCTCGGCCCCGGCGACGATGACGACGCCGTCGCCCTCGGGGATGAAGATGCGGCCCGGCGTCCCGCCGTAGGGCCGCTCGGAGACCGAGGCCGCGACGATCCGGAGCCGGCTGCCCCGGTGGTACGCGAACGCGTTGGGGTACGGGTCGCACTGGGCGCGCACCAGCCGGTCGAGGTCCTCGGCAGGCCAGGTCCAGTCGATGCGGCTGTCCTCCAGGGACCGCTTGTGGAAGAACGTGGCCCGGCTGCGGTCCTGCGGGATCCAGCGGGCCCGCCCGGAGGCGATCAGCTCCAGCGACTCGTCGACGACGGGCGCGATCAGGTCGACGGTGCGGTGGAACAGGTCGGTGACGGTGTCCCGCTCGCCCACCGGGACGGCCCGCTGCAGCAGCACGTCGCCCGCGTCCAGCTCCGCGTTCATCCGGTGCGCGGTGACGCCGACCTCCCGCTCGCCGTTGATCAGCGCCCAGATCAGCGGCGAGAAGCCCGCGTAGGCGGGCAGCAGCGAGTCGTGCACGTTCAGCGTGCCGTGCGCCGGGAGGTCGAAGACCTCCGGGGGGAGCTGGGTGCGCCAGTTGTTCGCGACGATGAGATCGGGGGCCGCGTCGCGCAGCGCGGCCAGCAGCTCCGCGTCGTCGGGGCGGTTGCGCAGCAGCACCGGGACGCCGTGCTTCTCGGCGAGCTCGGCGACCGAATCGTCCCAGATCTTCTCGTACGCGTGGTCGCTTCTGGGGTGGGTCACGGCCATGACCACCTCATGGTCGGACTCCAGCAGAGCCTGGAGCGTCCGGTGCCCCCACGTCTGATATCCGAACATGACGACCCGCATAGCCATTCCTCTCTCCGGCGACCACGTTGCAAGGTAAGCCTAACCTTATTTAATATCAGTGGCGCCGAGGTGAGAGGAAGTTGCGGTGAACCCACTGCTCGATGAGCCAGACACCATCCATGACGTGCTCGGAATCGGTTTCGGGCCGTCAAATCTGGCACTGGCCATAGCGATCGAGGAGCACAACGCGCGCGCTGCTCCACAGGAACGGCTCCGGGCCGCGTTCCTGGAACGCCAGCCCTCGGTCGGCTGGCACCGAGGGATGCTCATCGACGATGCCACGATGCAGGTGTCCTTCCTCAAGGACCTGGTCACGCTGCGCAACCCGGCCAGCGAGTTCAGCTTCCTGTGCTTCCTGCAGGAGCGCGGCAGGCTGGTGGACTTCCTCAACGCCAAGACGCTCTTCCCGCTGCGGATCGAGTTCCACGAGTACTTCGAGTGGGCCGCGTCCCGCGTCGCGGACATGGTGGCCTACGGCTCCGAGGTCACCGCCGTCGAGCCGGTGACCGGCGAGGACGGCGAGATCCGCTGGTTCGACGTGACCAGCCGGGACCCCGCGGGCTCCGGGCGCACCGTGGTGCGCAGAGCCCGCAACATCTCCGTCGCCGTCGGCCTGGAGCCGCACCTGCCGCCCGGCACCGTGCTGTCGGACCGGGTCTGGCACAACAGCGAGCTGCTGCCCCGGGTCGAGGAGCTGACGGGGTCCGGCCGGCGGGTGGAGCGCATCCTGGTGCTGGGCGCCGGGCAGAGCGGCGCCGAGGCGCTGGACTATCTGCACCGCTCCTTCCCCCAGGCCGAGGTCTGCGCGGTGTTCGCCAAGTACGGGTACACGCCCGCCGACGACAGCCCCTTCGCCAACCGGATCTTCGACCCCGAGGCGGTGGACGTCTACTACCGCTCCTCGCCCGAGGTCAAGCAGTCCCTGTTCGAGTACCACCGCAGCACCAACTACTCAGTGGTCGACATGGACCTCATCGAGTCGCTCTACTCCACGATGTACCGCGAGAAGGTGCTGGGCCGCGAGCGGCTGAAGGTGCGCAACGTCTCCCGTATCCGGGACGTCCAGGAGGGCGACGGCGGGCTGGACGTCACCGTCGAGTACCTCCCCACCGGCGAGCGCGAGACCCTCGGCGCCGACCTGCTCGTGCACGCCACCGGCTACCGCCCCCGGGACATCGGCGCGGTCCTCGGCGAGGCCGCCAAACTCTGCCTGCGCGACGACAACGACGCGGTGCGCATCGAACGCGACCACCGCGTGGCCCTCACTCCCCAGGCCAGCGCCGGAATCTACCTCCAGGGCGCCACCGAGCACACCCACGGCATCACCTCGTCCCTGCTGTCCACCACCGCCGTGCGCTCCGGGGAGATCCTGGACTCGCTGCTCGCGCACCGCACCGACCTCGCGACCGCGCGGGCCTCCAGGTGAGCGGGCCGGCCGCCGCCGCCGGGCCGAGCGGACGGGACGTGCTGCGTGCCGCCGTCGCCGGTCAGCGGCGGCGGCTCGGCATCGGCGCGGTCCTCGGCGCCGGCCACCAGGCGGGCGAGGTGCTGGTGCCGGTGCTCATCGGCGTGGTCATCGACCGCGCCGTCGCCGGGTCCGACGCGGGCTCCCTGGGCGTCTGGCTGGGCGTGCTCGCCGCCGTCTACGTGGGGCTCGCGCTCAGCTTCCGGTTCGGCGCCTGGTCCGCCGAGCAGGCCGGGGTCGAGGCCGACCACGCGCTGCGCGTCTCGCTCGTCCGCCGCGTCCTGCACCCCAGGGGCGGCGCCGAGGACGGCAGGCTCCCCGGCGAACTGGCCAACGTCACCACCGAGGACTCCCGGCGCGTCGGCGCCGCCGCCATGGCGCTGACGTTCGGCACCGCGGCGCTGCTCGGCATCGCGGTGTGCGCCGTCGTCCTGCTGCGCACCTCCGTGCTGCTCGGACTGCTGGTGCTGCTGGGCACACCGGTGCTGATGTGGCTCGGGCATCTGCTGAGCAAGCCGCTGGAGGCGCGCAGCGAGACCGAGCAGGAGCGCGCCGCGCACGCCTCGGCCGTCGCCGCCGACCTGGTGGCCGGGCTGCGGGTGCTCAAGGGCATCGGCGGCGAGTCCGCCGCGATCGACCGCTACCGCGCCACCAGCCGCGACTCGCTGCGCGCCACCCTGCGCGCCGCGCGCGCCCAGGCGTTCCAGCGCGGCATGGTGCTGACGCTGACCGGCGTGCTGATCGCCGTCGTGGCCCTGGTCGGCGGGCGGCTCGCCGTCGACGGCAGCATCAGCCTGGGGCAGCTCGTCTCGGCGGTCGGGCTGACCGTCTTCCTGATCGGGCCGCTGGAGGTGCTGGCCCAGGTCAACGCCGAGCTGGCCCAGGGCCGCGCCTCCGCCGCACGGATCGCCGCGGTGCTGGCCGCGCCGCACGCCGTGCCGGACGGCGACCGCGGCCTGCCGCAGCCGGTGCGCGGCGGCGTACGGCTGCGCGGCGTACGCCACGGCGGCCTGGACGGGGTGGACCTCGACGTCGCGCCCGGCGAACTGCTCGGCGTCGTCGCGACCGACCCCGCCCACGCCACCGCGCTGCTGCGCTGCCTGGCCCGGCACGCCGACCCGGAACAGGGCGCTGTGGAACTGGACGGCGTGCCGCTGAGCGAACTCGACCCGGGCGCGCTGCGCGAGGCCGTGCTCGTCGCCCACCACGACGCGGACCTGTTCGAGGGCACGGTGCGCGACAACGTCACGGCGTCCGCGACGGACCCGGCCGACAGCCGCGCGGCCGGGGTCGGCGCGGAGGCGGCAATGGAGGCCGCCGGGGTGACGCGGGACCTGCGGGCGCTGCCGGAGGGCGACGGCACCCGGGTCAGCGAGCGCGGCCGGTCGCTGTCCGGCGGACAGCGGCAGCGCGTCGCCCTCGCCCGCGCGCTCGCCGCCGACCGGCCGGTGCTGGTGGTGCACGACCCGACCACGGCGGTGGACGCCGTGACCGAGGCCAGGATCGCCTCCGGCATCCGGGAGATCCGCAAGAGCCGCACCACGGTCCTCGTCACCACCAGCCCCACCCTGCTCGCCGTCACCGACCGGGTGGCGCTGCTCGACGGCGGCCGGGTGGTGGACACGGCCCACCACTCCGTGCTCGTCGGCCGCCACGAGACCTACCGAACGGCGGTGCTGGCATGACCGGCGAGATGAACGACGAGCGCCCCGCAGGGGCGCGGGGCCCTGCTGACGAGCGGCTCCGCCGCGATGGGGGTCCCCCCTGTTCGAGCGAAGCCGGGAACGTGGGGGAGCACCAAGCCGACCACTCCGCCGCGGACGGCGACGCGGGCCCAGGAGCGGCCCCTGCCCCGCAGAAAGGCACCCCGCAAGAGGGGTCGGAAAGCGGTGACCGCACCCTGCTGCCCACCGCGACCCCGGCCCGCACCCGCGCCGCCGTGCGCCGGCTGCTGCGCCCGCACCGCGCCCTGGCGTACGGCGGCTTCGCCACCATGGTGGCGGCGACAGCGGTCGGGCTCCTCGTCCAGCCGCTGCTGGGCCGCGTCGTGGATGTCGTCGCCGAGCACCGCTCCGCCGACGCGCTCACCTTCCCCGTGGTGATGCTGATCGTGGTGGCCGTCGTCCAGGGCGGCACCACCGTGCTGGGCCTCTCGCTGGTGTCGAAGCTGGGCGAGACCGTACTGGCGCGGCTGCGCGAGCGGTTCGTGGAGCGCGCCCTGCGGCTGCCGCTGGAGCGCGTGGAGCGGGCGGGCGCCGGTGATCTCACGGCCCGGGTCACGGGGGACGTCTCCCGGGTGGGCGAGGCGGTGCGCGGCGCGCTGCCGGAGTTCGCCCGCTCGCTGCTGGCCATCGTGCTGACCCTGGTCGCGATGGCCGCGCTGGACTGGCGGTTCTTCCTCGCCGCGCTGATCGCGGTCCCCATCCAGGCGTTCACGGCGCGCTGGTACGTGCGCAGCGCCGTACCGCTCTACGCCCGGCAGCGGGTCGCCACCGGATCCCAGCAGCAGCAGTTGCTGGACTCCATCAGCGGCGCGGACACGGTACGCGCCTTCCGGCTCCAGGAGCCGCACACCGCACAGGTGACCGAGCGCTCCGCGGCCGCGGTGTCGCTGACGCTGCGCGGGGTGCGGCTGGTGCTGGGCTTCTACAACCGGCTGCACGTGGCCGAGTACGCGGGCCTCGCCGCGGTGCTGCTCACCGGCTACTTCCTGGTGCGGGACGACGCCGTGTCCATCGGCACCGCGACAGCCGCCGCGCTCTACTTCCACAGCCTCTTCACGCCGATCAACTCCGCGCTGCTGCTCCTCGACGACGCGCAGTCGGCGACCGCGTCACTGGCCCGCCTGATCGGCATCGCCGACGAGGTGGACGCGCGGGACCAGGAGCGCACGGCGCCGTCCACGGCGCCCGACGCGACCGACGCGAGCGACGCGACCGCCACGGCCGCCGCCGTCACCGCCACCGGGCTCAGCCACGCCTACGAGCCGGGCCGCCCCGTCCTGCACGGGGTGGACCTCACGCTCGCGCCCGGTGAGCGGGTGGCGCTGGTGGGGCCGACCGGCGCGGGCAAGACCACGCTGGGCAAGCTGGTCGCGGGCGTCCACGAACCCACCGCCGGCTCCGTCGACCTCAGCGCGGACGGGGCGAACGGGGCGCTGCCGGTGGCGCTGGTCACCCAGGAGACCCATGTGTTCGCCGGGCCGCTGGCGGACGACCTGCGGCTGGCCCGTCCCGGCGCCGACGACGCCGCGGTGCGCGCCGCGCTGGAGACGGTGGGCGCCCTGGAGTGGGCGGAGGCGCTGCCGGACGGGCTGCGGACCGTCGTCGGCGAGGGCGGCCACCGGCTGACCCCCGCCCAGGTGCAGCAATTGGCCCTGGCCCGGCTGGTGCTGGCCGACCCGCCGGTCGCCGTGCTCGACGAGGCGACGGCGGAGGCGGGCAGCACCGGGGCCCGCGCCCTGGAGCGGGCGGCGGCCCGCGCGGTCGAGGGCCGCGCCGCGCTCGTCGTCGCGCACCGCCTCACCCAGGCCGCCGCCGCCGACCGGATCGTCGTCATGGACGGCGGGCGCATCGTGCAGAGCGGCACCCACGACGAACTCCGTACCGCCGACGGTCCGTACGCCGCGCTGTGGGAGGCGTGGTCCGACAGCCGCACCGCCCCCGGATCCGGCTCCGCTCCCGGGTCCGGGGGCGGCCACTGATCCCCGACAGCCCCGACAGACGCGACAGTCCCCGACAGCAACCCGAAGGAACACTGATGTCCGGCTCGCTCAAAGGCACACGGCTCGCCGCGGCGCTCGCCACCGTGCTGACCCTCCTCGTCGCCACCGCGGCCTGCGGCTCCGACGACGACTCCTCCGACACTTCGGCCAAGTCCGGCTCCGGCGACGGCGCCTTCCCGGTGACCCTCCCGCACAAGTACGGCAGCACGACAGTCAAGAGCGAGCCCAAGCGCATCGTCACCGTCGGCCTGACCGACCAGGACTCCGTGCTCGCCCTGGGCAAGGTGCCGGTCGGCACCACCAAGTGGCTCGGGGACTACAAGGGCAACATCGGCCCCTGGGCCTCCGACAAGCTGGGGAAGGCGAAGGCGCCGACCGTCCTCAAGGACACCGGCACGGGGCCGCAGACGGAGAAGATCGCCGCGCTCCGCCCGGACCTGATCCTCGCGGTGTACGGCGGGCTGACCAAGTCCCAGTACCAGACCCTCTCGAAGGTCGCGCCGGTGGTGGCCCAGCCGAAGAAGTACAACGACTTCGGCGTGCCGTGGCAGGAGCAGACCGAGATCATCGGCAAGGCGCTCGGGCAGGAGGGGAAGGCGAAGAAGCTCGTCGGCGACGTCGAGGGGGACTTCAAGGAGGCGACCGCGAAGCACCCCGAGTTCTCCACGTCGCACGCGGTGATGGCCACGCCCAGCGACGGGCTCTTCGTCTTCGGGGACCAGGACCCGCGCTCGCGCGTGCTGACCGGCCTCGGCTTCAAACTCCCGGCCGGTCTCGACAAGGTGGTGGGCGACGAGTTCGGCGCCAACCTCAGCAAGGAGCGGACCGACCTGCTCGACACCGACGCGGTGGTGTGGCTGACCCCCGACCCCGACAAGGGGAAGGCGAAGCTGCACAAGAACCCGCTGTACGGCGACCTGAAGGTGGTCAAGCAGGAGCGTGAGGTCTACATCAAGGAGAGCAGCGACTACGGCAACTCCGTGTCGTTCGTGACGGTGCTGAGCCTGCCGTACATGCTGGAGCGGCTGGTGCCGCAGCTCGCCGCGGCCGTCGACGGCAAGCCCGCGACGAAGGTCCCCGCGGCGAAGTCCTGACCCCTCGCCCCCGCCGGCGGGGCAGCACCTACCCCGGGGGCACCAGCGCGGCCAGCTGGTCGGCGACCGGCCCGAAGGACACCGCGCCGCTGCCCGCGCCCGCCAGCTCGCCCCCGGCCGGGAGCAGTTCGGCGTGCAGCTCCCGCATCGTGCCGCGGTCGCCCAGCGTGACCGCGGCACGCGCGGCCAGGCACAGCCGGGCCTCGTACAGCGCGTCGCGCGGCGAGGGGGGCAGCTCCCGCAGCGCGGCGGCGGCCGCGGCGCCGCGCCCCTCGGCCAGCAGGACCAGCGGCCGCACCCACGGCTCGTACGGGCCCCAGGGCCACGCGCGCAGCTCGTCCGCGTCCAACTCGCCCGCGTCCAGCCGCAGGGAAAGGAGGGCCAGCGGCAGCAGCCCCTCCGCCATCCCCGGCATCCCGCTGCCCGCGAGCCGGGCGTGTGCCGCGCGGTACGCGGCCTCCGCCTCGGCGCGCCGCCCCGCGACAGCCGTCCGCAGCGCCCCGTACCACTGGGTGAACACGCCGACCAGCGGCAGCTCGTAGCGCTCGGCGAGCCGGTCGGCGGACTTCGCGTGGGCGTCGGCGGCGGCGAAGTCGGCGAGGGCGCACCGCGCCTGCAGGCAGACGAGGTGCCCCAGCACCTCGAAGGTCACCAGCTCGTGGCGGGCGGCCAGCCCGACGAGCCCGGCGCCGAGCCGGGCGCGCTCGGCGGCCAGCCCGGGGCGCTGGAAGGTGTGCATGAAGCGCGCGTTGAGGGCGAGGGCCAGCGCGCCCGGGCTGTCCGCGCGGCGCGCGGCGTCCTCCGCCGCGCGCGCGGCGCGCTCCCCACGCCCGTCGGCGGTGCCGCGCAGCTCCAGGGCGAGGGTGCTCAGCAGTCGGCTGCGCCGCTCGCCCCCAGGCTCCGGCCGCTCTTCGGGAAGCGCCGCGAGGGCGTCCTCGGCGGCCCGGACGATCCGGCGCGAGAGCGCCTCGTCATCGTTGCGGGGCCACAGCGCCGGCACGGCGAACGCGGAGAGCACATCGGCCGCCAGGGCGGGGTCCCCCGCCTCCGCCGCGGCGGCGAGCGCCTCGGCACGCAGGCTGCGGGCCCGGTCCAGGCGGCCGGTCACGGCGAGCGCGCGCCCGAGCCCCATCACATCCGTGAGCCGCTCCCGGACGTCACCGCCCCCGCC
>NZ_JAAKZZ010000025.1 GCF_011045075.1 Streptomyces boncukensis
GGGACGGAGTGCGGCGGGTGTGCGCGGGGTGCGCACCGGTTCAGACGCGGATGACCTGTGGCCCCTGGAGTGCGTAGCGATGGGCCTCGGACGCGGGCAGCGCTGACGAGGTCACGATCGTCTCGAACTGCCCGACCTCCGCGAAGCGGCAGAAACTCACCGCCCCGAACTTGGTGTGCACCCCCACGAACACCCGCCGCCGCGAGCTCCGCACCGCCTGCGCCTTGACCTCGCTGACGGCCGGATCGGGGGTGGTCAGGCCGCGCTCACGGGAGATCCCGTTCGCTCCGAGGTACGCGAGGTCGATGACGAAGCCCGCGAGCATTTTCGACGTCCAGTGCTCGACCGTGGCGAGCGTGCCGCCGCGCACCCGCCCGCCGAGCAGCAGCACCGTGACCTCGTCGCGGGCCGCCAGCGCGCCCGCCGTCGTGAGCGACGCGGTCACCACGGTGAGCGGGCGCCCGGAGGGCAGCGCCTCGGCGACGAGCTGCGGGGTGAAGCCCTCGTCGATGAACACCGTCTCCGCGTCGCGGAGCTGCTCGGCCGCCGCGGCGGCGATCCGCCGCTTCTCCGGGACGTGCAGCGTGGTGCGGAACGCGAGCGTCGTCTCGAAGCCCGCGCTCTCCACCGGGTACGCGCCCCCGTGCGTACGGCGCAGCAGGCCGTGCGACTCCAGGACCCGCAGATCGCGGCGGACGGTCTCCTTGGCGACGCCCAGCTCGGCGGCGAGTTTGGCGACGTCGACGGCACCGGCGCGGCGGGCCGCACCGACAATCTCCCGGTGCCGCTCCTCCGCCTTCATGGTCGCCTCCCCTCTCCGTTCCCCGCGGATCTCCGTACGGTCATCCGGCTGCCCGTACGGGCCCACGGTGAGCCCGTGGGGAGAGTTCTACCGACCCCGCTCCCCGCTGGCCAGCGCTCCGGTGCCGACGATCGTGCCCGTCTGCGCCCGCCCCCCGGATTGCCAGCCGGGGGCAGCGCGGCAGGGACGGCCCGTTTCCCACCCGATCGAGCCCGTTCCCTGCCCGTACGGGCCCGAGGGCCCCGGCGGGACGGGCATCCCGCCCCGGTGGCGCCGGGAACGGGCACCCTCCGAGTTCTGATAGGCTGCTTAAGCGACGTCACCGGCGGTGACCGGTGACGACTGGTGAAGACTGGTGACTATGTCGCTCACTCACTTGGTCCTGTGGAGCAGTTTGGAGTGCTCGCCACCCTGTCAAGGTGGAGGCCGCGGGTTCAAATCCCGTCAGGACCGCTCCCTTCCGGGCGCCGTGGCGCCCCGAAGGCGCCCCGGCTGGGTAGCTCAGTTGGTACGAGCGTCCGCCTGAAAAGCGGAAGGTCGCCGGTTCGACCCCGGCCCCAGCCACTGTTGAGAGGGGCCCGCTCCCACCGGGAGCGGGCCCCTCTTCTCATGCCGTCTCATGCCGTCTCGTGCCGTCTCATGCCAGGGTGGCCGGGGGGCGGCCGCCCGGGTGGCGGTGGCGCCAGATCCAGAAGACCGTGCACGAGGCCAGCGCCCACGCAGCGAGCACCAGATAGGGCTGGATCAGCTGGTGGCCCGGGAAGTAGACGGCCGTGTGCTGGGCGTTCACCGAGGCGCCGGGCGGGAGCCAGCGGCCGATCGCGCCCAGTACGGACGGCAGCAGCGGCCAGGAGACGGCGCCGCCCGAGGAGGGGTTGCCGAGCAGCACCATCACCCCCCAGGTCGGCACCATCGCCCAGCGCCCGACGAGGGTGTTGAACATGGTGAAGACCATCCCGGACGTGAACATGGTGAGCGCCAGGATCATCCAGGAGTGCACAAAGGGCAGCCGTACGGCGTCCAGCCACCAGTCCACCACCGCCGCGATCACGAAGCCGCCGAGCAGCGCGTACGCGGCCGTGAACGCGATCCGCTCGGGCGGGTTGAGCGCGCGGGCGTGCACGCTGAGCTGGATCGCCCCGACGAAGCCGATGATCACGGCGGCGAGCGAGATATAGAAGATCGCCAGCCCGCGCGGGTCCCCGCTGCTCAGCGGCTTCAGATCGCGGACCTGCACCCGCACCCCGACCTCGCGGCCCACCTCGGGCCCGGCCTGCTCCAGGAGTTCGGCGACGGAGGCGCCGGAGGCGGAGGAGACGTCCAGCTCCACCTTCTTCGGCCGGCCGCCCCCGTCCGGCGGCTCCACCCGCATGATCGCGAAGACCTTCTGCGCCTCGATGGCCGCCTCGGCCTGCCGCTGGGTGCGGTAGTGGCGCAGTTCCAGCGAGGAGCCGAGGGCCTTCTCCATGCCCTGGATGAAGGCCGTGCGGTCCCGCGCGCTGTCCGGCTGGCCGACCACGGCCGTCGGGACGTGGTGCGGCGTCGGGTTCGCCATCGCATACGTGTACGAGCCCGCGAAGAGCCCGGCCGCCGCCGCGAGGATCAGGACCAGCACACAGGCCGGGAAGAACGGGGACACCGTGAACGCGTGCCAGCGCTCCCGCACCGAGGGCCGGGCGCTCTTCTGCTGGTCCTGATCCTGATCTTCGTCCATACGGGACACGATAATTCAGTGGGAATCAGCTTCTTCCGGACACTCCGCTCGGTTGCGCGACACCGCCCAGCGCCACACCGCCAGCGCACCGGCGGCGCAGGCGAGCACGAGCAGCAGCACCCCGTCCGGCACCGCGTTCCCCACGTTCCGGGCCCACTGCTCGGCCGCGAACGCGCCGTCCACATCCGTCAGCCCCGGCAGCCGCGCGGCCCCGTCGAACGCCAGGAACAGCCCGCCCAGCAGGATGAAGAACAGACCCGAGAGAAGAGAGGTGGTGTGCAGCCGCAGCCGGCCCAGCGCCAGCTCGCGCCCGCGCAGCCAGCGCCGCCCGCCCAGGTCGAAGCGCTCCCACAGCAGCGCCAGCAGGAACAGCGGCACCGCCACGCCCAGCGCGTACACCGCCAGCAGCATCCCGCCGTACACCGGGTTGCCGTGCACCGTCGCGACCGTCAGCACGCTGCCCAGGATGGGGCCGGCGCAGAAGCCCGCGAGGCCGTAGACCGCGCCGAGCGCGTACACGGACAGCGCCGTCGTGGGCCGGATGCGCCCGGACAGCTCCGCCAGCCGGCGCGGCGCGAAGCCCAGCCCCAGGATCTGCGCCACCCCCAGCGCGATGATCAGCCAGCCGCCGGCCGCGACCAGCGCGTCCCGGTGCCCGTAGAAGAACCGCCCCGCGTACGAGCCGGCGGCGCCGAGCGGCACCAGGGTGCTGGCGAGCCCGAGATAGAAGATGCCGGTCCGGGCGAGCAGCCGGCCCGCCGAGCCGATCGAGTACGCGAAGAAGGCGGGCAGCAGCAGCGCGCTGCACGGGCTGAGCAGCGCGAGCAGTCCGCCGAGGAACGCGGCGAGGTAGCCGATGTCCACTACCGGTTCGCCCCCTTGTCCGCCTCGCCTGCCTTGCCCGCCTTGCCCGACTTCGCCGCCTTCGCCGCTCGCTCGATCGCGTCCGTGAAGACCTCGTCGGGCTGTGCCCCGGAGATCGGCTCACCGTTGACCAGGAAGGCCGGGGTGGCGTTGGCGCCGAGCCCGTACGCCTCGCCGCGGTCCTTGTCCACCAGCTTCTTCGCGGCGGCGCCCGCCCGGTCGCGGTCGAAGCGGTCGAGGTCCGCAACGCCCGCCTGCTGGGCCAGGTCGCGCAGATGGTCGTCGCCGAAGCTGTTCTTCGCGTTCCCCTTGTCCGCGTAGACGGCCTGGTAGAACGGCCAGAAGCGGCCCTGCTGGCCGGCCGCCCAGCCCGCGCGGGCGGCACGCTCGGAGCCCTTGCCGAAGATCGGGAAGTTCCGCCACTCGATCCGCAGCACGCCCTTGTCCACGTACTCCTCGACCAGCTTCGGCTCCGTGTCCCGGGCGAACTTGCCGCAGAACGAGCAGCCGAAGTCGGCGTACTCGATCATCACGACGGGCGCGTCCTTCTTCCCGCGCGCGAACGGGTCACCGGCGTCCCGCCGGGCGAGCTTCAGCAGCGCCGGATCGCCGGAGGCGGTGTCGTCCGCGCGGCCGTGCACCGTGGCGTCGCCGCTGCCGGAGCCGCCGTCCCCGCCGCCGACGGCGTACTGCGACAGCCACCCGGCGAGCAGCGCGGCGACCGCCACGAGAACACCGATGACCAGCCCTTTGCGTGAGCGGACCGACCTGGATGAAGACATGGGAGAACTCCTGTGAGAGGGGGCGCCCCACCAGGGGCGCGGGGCAGTGTGGGATATGCGGCTCCGCCGCGTGGGCGCGACCAGCCACCGAACATCCGCAGCCCGCGACGCGCGGACAGGGGCAGCCCCTGCCCGGAACGGACAGCGAAAGGAGTCGGGGCCGCGGCGCGGCTACACCCGCAACACAGAGAGCTCGGTCAGGGAAACCGGTGGTATGGGCGCGGGCCCGCGCACCGGCGGGCGCGCGTGCGCCGCCCCGATCGCGGCGTGCGACTCGGGAACGGTGCACAGGGCCAGGGCCGCCGCGAACGGCTGCGGACCCGACGTCGGCGCGGGCACGGCAGCGCCGTCGAGGTCACCGGTCCGCTTCTGGTGGCACCCGGGGCCGGGCGCGGTGTCCCCGCCCCCGTCGTACGAGGAGACGGCGGGGCCGTACGACGCCGAGGAGCCGTACGACGCCGAGGAGCCCTGCGGCACCGGGGAGGAGCCCTGCGACACCTGCGGAGCGCCCTGCACCACCCCGCACAGCGCGAACAGCAGCCCCACGAGCACGGCAACGCCCATTGCGGGCACGCTGCGGCTCATCGGGTCAGCCCCTCACGGTTCGGTCAGGTCGGTACGGAACGACGGCGCAAGCCTAACGTTCGCCCTGATATCCGGCCGGAACCCCGCCATGGACCCCCAAATGGTTCGCCAGCCGCATCAGGGGGGTGCGATCCTGGACCAGGTATGTCGACTTCCACACCCCTCTCCCCAGCCGCCCTGAAGGCCCGGCTGCCCGAGCTGACGCTGCGCGACGCGCACCGCCTCGGGCGGCGGCTCGACGGCGCGCGGAAGATCCGTAAGCCGGAGGCCCGGGAAGCCGCCCTCGCCGAGATCGCGGCGGCCATGGACGAGTCCGAGCTGCGCGTCACCGCGCGCCGGGAGGCCGCGCCGACGCCCAGCTACCCCGCGCAGCTTCCCGTCTCGCAGAAGAAGGACGAGATCCTGGCGGCGATCCGGGACCACCAGGTGGTGATCGTCGCGGGCGAGACCGGCTCCGGGAAGACCACCCAGATCCCCAAGATCTGCCTGGAGCTGGGCCGGGGGGTGCACGGCACCATCGGCCACACCCAGCCCCGCCGGATCGCGGCGCGCACGGTGGCCGAGCGGGTGGCGGAGGAGCTGCACTCGCCGCTGGGCGAGACGGTGGGCTGGAAGGTCCGGTTCACCGACCAGGTGAAGGACCACACCCTCGTCAAACTGATGACGGACGGCATCCTGCTGGCCGAGATCCAGCAGGACCGCGAGCTGCGCGCCTACGACACGATCATCATCGACGAGGCCCACGAGCGCAGCCTCAACATCGACTTCCTGCTCGGCTACCTCGCCCGGCTGCTCCCGAAGCGCCCGGAGCTGAAGGTCGTCATCACCTCGGCGACGATCGACCCGGAGCGCTTCTCGCGGCACTTCGGGGACGCCCCGATCGTCGAGGTCAGCGGGCGCACCTATCCGGTCGAGGTGCGCTACCGGCCGCTGCTGGAAGAGGACTCCGAGGAGTCGTCGGCGCCCGACCGCGACCAGGTCACCGCGATCAGCGACGCCGTCGACGAGCTGACCGCCGAGGGGCCGGGCGACATCCTGGTCTTCCTCTCCGGCGAGCGTGAGATCCGCGACACGGCGGACGCGCTGGAGAAGAAGTTCCGCGGACAGCGGCAGCTCGGAGCGGCCACCGAGATCCTGCCGCTGTACGCCCGGCTCTCCTCCGCCGAGCAGCACCGCGTCTTCCAGCCGCATCCGGGCACCCGCCGTATCGTGCTGGCCACGAACGTCGCGGAGACCTCGCTGACCGTCCCGGGCATCAAGTACGTCATCGATCCGGGCACGGCCCGCATCTCGCGCTACAGCCACCGCACCAAGGTGCAGCGGCTGCCCATCGAGCCGGTCAGCCAGGCCAGCGCCAACCAGCGCAAGGGCCGCTCGGGGCGGACCTCGGACGGCATCTGCGTCCGGCTGTACTCCGAGGAGGACTTCCTCTCCCGCCCCGAGTTCACCGACCCGGAGATCGTCCGGACGAACCTCGCCTCCGTGATCCTCCAGATGACGGCGGCCGGGCTCGGGGACATCGAGCGGTTCCCGTTCATCGACCCGCCGGACCACCGCAGCATCAAGGCGGGCGTGCAGCTCCTCGAAGAGCTGGGCGCGCTGGAGGCGGGCAAGGAGCGGCGGCTGACGCGGACGGGCCGGGCCCTCTCCCAGCTCCCGGTGGACCCGCGGCTGGCCCGGATGGTCCTGGAGGCGGACCGGAACGGCTGCGTCCAGGAGGTCATGGTGATCGCCGCCGCGCTCTCCATCCAGGATCCGCGCGAGCGCCCCGCCGACAAGCAGCAGCAGGCCGACCAGCAGCACGCCCGCTTCAAGGACGAGTCCAGCGACTTCCTCGCCTTCCTCCATCTGTGGCGGTATGTGAAGGAGCAGCAGCGGGCGCTCTCGTCCTCCGCCTTCCGCCGGATGTGCAAGGCGGAGTTCCTGAACTACCTGCGGATACGCGAGTGGCAGGACATCTACGCGCAGCTCCGCCAGGTCACCAGGGCCCTGAAGCTCCACCTCGGCGACCAGGAGGCCGCGCCCGACGCGGTGCACCAGTCGCTGCTGGCCGGGCTGCTGTCGCACATCGGGCTGAAGGAGGGCGAGAAGAACGAGTATCTGGGGGCGCGGGGGACGAAGTTCGCCGTCTTCCCCGGCTCGGCGCTCTTCAAGAAGCCGCCCCGCTGGATCATGTCCGCCGAGCTGGTGGAGACCTCCCGGCTGTGGGCCCGGGTCAACGCGAAGATCGAGCCGGAGTGGATCGAGCCGCTGGCCGGCCATCTGGTGAAGCGGACGTACAGCGAGCCGCACTGGGAGCAGAAGCAGGCCGCGGTGATGGCGTACGAGCGGGTGACGCTGTACGGCGTGCCCGTCGTCGCCCAGCGCAAGGTCAACTACGCGCGTATCGACCCGGAGACCTCCCGCGACCTGTTCATCCGCAACGCGCTGGTGGAGGGCGACTGGCGCACCCACCACCAGTTCTTCCACGACAACCGCACGCTCCTCGGCGAGGTCGAGGAGCTGGAGCACCGCGCCCGCCGCCGCGACATCCTGGTGGACGACGAGACGCTCTACGACTTCTACGACCAGCGCGTGCCCGAGGACGTCGTCTCCGGCGCGCACTTCGACTCCTGGTGGAAGAAGAAACGCAGGGACGAGCCCGACCTGCTGAACTTCGAGAAGTCGATGCTCATCAACGAGCGCGCCGAGGGCGTCTCCAAGGCGGACTACCCGGACGTCTGGCAGCAGGACGGCCTCGTCCTCCCGGTGACCTACCAGTTCGAGCCGGGTACGGACGCGGACGGCGTCACCGTCCACGTACCGCTCCAGGTGCTCAACCAGGTCGGCGCCGGGGGCTTCGACTGGCAGATCCCCGGGCTGCGCGAGGGCCTGGTGACGGAGCTGATCCGGTCCCTCCCCAAGGCCGTACGCCGCCACTACGTCCCGGCGCCGGACTTCGCCCAGCGGTTCCTGGCGACCGCGGAGCCGCAGTCGGAGCCCCTCACCCACACCCTCGCGCGCGAGCTGAAGCGGATGGTCGGCGTCCCGGTCGCCGCGCAGGACTTCGACCTCGGCAAGGTCCCGGACCATCTGAAGATCACCTTCCGGGTGGTCGACGAGCGGCGCCGCAAGCTCGCGGAGGACAAGGACCTGGAGGCGCTCCAGCTGAGGCTGAAGTCGAAGACGCGGGAGGCCATCTCGCAGGCGTTCGACTCCACCGAGCGCGCCCGCGCGAGGAAGGCCGCGAAAGCCGCTCAGCGGCCCGGCGAGGCGGCCTCCGAGGCCCCCGCTGCGGCGCCGGCACCGGCGCCGCAGCGCACCGGGCTGACGGACTGGACGCTGGGCTCCCTCCCCCGCACCTTCGAGACGTGGCGCGCGGGCCAGCCGGTCAGGGCGTATCCGGCGCTGGTCGACGAGGGCGCCTCGGTGGCGGTACGGCTCTTCGACACCGAGGCGGAGCAGCTCCAGGCGATGTGGCGCGGGCTGCGCCGGCTCATCCTGCTGGGCATCCCCTCGGACCCCGCGAAGTTCGCCCTCTCGAAGCTGGACAACCGGCAGAAGCTGGCCCTCTCCCGCTCTCCGCACGGCAGCGTCCAGGCCCTCTTCGAGGACTGTGTGACGGCCGCCGCCGACCGACTGATCGCCGCGCACGGCGGGCCCGTGTGGGACGAGGAGTCCTACCGCAAGCTCTTCGACGCGGTCCGCGCCGACCTGGTGGACGCCACGCTGCGCACCGTGCGCCAGGTCCAGGAGGTGCTGGCCGCCTGGCACTCGTGCGAGCAGCGGCTGCGGGGGACGACCAGCCCGGTGCTGGCGGACTCCGCCGCGGACGTGCGGCAGCAGCTGGACGCGCTGATCAAGCCGGGCTTCGTCACCGAGCACGGCGCGGGCCGGCTGCCGGACCTGATGCGCTACCTGGTCGCGGCCGACCGCCGCCTGCAGCAGATGCCGCAGAACGCGGAGCGGGACCGGACCCGGATGGCGAAGGTGCGGGAGATGTGGGACGAGTATCTGTGGCTGCTGGAGCAGTTCCCTGCGGGGCGGCCGGTGCCGAAGGCGGCGCGGGACGTGCGGTGGATGGTCGAGGAGCTGCGGGTCAGCTACTTCGCCCACGCGCTGGGCACCGCCTACCCCGTCTCGGACAAGCGGATCGCCAGGGCCGTGGACGCCGCCGCACCGTGAGCGTGCCGTCGCGCTGGGTGAGTTCGCACGGAGGCCCTGACCTGCTGTAGAGTCCTGTCTCGCACGAGGTCCTGTGGAGCAGTTTGGAGTGCTCGCCACCCTGTCAAGGTGGAGGCCGCGGGTTCAAATCCCGTCAGGACCGCAGCGAAGCGAGAGGGCCCGCACCGGGATCGGTGCGGGCCCTTTGCGTGTCCGCCCCGCCGGGGGCGCCCCGGAGGGGCGCGGGGAACTGCGCGTCGAGCCACGAAGCAGCCGCAGGCCGCGACGGCCGGGAAGGGGCAGCCCCTGCCCGGACTTCGCGGTCTGCGGCCGCATACCGATTGCGCGCGCAGTTCCCCGCGCCCCTGACCGGGCGCTCATCGTGGAGGGGGATGCCGAGGACCTATTCGCAAGAACCTTGCGGTTGACGGCCCCGGGGAGCCGGGGTACCTCTACTAGAGGAGGTGCGGCGGCATGACGACGACTCCGAAAGGCCCCCGGCGGCACGAGACCAGGGCCCTGCTCCGGGCCCACCTGGCAGCCGCCACGCGGTACCGCCACGTCACACGCCACTGCCCGATCTGCCACCGGCTGCTGCGGCTGGCCATGGAGTCCGCCGAGCCCGAGCCCCCGCCGCAGCCCTCGACATCCACCGCATAGGCCGGCCGGCGCACAGGCCACCCGACAGGGCATCCTTCCCTTACCGTACGGCAGTTACTCCCGGCAAGAGTCTTCCCGTGTGAGGGGAGTCACCGAACTCCTCAGAACCAGGGGGGAACTTGAGCGCGTCTTTACCCGTGTCAATTTTATATGTGCAATTGCACTAGTCTCACCACAACCCCACAGGCTCCGGAACAGACCCCCTCAGCTCAGCGCAGGCGCAGGTCACGCCCGCAGCCACCGGGGTCCGCCGGGGCCCCGTCGGGGCACAAAAAAGATCGCGCTGGACCCGGCGGAGTCCAGCGCGATCCCAGGGCAACCGCCGTTGGGGCAGCGGCCGGCCATGTCGTGCACGAGGGCGCTGCCTTGGGGTGGGGGCCCCGAAAACGCCCTTATATCGGGTTGTTTCGCCTGATCACGCCTCACTGCGCTGCTGAGGGATGCCCGCCAGCAGCGCACGCACCTCCGCCTCGCGGTATCGGCGATGCCCTCCGAGCGTGCGGATGGACGTGAGCTTGCCCGCCTTTGCCCAGCGCGTGACCGTCTTGGGGTCCACACGGAACATCGTGGCAACCTCAGCCGGGGTCAGCAGCGGCTCGGCATCAGGGGTGCGAGCGGTCATGAGCGGCCTCCTCGGGAGAACCGAACCATCACGGTTCTTTCCTCTAAATTCTGCACCTTGACCCGCGTTGCCCGAAATGGCACTACGCGAGCCGAGTCGGTTATAGGACGAACGGCTTGTCCTCGGCACTACAACTACACCATCTGTCCAGCGACGTCGGCCAAACCGATGGAATTGCCCTCTCAGGTGTTCAACCTCGGCGGAAGCCGATGGACCGCCCCATAGCGGACAGTCACACCGCCGTGACGATCAGTCACAACGGGAGCAGGGGTCATCAGACCCACCAAGGAGTGCAATACCGATCTTTCCACCCTTAGTTGGACGGAAGGAGCCCTGTGCGGACTCCTTGTCCTATTTTGACACGAGGGGTAGCTCTGAGAGCAAGACCCCGGTACGTGCTGTCCATCACGCTTGAGGCAATAGCCCGGTTCAGGACGTAGGTCCTTAAGGCGCTCGCCTAGGACGCGAACTGCAGTTCCCGCACCGCGCGCCAGCGCTCCGTCAGCCGCTCGTACGCCACGCCCGCGCGCTCGCCGTCGCCCTCCCGGAGCGCCGCGATCCCCTCCGCCACATCGGCGGCAGAGTGGTCCTCCGCGAGCTGCGCCTCGGGGATCGCGTGAGCCAGTCCGCCGTAGTCCAGTTCGACGAGGGAGCGCGGGTGGAACTCCTCCAGCCAGCGGCCTACATCTACCAGTCCGTCGACGAGCGGCCCCTCCTCCAGCTCTTCGCGGAGCACTTTCAGGCCACGCGCGAGACGGCGCCGCGCCTGGACCATGGGTGTCCGATAGCGGAGGACGAACTGCTGCCCGCTCTCCTGACCCGTTTCCGGCTTCGCAAACTCCCTTTCTTCGTCCACGAAGAGAACGAACCACCGCACCGGCACATGCCACAGCGCGGTGCGGATCCACGGCCGCGCGTCCGGGTTGCGCTCCCGCCAGCGCTCGTAGTCGGCCGCGGCCTGGCGCCGTACGACGGGGGGCAGCGCCGCGTCCAGCACCGGCTGGGGCAGCGCCAGCTCCCGGTCGCCCGCGGCCTGGGTGAGGGCGCTGAGCGCCTGCCAGCTGCGCAGCCTGGTGCGCCAGGGGCAGACACACGTCACGCCGTCCACCTCCGCCACGAACGCCTCAGCGCTCTCCCGCTCCGGCACCACCACCGGCGGCACCGGCAGCAGCCCGGCGAGCGCCCACCGCACCTCGTCCTGCGCCGTGGGGCGGCGCGGCCGTTTGGCGTAGGCGACCCAGTGCGACCGCTCGGGCTCGGGGAACGCGGCGAGCGGCTCATAGACCCGCAGGTACGCGGCGTACGGGACGATCACCGACGACGCTTTCTCAGCCACGCGCTTCCCTCCAAGGAAACCGGTGCGAACAGACTTGGGAGACAGTTGACTACCCCCATCGTGGGACCGCAACGTGCCCGAGGTCCGCAGGTCGTACCCTGCTCTCGACCGGCCCTCCCCCTGGGCTCCTGCTGCCACAAGCGGACGGGACCGGCGGAGGGCGTCCACCACGAATACAGGAGTCACCACCGTGACTGACGTACGTGAGACTGTCAGCGTCGACGAGTCGAGCGAAACGGCACTTCTCCACACTCTCTTCCACTCCGACCAGGGCGGGCACGAACAGGTCGTGCTCTGCCAGGACCGCGCCAGCGGCCTGAAGGCCGTCATCGCCATCCACTCCACGGCGCTGGGCCCGGCCCTGGGCGGCACCCGCTTCCACGCGTACGCGGGCGAGCCGGACCCGGAGGCGGCCGCCGTGCGGGACGCGCTCAACCTGGCCCGCGGCATGTCCTACAAGAACGCCATGGCCGGGCTCGACCACGGCGGCGGCAAGGCCGTGATCATCGGCGACCCCGAGAAGATCAAGACCGAGGCCCTGCTGCGCGCGTACGGCCGCTTCGTGGCCTCGCTGGGCGGCCGCTACGTCACGGCCTGCGATGTGGGGACCTACGTGCAGGACATGGACGTCGTCGCGCGGGAGTGCCGGTGGACCACTGGCCGCTCCCCGGAGCAGGGCGGCGCGGGAGACTCCTCCGTGCTCACCGCCTACGGCGTCTTCCAGGGCATGCGCGCCAGCGCCCGGCACCTGTGGGGAACCCCCTCGCTGGGCGGCCGCACCGTGGGCGTCGCGGGCGTCGGCAAGGTCGGCCACCACCTGGTGGAGCACCTGCTCCAGGACGGGGCGCGGGTCGTGGTCACGGATGTCCGCGAGGAGTCGGTGCGCCGGGTGCGGGACGCCCATCCCGAGGTCGGGGTGGCCGCCGACACAGCCGCGCTCATCCGAACAGAAGGGCTGGATATCTACGCTCCGTGCGCCCTCGGCGGCGCGCTGGACGACGCCACCGTGCCGGTCCTCACCGCCAGGGCGGTCTGCGGCGCGGCCAACAACCAGCTCGACCACCCCGGGGTGGAGAAGGACCTGGCCGACCGCGGCATCCTCTACGCGCCGGACTACGTGGTGAACTCGGGCGGCGTGATCCAGGTCGCGGACGAGCTGCACGGCTTCGACTTTGCGCGCGCCAAAGCAAAGGCAGCAAAGATCTTCGATACGACGGTGGACATCTTCGAGCGGGCGGCCGCGGACGGCGTCCCGCCCGCGGCCGCCGCGGACCGGATCGCCCAGCAGCGGATGGCCGTCGCCGCGGCGGGATAGCCCGGAGCCGGCGGGCTCCCGTGCGGCCGGCGGTCGTGCGGGGGCCGGGGCGCCCCGTGCGGCGCCCCGCAGGGGCACCGGGCGCCCTCCGGCGGAGATCGCCGCAGCGCGGCGCGTTCCCGCCGGTGAGAGGCTTCTCATGCCCCCTCGGCCGCCCCTCGGCGGGTCGGCCCGCGCGGGGAAGGTAAAATCTCGACTGACCAGCGAAGTGAAGGTCATCGGGCGCGTCGGACAGCGGCCGTGTCGTGCGGGCGACGTACCGTACGGCCGCGGAAGCAGGTACCGTGGAAGCCCTGAGTACCGGTCTCTCCCGTAGAGGCCGCTATGAATCATGAACGCGTGTCAAGACTCTGGGGCCGTCGAGCCCCGTCGTTGAGGGGGTCGAGCCATGGGGCGCGGCCGGGCCAAGGCCAAGCAGACGAAGGTCGCCCGCCAGCTGAAGTACAACAGCGGTGGGACGGACCTATCGCGCCTGGCCGAGGAGCTGGGCGCATCGACGTCGAACCAGCCGCCGAACGGCGAGCGTTTCGAGGAAGATGAGCTGGACGACGACCCGTACGCACAGTACGCGGAGCGGTACAACGCCGTAGAGGACGACGAGGCGGACTCCAGCGAGCCGACCGACCGCCAGTCGGAGCCGTCAGACCGACGTCACGCTTGACGTTCCCACACCCTGACCCGGTCCGGCCCCAGCCGGACCGGGTTCTGTTCTCTTCCGGGCGGCGGCCGCGCCGTCCGTGATCCGGGGCGGCCTGGTCAGCGGGCATGCTCACCCGTGAGCGTCACCGCCGGTCCGTCCGGGTCCGCCGTACCGCGTTCGGTGATCTCGCCTGCCACCCAGGCGTCCACCCCGCGCTCGGCGAGGGTGGCCAGCGCCGCGTCCACCGAGGCGGGCGGCAGCACGGCGGCCATGCCGACGCCCATGTTCAGCGTCTTCTCCAGCTCGGCGCGGTCCACCGCGCCCGCCGCCGCGACGACGTCGAACACGGGCGCGGGGCGCCAGCTCGCGCGGTCCACGGTGGCCCGCAGCCCGTCCGGGACCACCCGGGCCAGATTGCCGGCCAGGCCGCCGCCGGTGATGTGCGAGAACGCGTGCACCTCACTCGTCCGGGCCAGCTCCAGGCAGTCCAGCGAGTAGATCTTGGTGGGCTCCAGCAGCTCCTCGCCCAGCGTGCGGCCGAACTCGGGCACCTCGCGGTCCAGGCTCCATCCGGCGCGGTCGAAGAGCACGTGCCGGACCAGCGAGTACCCGTTGGAGTGCAGCCCCGAGGAGGCCATGGCGACCACCGCGTCACCGGCCCGGACCCGCTCGGCGCCCAGCACCGCGTCGGCCTCGACCACCCCGGTCCCGGCGCCCGCGACGTCGTACTCGTCCTCGCCCAGCAGCCCCGGGTGCTCGGCCGTCTCGCCGCCGACCAGCGCACAGCCCGCCAGTACGCAGCCCTCCGCGATGCCCTTGACGATCTGCGCCACCCGCTCCGGGACGACCTTGCCCACGCAGACGTAGTCCGTCATGAACAGCGGCTCGGCGCCGCAGACCACCAGGTCGTCCACCACCATGCCCACCAGGTCGTGCCCGATGGTGTCGTGGATGTCCATGCGCTGGGCCAGCGCCACCTTGGTGCCCACCCCGTCGGTGGCCGAGGCCAGCAGCGGGCGGGCGTACTCCTTGAGGCGGCTGGCGTCGAACAGGCCCGCGAAGCCGCCCAGCGCGCCGACCGACTCCGGGCGCCGGGTCCTCTTGACCCACTCCTTCATCAGCGTGACCGCGCGGTCGCCCGCTTCGATGTCGACGCCCGCGGCGGCGTAGCTGGCGCCGGAGGGGCCGCTCCCGGCGGAACTGGTCCCGGAAGCAGCGGCCCTGGAAGAACTGGTGGTCATCAGGTTCGTCTCATGTCTCTCGGTGGTCTGCCGGATGCCGGTGGTGTGCGCTAAGCGGGCGTGCGCGGGGCGCACGCCGTCGGTCACGGGCGCTGGAGGGCGTCCGAGGCGCCGACTCCCGCTGTGAGAGTGCTCACACCGTCCGCGTCCGTCTCGGACTCCAGCAGATGCTTGCCCAGCAGCTCCGGCTCGGGCAGCTCCATCGGGTACTCGCCGTCGAAGCACGCGCGGCACAGGTTCGGCTTGGCGATCGTGGTCGCCGCGATCATGCCGTCGGTGGAGATGTACGCCAGCGAGTCCGCGCCCAGCGACTTGCCGATCTCCTCGACCGACAGACCGTTGGCGATCAGCTCGGCGCGGGTGGCGAAGTCGATGCCGAAGAAGCACGGCCACTTGATCGGCGGCGAGCTGATCCGCACATGCACCTCGGCGGCGCCCGCCTCGCGGAGCATCCGCACCAGGGCGCGCTGGGTGTTGCCGCGCACGATCGAGTCGTCCACGACGACCAGCCGCCGGCCGCGGATCACTTCCTTCAGCGGGTTCAGCTTGAGCCGGATGCCAAGCTGCCGGATGGTCTGGCTGGGCTGGATGAAGGTCCGGCCCACATAGCTGTTCTTGACCAGGCCCGCGCCGTAGGGGATGCCGCTCGCCTCGGCGTAGCCGATCGCCGCAGGGGTGCCGGACTCCGGGGTCGCTATCACCAGGTCGGCGTCCGCCGGGGCCTCGGCGGCCAGCTTGCGGCCCATCTCGACGCGGGAGAGATAGACGTTGCGGCCCGCGATGTCGGTGTCGGGGCGGGCGAGGTAGACATACTCGAAAACACACCCGCGAGGCTTCGCTTCCGCGAACCGGGTGGAGCGGAGGCCGTTCTCGTCAACGGCCACCAGCTCGCCCGGCTCGATCTCGCGGACGAAACTGGCGCCGACGATGTCCAGCCCCGAGGTCTCGCTCGCCACGACCCAGCCGCGCTCCAGCCGGCCCAGCACCAGCGGCCGGATGCCCTGCGCGTCCCGCGCGGCGTAGAGCGTGTCCTCGTCCATGAACGCCATCGAGAACGCGCCCTTGACCTGCGGCAGCACCAGCGGCGCCGCCTGCTCCACGGTCAGCGGACTGCCGTCCTCGCCGGTCTGGCCCGCCAGCAGGGCCGTCACCAGGTCGGTGTCGTTGGTGGCGGCGACCTGGGTGGCCCGCCCGTTGCCGTTCACGGCGAGCTTGGCGACCATCTCGGCCATCTCGGCGGTGTTCACCAGATTGCCGTTGTGGCCCAGCGCGATCGAGCCGTGGGCGGTGGCCCGGAACGTGGGCTGGGCGTTCTCCCAGACCGAGGCCCCGGTCGTCGAGTAGCGGGCGTGGCCCACTGCGATATGGCCCTTGAGCGAGCCGAGAGAGGTTTCGTCGAAGACCTGGGAGACCAGGCCCATGTCCTTGAAGACGAGAATCTGGGAGCCGTTGCTCACCGCGATGCCCGCGGACTCCTGGCCGCGGTGCTGCAGTGCGTACAGCCCGAAGTACGTCAGCTTCGCGACCTCTTCTCCGGGGGCCCAGACTCCGAACACCGCACAGGCGTCCTGGGGACCTTTCTCACCGGGGAGGAGGTCGTGGTTGAGTAGACCGTCACCGCGCACATAAGACAGCGTACCTGGGACACGCCGGGATGACCGAGTGACCTATGCCGCGCTGGACCGCGACCGGTCCGGTATGTCCCTTGCTGCGCCATGAGGGCCGGGCGCAGCAGCGGCGGGGAGCGCTGAATCTGTGACTAGGGTCTCATGACCTGCCTCGATGGCGCTCTGCCACGGATCGGGCTTCCATACGGGGTGTACCTCGTATCGGTATCCGCCCCCTTCCCCGTCCGGGTGAATCACTACGCGGCGGATGAGCTTGCGCAGCAGGGCGTTCTGCTGCTGCGGCTGGAACGTCTCCCACTCCTCGCTTTCGCCGGCGCGGCGAGGGCTCTGTCGCGGTCCCGCTCCAGCTCCCTGTAGGCGACCGCGTACACGTCGTCGGGGTACTGATCGGGGTCGCGGGCCCGGTCGGCCATGATGCGGGCGACCGCCGCCTGTGCACGGTCCGCTTCGCGTGCCAGCCGCTTCCGGGCGGCTTCCTGCTCGGCTCTCGGCGTCTTCACCAGGTGGGAGGGCGTCACGGCCGGGGCCGCGTCAACTCCGTCAGCAGCCTCCCGCGCGAGCCATGCGCGGACTTCGGCCTCGACGACCGCCCGGCGGGACCACACTCCAGGACATATGGACATACCCGAGTGGCTGCGCTTCTGGCACCGGAGCGCGTACCCGGGCTGTCGCTCGCGCCCGCGGCGCGAGTTCGACGTGATGCGGCACGCGCCGCGGCACAGACCGCACCTCACCAGCCCGGTTACGGCGTAGGTGCCCCGTACTGTGCGCGGTGGCGCAGTGGCCGTGTACTTTCTGCGTGCCTTGGCGCGTGGGTGGTCGCTGAGGGCGCCATCTACGACATGTTCGACGAGGCGCGGCACGTCGTCGAGGAGCTGCCCGAGATGCGCCGCTACTGGGCGGGGCTGGACTACGGCACAACGAACCCGTTCGCCGCGCTGCTGCTCGGCGAGGGCGTCGACGGCCTCCTGTACGTCTGCTCGGAGTGGCGCCACGACTCCCGCACCACGCACCGCAGCATGACAGACGCGCAGTACAGCGCCGCCGTACGGAATTGGCTCGCTACGTGGCGCCACCCATCAGCCGACCGAGACGCCCCGCCAGGCGTAGTGCCCGAGTGGACGTTCATTGACCCGAGCGCGGCCAGCTTCTCAACGCAGATGTGGGCCGACGGATACCCGGACATCACCCGCGCTTCGAACGAGGTCGCCGACGGCATCCGTTCGGTTGCCGCGCTACTCGCCGCCGACCGCCCGGTCGTACATCGCAGTTGCGAGGGCCTGCTCGACGAACTGCCCGCCTACTGCTGGGACCCGACGGCGACCGAGCGCGGCGAGGACAAGCCGTTGAAGATCGACGACCACTCAGCCGACGCGCTGCGGTACGTCGTGCACTCGACAGCGCACGAATGGCGGCGCCTGCTCACCACTTCTTTCGATCCAGCGGAACTGTGATCGTTCGACCTACGTGAGCGTCACGCAGAACCTTCCAACGAGGCCACCAGGAGTAGTACATGATCACGCCCATCATGATCAGCCAAATGACGGTCGCAATCCCGGATTGAGCGGTGTACGCGATCGTGATCGCTACTGCTCCCACCAGGCCGATCAGAACTTCGGACCTCCGGCACCTCCTGCGCACAGTCTTCAGGTATTCAGCAAGCTCCCGTTGCTCCTCCTCTCTTTTGCGACGCAGCGCCGCCGCCGCACGTTCTCGCGCCGCATCTTCCTCGTCGAATTTGCGCAGCAGGCGTTGCGCCGCGCGCTTCCGCAGCTCGGCTTCCTCCGAGGACAACGACGAGGATGCCGACAGCACCACATCCCCGTGGATCGCGCTTGCCTGCACGACATGTCACCCGACGCAGCCGCCCACCTCGTTGTGAGTGGTGGCCTGTTCGCTCATGTGTCGGAAGATACGCCCCTCACTCGGTGAACACCATTGGAGGTAATGCATGACTCTTCCCGAGTCCGGCGCCCCCTGGCCGCCTCCTGAGCGGGTCGCCCCCTACCGCGAGATGCGCGTCGACGACGCGTGGTACAGCGGCGACCGGGCGCGCCTCGCCCGCGTCTACGACCACCACCAGACCTACGCCGAGCGCCGCAAGCTGTGGGGCCGCCGCCCCAACGCGGAGCGGCACGGCCAGCAGGAACAGCGGCTTCACATGCCGTTGCCGGGCGACATCGCCCGTACCTCCGCCGACCTGCTGTTCGCGGACATGCCCGAGATCATCGTCGACGACAAGGCGACCCGCGACCGGCTCGACGTGCTGCTCGACGAAGGACAGGTACAAGCGACGCTGCTTGGGGCCGCCGAGCAGGCCGCCGCCCTCTCCGGCGTGTTTCTGCGCGTCACGTGGGACCGCGAGCTTGCCGACCGACCACTGTTGACGGTGTGCCAGCCGGACGGCGCTGTGCCCGAGTTCCGGTACGGGATCACGACCGTGGTCACCTTCTGGCGCGAGCTGTCCGCCACCGAACACGTGGTGTTCCGGCACTTCGAGCGGCACGAGCCGGGCCGCATCCTTCACACGCTGTACGAGGGGACGCCGGACAACGTGGGGCGTGCCGTGCCGCTCACGGAGCATCCGGAGACGGCCGAGCTGGTCGACTCCCTCGACGGTGACGGCGTCAGCATCAGCACCGGGATTCGCGACCTTACGGCCGCGTACATCCCGAACATGCTCCCCAACCGGCTACACCGCGGAAGCCCACTCGGCCGCTCGGACTTCGCGAAGCCGCTCCCCGACCTGTTCGACGCCCTCGACGAGACGTGGTCGTCATGGATGCGCGACATCCGCGAGGTATGGACCTCGCTCCGGATACCGCCGACCGAAGACAACGGAATCACGCTCGCTCAGTTCGCGATCCGCGTCGAGGAACACCAGCGCACCGCTGAGGCCACCACGCGGGAAGCCGTGCAGGCCGCCGGGTACTCCGCGCAGAGCTTCGGTCTCGACAGGGGCGGGCAGGCCATCACGGCGACCGAGGTCGACAGTCGCGACGCGCGGTCGATGGTGACCCGCAAGAAGAAGGCCGGGTACTGGCGCCACAGCCTCACGCACATGTTGCACGTCTTGTTGCAGATCGACGCGTCGGTGTTCGGGCAGCGCATCACGCCCCTTCGCCCGCGCGTCGAATTCGGCGACAGCGTAGCCGAGTCCGAGCAGCAGACCGCGACCACGCTCGACCTGCTCAACCGCGCGGGCGCCGTGTCCACCAAGACCAAGGTGAAGATTCTTCATCCGGAGTGGGACGACGACGTACAGACCGAGGTCGACGCAATCCTCACCGAGACCGGCGCCGCCGCGCTTGAGCCTCTACAGGCCAACGTTCTCCTGTAGTCACGAACTACGAGCGGCGACCCGGAACTTAGCCGAGCCGCCGCATCATTTGCCAGACGTGACCTCGTCTAGCGCAACGAGGTCTTCATGCCGACACTCAGTGAACAATCAGGTCGAACGGAGAGTCCGTCGGGTTCCCGTTGTATCGACTGTAGGTGTTGACCGTAACGGTCTGTGGGTCGTTTCCACAGCGGCCCGTTGGCTTCGTTTGAACCCAGGTGAGGTGGAACGCGTTCGCCGAGCCAGACGTCTTCGTCAGGTCGACGATCTCGTCGACCTTCACGCACTAGCGGCCGGTACCCACCCTGCGCGCGCTTTCGACGTTCTTCGCCTCCAGCAGTTCCCCCGACTTGCTTACGTTCGCGGCGGCTTGGGCGTGCGGCGGGTTGATCGGCGTCGGTGCCGCAGCAGCAGTCCCCACGAAGGAACCAACGATGGCAACGCTACCGACGAGGGCGGCGACAATTCGAGGCATGCGACCTCCAGTTCGACAAGAGGCCCTGACCAGGGCCAACCTTCATGAAGTAGCGTGCTGGAAGTCGCTCTAGAAAAGAAAGGCTACATCGACAAATTCACCCTTTGCGGTGAGCAAGGCGGATAGAACTGGATCGCTTGGCAAGTTCCCCACCGGGGGTCTCTTGGCCCCTGAACTGCCGTTTTTCTACGCGCCGTTCAAGAGAGGTGAGGTGAATTCCTGTGCCGATCCGCCTCGGCATGGTCGAACCCCTCGCCGAGCGCACCCGCGACCTGTACGCCGAGGCCGAGCGGCGCCTACTGGGGATCGTCGCTCTGCAGCTTGCCGACGGCCTCGACGCCCCAGGGTGGACCGAGCGGCAGCTCGCCGCGGTACAGGCGTTGCGCCGTTCCTCTCAGGCCGTCGTCGACGAGCTCGCCCGGGCCGTCGAGTTGGACGTGTTCGACGCCGTCGCCGAATCGTACAACGTCGGGCACCGCGCCGCGGTCGCCGAACTCGGCGCCCTGTCGGACGACGCCCGACGGCTGGTCGACGAGGTCACCCCGAATGCACAGGCTGTGGATCGCCTCGCACAAGAGACCGTCAACCGCGTCACCTCAACGCACCGCTCGATTCTGCGCGTGGTCGTCGACACCTTCCGCGCCATCGTCGCCGAGGTCACCGCAACGCCCCTGATCGGCACCGGCACCCGCCGCCAGGCCACACAGGACGCCATGCGTCGGTTCGCCGACCGCGGTATCCGCACGTTCGTCGACAAGGCCGGCCGACGCTGGCAGCTCACGTCGTACGCCGAAATGGCCGTACGCACATCCGTTGCCCGCGCCGCGACCGAGGCGCACACGCGCACCCTCGCCGACGCCGGTATCGAGCTGGTCGTCGTCTCCGACGCGCCGCGCGAGTGCCCGCTGTGCCGCCCCTGGGAGGGCCGGGGACTCGCCCTCGACGGTGTGCCCGGCCCCCGCGCGGTCGAGGTCGAGCACGCCGTCGAGGACGGGTGTATGGTCGCCGTGCGCGTAGCCGGGTCCCTCGACGGGGCCCGTCGCGCGGGCCTCCAGCATCCGAACTGCCGCCACAGCGTCAGCGCCTACACGCCCGGGGTCACGCGCATCGAGCAGGCGGCCAGCGATCCCGCAGGGTACGAGGCAGGCCAGCGCCAGCGCGCCATCGAGCGGAACATTCGCAGATGGAAGCAACGCGAGGCCGCCGCCGTCACGCCCGAGGCAAAGACCGCCGCACGCCGGAAGGCGCGGCAGTGGCAAGGGGCGATGCGGTCGCACCTCACGACGCACCCGGACTTGCGCCGTCTGCGGGCCCGTGAACAGCCCGGCGCCTCCAACCTCCCGAAGCGGCGCCGTCGGGCGCACACCGAGCAGGTCGACGCCGCTCGGGTGTGGTCCGGTGACGAGGAGTCGGTACGGGAGATGAGCGACGACCAGCTCCCCGCCGCCGTCCGGTCGAACCTGCTCGACAGCCGCGCCCGGCACCGGATCGAGGCCGAAGCCGACCGGCGCGACCGCGAGCAACTACGCCAGCGGGTACGGGCCGACGTGCGCCACGGCGACCTGACCGGGTACGGAGACGACGAGCTCGCCCGCGCTGTCCCGCTGCTCGACGACGAGCGGGATCTACTCGGCGTCATGGCGGAGATGGACCGCCGCGAGCTGGCTTCACGGCTACCCGATGTGCGGCCGGAGCTGGCGCGTCTGTCCGACACGGATCTCGCCACGCGCGCCCGCAGCGCCGATCCGGGCACGCTGGCGCTGCTCGCCGCCGAGGCCAACCGGCGCGACATGCTCGCCCGGCTCTTCCCCGGGGGGCGGCTGTCCGACGCGCTGTCGGATACGTCCGACGACGCTCTCGCTTGGTGTATGCAGTACGCCAACGCGGATGAGCTGGCACGGATCGCTGCCGAGATGGACCGCCGCGACCCCGTGCAGATGCCGCGCCTGTCAGCGACCGGCGATCCCATGGCCGACCTGCTCGCCGACCGCGACGCGCTCGCCGAGGCTGCCGAGCCCGCCCCCGACCCCGACGGCTGGGGAGCGCTCGCCGATGACGCCGGGTGGGAAGCCGTGTCCGATCGGCTGTCCGACGCGTCCGGCGAGGAGCACGAAGAGCGGCGTATGACGCGTCGCGAGGCGAAGGCGTTGTACGACGAGTACGTGTACGACCAGTACCTCAAGGCGGAGGAGGAGTGCCGTGGCTACCTGCTCAGCAAGCAGGCCGAGGCCGCGGGAGTCGACCCGGTGTCGCTGTTCTCCGGGCCCGCGAGGATCGCGTACGCCCGCGCGTCCGACGAGCTCAAGGCGTGGTGGGCACACAGCGGACGCATGACGCAGGCCGAGTTCATCGAGAAGGCCACCGGGATACGGTCGGCAGCCGCCGAGCGGGCCCGGCAGAATGAGGCCGACCAGCAACAGCGGAGGTAGCCGACGTGGGAACGCGAGAGGACATCGTCCGGGCCGTGACCGCCGGCCGTGAAGCAGGGGAGCGCGGCGACCGGCCGACCGTGTGCCCGTATCCGCGCGAGTCCATCCTCCGCCGGGCGTGGATTCGCGGCTACGCCGAGACTCACCCCGTGCGCGACCGCGCCGAATAGCGCCACCCAGACCACCAGCACCATCCCAGAGGGCCCGCAGGGAGCGGGCCCTTTCGCATGCCCACACCCGCCAGGAGCGGGCCGACCAGCCCCAGGAGGGCACCGCCATGAGCGACGACACCAGCACCCCCAGCGGCGAGCGGCAGAGCGGACCGGGCACCGAGGGCGGGCAGGACCCGACCTCCACCGCTCAGCCTCCTGAGCCGTCCGCGGCCTCGCCGAGCGGCGAGGGACAGCCGCAGGGCGAGGAGGCCGCCGCGCAGATCGCACGCCTTGAGCGGGAGCTCGCCGCCGCCCGCCAAGAGTTCGCGGCGCCGGTACCGGCGGGTCCGGCTACGGCTTCCGCTGCACGTCCGGCACCACCAAACTCACGTTGACCGGGAACACCTACCTCAAGGGTCCCTCCAGTCCGCTCGCCGTCTTCGCGATCAGCATCACGAGCACGGTCTTGGGCGTGCGCCGCTGGGGCAACGACGTCAAGGGCCAAGCCGCGGGCGACATCGCCGACAACACTGCCTCACCCGTGCTCTCCCCCTACGACGACCAGCACTGACCCGCCCCGCCACCGCACGCCCCGCGCACCCGCGCCGGGGCTTCTTTCATGTCTGGAGACTCCACCATGGCCGTTCGCGGTATCGACGTGTCGTCGTACCAGCCGAGCACCTACAGCACCCGCGGACTCGACTTCGTGTTCGTGAAGGCCACCGAGGGCACCACCTACACCAACCCCCGGATGCGCGCCCAGGCGGCGCACGCCCGTCGCAACGGCCTCGTGGTGGGCTTCTACCACTTCCTGCGCCCCGGCAGCATGGCGGCGCAGGCCCGGTACTTCGTCCAGCGGGCAAGCAGCGTGCCGGGCGACCCGCTGTGGGCCGACTGGGAAGACCCCCGCGTCTCGTGCGACGACAAAGACCGCTTCCTCGCCGAAGTGCGCCGACTCCGCGGGGACACGCACCGCGTCGGCCTCTACTGCAACACCGCCTTCTGGACCGGCCGCGATAACTGCTCAACGGCAGGCGACGCGCTGTGGATCGCGCACTACGGCGTGGGCCCCGGCAACCCCGGCATCCGGGCCGCCTGGCTCTTCCACCAGTACACCGACCGCCCCCTCGACACCAACACCGCCCGGTTCGCCGACCGCGCCGCGCTGCGCGCGTGGGCCAGCGGCACCCACCACCAGGAGGACGACGAGATGAACCTCGACGACGCCGTGAAGCTCGGCGCATGGATCCCCAAGACCTTCCCCAAGCAGCAGGGGTTGCAGGACGGCGAGATCTCGGTACGCACCGCGCTGGGCAGCGGCTACGCGTACGCGCACATCGCCGCCGACAACAGCAAGCGCATCCTGGCCAAGCTCGACGCCCAGGGAGCCGCCATCACGGAGCTGGCGAAGGCTCTCGCCGCTCGCGATACCGCGGTCGACGTTGACGAGCTGGTCGACCGCATCGAGGCCGCCATCGAGTCCATCACGGTCCGCCTCGACGTACCCAACCGCGACGACACCTGACCACTGGTCCGTCCCCCACTCCACGAAACGAGGAACCGCCCATGTCCGATGCCACCCGCCGCACCATCCGCACCGCCGTTGCCTGGCTGCTCTCGCTCGCCGCAGCGCTCCCCGCCATCGTCGACGCCTCCGGTATCCCCGCATCCCTGCCCTGGGCCGCCGGCGCCCTCGCGGTCGCCGCGGCCGTCACCCGCGTCATGGCCCTTCCCGCCGTCGACGCCCTGCTACCCGGCTGGCTGCGCAAGGAGCCCCCGCCCAAGGACGCCGAGGGTCGCCCGTGACCGACCAGCACCCTGAAATAGCGGTCGAGCTGGAGCGGTTGCGCGGTGCCGTCGAGGTAGGGTTCGCCCGCGTCGACGGCTCGCTCGCGCTGCTCGTACAGCGCTCGGACCAGTCCGAGCAGCGCCTCGCCGACCACGAGCAGCGGCTCGACGCGGTCGAGCGCGGCGAGACCGAGCGGCAGAAACGTCACGAGGCACGGCTCGACGCCCTCGAACGGGCGCGATGGCCGCTGCCGTCCGTGGCAGCGCTTGCCGCCCTCGCTGGGCTGCTGCTGTCCCTGTGGCAGACCACACATTGAGCTGCGCCCCCGCTCCCGGCTGCTTGCCGGGAGCGGGGGCGCCTTCGCTGTTCGCGACGGAGCGGGACGGGCTACTCGTCGTCCGTGAGCTGCACGGGATTGTGCGGCGAGTCGAGCCAGGGCGTATGCCTGCCATCAGGAGTGACCGTCAGGCCGAACCGTGCATAGCCCGGACGCCCCCGCCCCGCCCACCAGCGGAACGCCGCTTCCAGCTCATCCCACAGCTTGCGGGGACCGTCCTGGTAGACGACGAACTCGGACGCTCCGGGGTCGTAGTCGACCGTTGCCCAGGAGCTGACCGCCTCGTCGCGGAGCCACAGTGTGTACGCGCCGGTGTCCCCGTACCGCTCCGCCCACGGGAACATCCCGCTCGTGCGCATCCCCACAGCGAACATCGGCAGCCAGTCGCCCACGTCTTCCGGCGACAGAGCGGTGACGGAACGCTCGCCGCCTGCGGGCCAGTCCTTGCCTCCCAGGTACTCCCGGGTGTGCAGCCGCTCGGAACGCTGCTGGCGTAGCCGCATGAACGCTGCCGACCCGACGAACGGACCGGACGCCACTCCCTCCGCGTCCACCGTCAACCGCACTATCGCGCCGCCGCCGTACGTCGGCGCATAGGGAGCCAGAATCATGCCACCGGGGCGCGTCTGCCGGATGACCGCTTGCGGGAGGGTCCGCACTGACGCGGTGAACTCCACCCGGTCGTACGGGGCCGCCGGCACATACCCGTCGGCGCCGTCACCCACCACGGTGGTGGGGGTGTACCCCTCCCGGGAGAGGGCCTGTCTGGCCTTCCGGGCGGTGTCGGTGTCCACCTCCACAGTGAACACGTGGTCGCTGCCGAGCCGTTCACACAGCAGCGCCGTGTTCCAGCCCGTCCCCGTGCCGATCTCCAACACCTTGTGCCCCTCGGCCACGTCCAATGCGGCCAGCATGGAGAAGACCAAGGTGGGTTGGCTGTTGGAGGACGACGGGGACGAGCCCGGTTCGGGCGCGGTATGGGCGCCATCGTCATACTGGGTGGTCAACGAACGGTCGGAGTAGACCACCTCCCGCCACGCATCCGGCTCCCTGGACCGGTCGATGGCGCGCCCCTGCCGTCCGCCGCCCTTACCCGGCCAGAACACCGTGGGAACGAACTTCTCCCGGGGGACGGCCGTGTACGCGGGCAGCCACTCGGCGGCGAGCGCACCGCTCTCCAGGAGCACGGAGGCCAGCCGCTCAGGACCGGCCTCCCGCACAACCCCGTGGTCAGTTGTCATTTCTGCTGCTCGTCGCTGTGGCCGGAGTCATCGCCCTCCCCCTGACCACCGCCGCCGTGCCGGGCGCCATGGTCCTCATCGTCCTCGCCACCGAACGCAAGGATCCAGGGCCGTTCCTGTTGCATGATGCCTCCAATGGGTTGATTGGTTCGTTAGCACCCACCCCGGGCGGAGCTCGGAACCGCTACTGCCGTCCAGCCTGCCGACAGATCCGGCACGGGAACGGGCACGGCGGAACCGCCCTGCCCGCGGGGACGTGCACCAAGCGCGGCATGCCGCGGACTGGCAGGGTCTGCTCCTGCTCCGGAGCACGGTTCAGCGCCCGCATGCCGCCCGCCGCAGCACGAGAGGTCTCCCCGCCAACGGCTTCCGCCCCCAGCACCGCTCGCACTTGCACGGCGGATATGCGAGGCTCCCCGGCGGGATATCAGCCCCCTCCGGCGCAATGTACTCGGGCCCGACATCGGGACCGTTGCGGCGCCGCCGTTCATCCGGCGTGCTCGCGTCGTTGGGGGTCCTCGCAATCGCCATGTGACTGTCCCCGCACGTTGGGTGAGCTGGACAGTGCTGACCGTAGGAGCGCGAGGGAACCGGCCCCAGGGGCGTAACGCCCTAGTTTTTCAACGCTATTCGGCGATGCCGAGGAAGCGCGCCAGCGCTCGCAGGTCCGGCGGATGGTTCGGCCCGTTCCACAGATCCGTCACGATGGCCACGGCTAGCGTGTGGTGCCGCATCCACCCGGGGGTCATACGGCGCAAGGACTTCAACGCCTTGACGGCCCCTTCGGCGTCCCCCACGTCCGTGTGGGCCCGCGCCACGTCGAGGAGAAGCCACGTCCGCCATGAGGGCGGGGTATCGCTGCTCAGCCGCATACCGTTCGCCAGCGTGATGGCTTCCTCGGGCCGTCCGTGCTGGACGGCCAGGCGTACCCGTTCGATCCGGACGGAGGAACGGCTGAACACACTGACCATGCGCCCGTCCCGCGGCGGGGGAAGCCTGGTCAGCTTGTCCGTCGCCTCCTCGGCCGTCGTCATCATCTCCGCCGCCTGGTCGTAGTTGCCGCTCCGGGCCGAGCTCGTCGCGGCAGACATGACCAGCCCGCCCCAGACACGAAGCTGCTCCGCGCTCCCTATGCGGTCGTGCTCGATGCTGTCGGCCGCGTGCACCGCCAACCCGGTGGCGTCGTCCAACCGGTTCTGACGCTGGTACGCCCAGGCCACGGAGTTGGAGATCATGGGGGCGAGCAGCGGATCTGAGGACTCCCCCGCGGCAGCGTAAGCACGCTCCAGGCTCGCCAAGGCGAGGTCAGTCTTGCCCAGCCGGATCGCAAGGTGTCCGCCCAGTTGCAGCGCCTTACCGAGGGCTGCTTGCCCCGCCGCGCGCTGGTCCGGGGTGCCGACCAAAGCGAGCAGGCGCGCGTTCGTGATCGCCTCGGGAAGCCGCTTCATGAGGTCGTCGAACGCCGCGGAGTGATAGAGCGTCCAGTCCTCGGCCAGCTCCCCGCGGACAGACGAGAGCGACGCGGTGTTCACATCTGCCGGCTCAGGTGGCATGCCAATGAGGGGGGGCATGATGGCCCGCCGCAGCGCGACGAGTTGCGGCGGCTCAGCCGCGCCGGTTGACGCTATGCCGGGCGGATCACCCATCAGAGCGGTGACCTCTACGCCGAGCCCGGCGGCAAGGGCGTGGAAGGTGGGAAGTCTGGCGGAGTGCTTGCGCTGCTGCTCAAGTCGCGCGACAACGTCGACGGATACGCCGGAAGCCGCGGACAGGCCCTCTTGGGTCAGTCCTGCGAGGCTGCGAAGCCGACGGAGTCGCTTCCCGATGTGCTCGGCCATACGCTCAGCGTAAACCGCTAGCCCAGCGCAGGAAGCTGATCAGAACGTCTCGTACAGCGACGGTGCTTCCGACGAAAGCGCCGGAAGCATCGCGCTGATCGCTTACGGTCCTTTGTGCGCGGTGACGACCGGCACCACGTGGCACATCTTCGAGTCCAGGGCAGGCGCCCGGAGTCGCCGAACCGGGGAACTGTCCGGGGGCCGGACCGCCCCTTGACGCGGGCCGGGTTTGTCGTCAGGATCCGGCCCCTCTGGTCAGGGCGGCGCGCGGTGCCCGAACGGTGTGACCCGCGCCACTCCGCGGGCCTCGTCCGTCACGCCCCGTGTCCGGCCTCCCCGCTTCCGGCGCCGTGCCGTGACGTTCCCCACGTCCGGGGCCGGCCCCGCCCGCGCGCTCAGCCCAGCACGGGGAGGAGCGGAGAGAGGTCGGCGCGTTCGCCGCTCACGGCCAGGCGCGCGGTGCCGTCGAGGTGGGGTTCGCCCGCGTCGACCACGACCAGCGCGTCACGCACCTCGAACGTCGACAGTGGCCCCTGCCCAGCCTCGCCGCGCTGGTGGGTGTCGCCGGGCTCGGCCTCTCCCTCTGGCAGATCGCGCACTGACGAATGGCGCCCCTGGTACGGCCCGGGGGCCGTACCAGGGGCGCCATTGTCGTGAGTACGGGCCTTCAGATTCGGGCCGTACAGACGTATCCGAGCGAGCTCAGACTCTCGGCCCTGCACAGGTGGTCCGAGGCGCCGCCCAACTCGGTCTGTAGCAACTGGTAAGCGGCGCCGTTGCTCTGCCCCCAGTGCATAGCCGCACGCCACAGGGCACGCCCATAGCCTTTGCCCCGGCACTCGGGCAGGACACCGAAATACTGGGGCAGCAGCCGAGCAGAGCCCCGCGGATCGCGCATGACCTCCATAGGACCGATGGCACCCGCAACGCGCTCTCCGTCCACAGCGGTGAGCACCGGGCCGACAGCCTCGGTATCCATACGGGCGTGGAGGAACGCGAACCCCGAATCAGCAAGTCGCTCCGCGAAGTGCGGAAAGGTGGACCGGACGGGAGCGGTTGTCTCGTCGAGGGGGCGTACGGAGTCGGCAGCGGGGGCTGGCTGCTCGACCGTGAACTCGCGGAGTTGCACGCGTGTGACGTGCACGTCGAGGGGTGGCCGCTCGTCGGAGGTGAGGAACCAGACAACGCGTCCCTGTGCGGCACCGTGAGCGGTTGCCAGCTTGGCGGCGAGGTCTGCGGCAAGCGCGCGGCTCTCGGGGCGCGCGCCGTAGACGTATACGGCCACGCTGCCCTTTCCGCGCCGGGACAGGGAGGGAACCAAGGTCTCCCCGGACCCGTGCGCGATCTCCTCCACGAGGACACTGTCGCTCTTGTACGCGGACCATCGACGGTCCTTGTCGTACGGCAGGAAGCGGCCCGTGCCCGCGACCTCGACGATGTCGGCGAAGAGGTCGACGGACAGCGCGGCGGGGTGCACGGGACCGATCGTCGGCACATACGGAGCGGTGATCACAGTGTGCAGCCAGTCCCACCGGAATCGCATGGCGGCACACTACTCACTCCCGGCCCACGGCTCGGGCCCCGACGCGGAAGACGTCGGGGCCCGATCGGATGTGGCTGAGCGACGGTCAGAACGGGTTGTCGTCGCTCGCGGCGCAGGCGCACTTGTCGGACTCGGTCAGCGAGTCGAGGTCATCGACGAACTCGATCTCGGTCGCCTCGGCCGGTGTGCCGGTCGCTTCCCGGCGCGGCAGAAGCGGGACCAGGACGGCGGTCATGTGGTTCACCTCCTCTCTCCGTGCTGGCAGTAGGTGTGCAGGGGTGCCTTCGCCTCCTGGTAGAGCCTGGCCAGCGGTCGGCACACGCGGCATGAGCCGGACAGCGCGCAGCCAGAGCAGCCACCGGTGCGAAGCATCAGGGAGTCGGCGATTCCGCCGAGCTGGGTCAGCCCGCCGACCCCCTCGTGCATGAGGTCTACGGACGGATCGCGGCCGACCTTGCAGATGCTCGCCCGGCCGTGCGGGTCGACGTGGAAGAAGGAGTGACCGGCGTTGCAGCCGGTGAAGACCTTCCGTTCACGCAGATGCGCCGCCGACTGCGACGGCAGCGATTCGGCACCGCCGTAGATCGTCGGCGACATATTGGTGAACGTGTTGTACTCGACGCCCCAGCGCTCCGCCATGGCGACCATGGCGGACTCTTCGTCGGCGTTGTGCCGGGTGATGACGAGGTTGAGGCGCATCGGCAGACCGGCCTCCACGGCGGCATCCATGCCCTTGGTGAACTTGCGGAACGAGCCGGGACGCCGGGTCAGCCCGTCATAGCTGCTCTCACTCGCGCCGTACACGCTGACGACGATCCGATACGGACGGCGCTCGTCGAGGAGGTGCAGCAGCTCGGGCCGCCACAACCGCGATCCGTTCGTCGAGATCGTAAGCATCATGCCGAGTTCGTGGGCGAGGGTGTACGCGTCGGCGAAGTGCCGGTCCACAAGCGGCTCCCCGCCGGTGATCTGGAACCAGAGGACCCCGGCAGCGTCCATGACGTGCAGCAGCCGCTCCTTCTCGGCCCACGGAAGCCCCTCGAATCGCTTCAGCCCCAGGTAGCAGTGCTCGCAGTCGTAGTTGCACCCGAGGTTGATCTCCCAGCTCGCGAGCCCGAAGCCGTACCGCGACGGCTTCCGCATGCGTACGGTCTCCGCCACCGGGTGTTCGGGCAGGTCGAGCCCCCAGCGGGCACGAGCGGCCTCGACGAGCCATACAGGTGGCCCCTGGGCCTCGTCGGCGGCATGGCGGAGCTCGGCGAAGCGCTGTACTGGCACCTTGACGCCCTGAGTACTCCCGGGGCGCAGGATGAGGTGTTCGCCGAGGAACTCGCTGGCTATCAAGCTGTGCACGGTGGTGCCTCCTCGTGGTGGTGCCCGCCCCTGCCGGGTGCTGCCGTGGGGGACGGTTCGCGGTCACCGGCAGGGGCGGAGCATTCGGGAAGGGGCGGGGCCTATGGGCTGCTGAGCAAGACGAGCGGCACGACAACAGCCACCCAGAAGGCAATCCAGAGCACGACCGCTATCCGCTGCCTCACTGGCTCGCCTCGCTCTTGGGCACCCGGACCTCGACGATGTCCGCGCGCCACTCGTAGCCTCCGCCGGGCGGGACCAGCCAGACGCACGAGGGCTGCTCGTCGACCGCGTACGGCTCGCCGATGCCGTTCACCAAGCCCTCACGGTCACGGACGGCGTCGTACACGCGCATGCCGCGCTGGAGCTGCCCAACGGACGGGGTGGCCTCTGACCACTCTGCGGCGGTCACGTCGGGATAGACCTCGAAGTCGTCCGACGTCCAGTCCTGGGGGTCCCCGCGTGTCGCGCGGAACGCCGCACCCGCGCGCTGTCTCGCCGGTCTGTCCATGCGTGCCCCCTGACGAGTCCTTCATGGGACCCACCAGTCCACCGCCGCACGAGGTGGAACGGGCCGTGTACGACCGGACGTTCAGGCGGACGTTTTCACACCCCGCGTTCGGTCGAATGACTACGGTGAGGTCCCGGCGGCGGCTTTGCGGGGGGGGTGCCTCTATGTCCTTCGTCAAGCGAGGCGGGGGGTTCTGGGTTCGTAGAAGGTGCCGTCGCGGAGCATCGCGAAGATGACGCTGATGCGGTGGCGGGCGAGGCGGAGGAGGGCTTGGG
>NZ_JAAKZZ010000260.1 GCF_011045075.1 Streptomyces boncukensis
GGGGAGAGTCCGGGCGGGGTGCGGTTCGCGGCGAAGCGGGCCAAGGCCGCCAAGGCGGCCCGCGCCGGCGGCCGGGCCGCGCGCGGCGGTCGGCGCAGGCGCTGAGGCTTACTCCATAAAAGCCCTTAAAACTACGCATACGGTGTGTCGCGGACAGATGCGCTCCGTGCCCCTGCATGGTGTTTCACGTGAAACACCGCTCACTCCTGCAGGGAATCATCAGCAGAGGCCGCGCCGCCGCCGGATCGCGCGGCCAGACCGCCCGTGAGTCCCGCTCCGGCACGGATTCGTCCACAACCGAGCGGGGCTCGCTGGTTCACGACACCGAAAGCATGGCAGGCTTCGTGCAGAGCGAGCCCGATGTTGAGGAGAGTGAACCGTTGCGGTCCGACGCCAACATCGCGGGGCCGATGGCCGATCCGGTCCCCGGCCCCCGGTCCGAGCCAGGGGAAACACCGCCGCCGATGGACGACACCCCCATCGGCCGGGCCGCACAGCAAGCCGTGGAGGCGATGAACCGGGCCGGCGAAGGGCTACCACGGCCCGAGCAGACCCGGGTCATGGTCGTCGCCAATCAGAAGGGCGGGGTCGGCAAGACCACCACGACCGTGAACCTCGCCGCCTCCCTGGCCCTGCACGGCGCCCGCGTCCTGGTCGTCGATCTCGATCCGCAGGGCAACGCGTCCACCGCGCTGGGGGTCGACCACCACTCCGAGGTGCCGTCCATCTATGACGTCCTGGTGGAGAGCAAGCCACTCTCGGAGGTCGTCCAGCCGGTTCCGGACGTGGAGGGGCTCTTCTGCGCTCCGGCCACCATCGATCTCGCCGGTGCGGAGATCGAGCTGGTGTCGCTGGTCGCGCGGGAGAGCAGGCTGCAGCGCGCCCTGGAGGCGTACGAGCAGCCGCTCGACTACATCTTCGTCGACTGCCCGCCCTCGCTGGGCCTGCTCACGGTCAACGCGCTGGTCGCCGGGGCCGAGGTGCTGATCCCCATCCAGTGCGAGTACTACGCGCTGGAGGGGCTGGGCCAGCTGCTGCGGAACGTGGAGCTGGTCCGGGGGCACCTCAACCCGCGGCTGCATATCTCGACGATCGTCCTCACGATGTACGACGGCCGGACCCGGCTGGCGTCGCAGGTGGCGGAGGAGGTGCGCGGCCACTTCGGCAAGGAGGTGCTGCGGACGAACATCCCCCGCTCGGTCCGGATCTCCGAGGCTCCCAGCTACGGGCAGACGGTGCTGACCTACGACCCCGGCTCCAGCGGCTCGCTCTCCTATCTGGAGGCGGCCCGCGAGATCGCCCTACGCGATCCGCACGCACAGCAGACACAGCAGTCTCAGCAGACGCAGCAGTCTCAGCAGGCACGGCAGCACAACCAGCAGCACAGCACCATGGCGGAGGGGACTCAGTGAGCAGCGGACGACGAAGGGGGCTCGGACAGGGGCTCCGTGCGCTGATCCCGGAGGCGCCCGGCGCCGCGGACGGACCGGAGTCGACCTCCCCGGAACGTCAGGGCTCGACGTCTCCCAGCGCCGTGCCCGTACTGACGCCGGAGCAGGGCTCCCGGGGGGTGGCCGCCGCCAAGGTCGCGGCCCTCTCCCAGAGCGCGGAACCCGTCGTCGCGCCGCACGGCGTTTCACGTGAAACCGAGGCGCCGCTCGACGAGGTGGCCGGGGCGTACTTCGCCGAGGTACCGGTCGGGGCGATCACTCCGAACCGGCGCCAGCCCCGCGATGACTTCAACGAGGACGCGCTGGCCGAACTGGTCACCTCCATCCAGGAGGTCGGGCTGCTCCAGCCCATCGTCGTACGGCAGACCGGGCCGGACGCGTACGAGCTGGTCATGGGCGAGCGCCGGCTGCGGGCCTGCAAGGAAGCGGGACTGGAGCAGATCCCCGCGATCATCCGGGCCACCGAGGACGACAAGCTGCTGCTGGACGCCCTGCTAGAGAACCTCCACCGGGTGCAGCTCAACCCGCTGGAAGAGGCAGCGGCGTACGACCAACTGCTCAGGGACTTCAACTGCACCCACGACCAGCTCGCCGACCGTATCGGGCGCTCCCGCTCGCAGGTGTCCAACACCCTGCGGCTGCTGAAGCTGTCGCTCCCGGTGCGGAAGCGCGTGGCGGCCGGAGTGCTGTCCGCCGGGCACGCCCGTGCGCTGCTGTCCGTGGAGGACATCGAGGAGCAGGACCGGATCGCCCAGCGGATCGTGCGGGAGAGCCTCTCGGTGCGGGCGGTCGAGGAGATCGTGACGCTGCTGGGCTCCGAGGCCCCGAGCGCGCCCAAGGCCCGCAAGCCCCGGGCCGGGAAGACCTCCCCCGCGCTGGACCAGCTGGCCGGGCGGCTCTCGGACCGCTTCGAGACTCGGGTGAAGGTGGACCTGGGGCAGAAGAAGGGAAAGATCGTTGTCGAGTTCGCCTCGATAGTGGATCTGGAGCGGATCCTGGGGCAGCTCGCCCCGGGCGAGGGCCGGGTGCTGGGACAGCAGATGGCCGAGGAGTCCGCGGAGCCGGACGCCGACGAGCAGGACGGATAACCCCGGAAAGCTTCCGACGAGCTGTCGCCCCGTGGATACGATGGATCCCATGGGGCGACAGCTCGTTCCGCTCACGCTGGACAACCTTCCGGACCTGCCCAAGCGCTGCCGCGCGTGTGTCTTCTGGGAGCTGGACCCGGTCAGCGGAGACGCGGCGACGCAGGCGGGACGACCGGACCTGGAGAAGGAGTCGTGGATCTCCTCGGTGCTGCTGGAGTGGGGCTCCTGCGGCCGGGTGGTCTACGTCGACGAGGTGCCGGTGGGTTTTGTGCTGTACGCGCCCCCGGCGTATGTCCCGCGCTCCTTCGCCTTTCCCACCAGCCCGGGCTTCAAGACCGTGCGCCCGCACCACCGCTACCCCCGGCTGCGGCTGGAGTTGCGCTCGACCGTCTCCTGGCGGGAGGACGTGGAGCGGGCGCTGGACCAGCTGCTGGGCGCGGTGCAGAAGGATCCCGTGCTGCGCCCGCTGTAGCCGTCCCCGGCTCGTCCCCGGGCTCGTCCCCGGGCTCGTCCCCGGGCTCGTCCCCGGGCCCGTCCCCAGGACCGTCCCCGGACACACGACGGCCCCGTTTCACGTGAAACGGCTCGCTCCCCCTCGGGAGGGTGCAGTACGTGAAACGGGGCCGGACGTTCAGCCGATGAACTCGGCGAGGTCCTTCTCGATGGCGGCCTTCGGCTTGGCGCCGACGATGGTCTTCACGACCTCGCCGCCCTGGTAGACGTTCATCGTCGGGATGGACAGGATCCCGTACTTGGCGGCCACGCCCGGGTTCTCGTCGATGTTGAGCTTGACCACGGTCAGCTTCTCGGCGTGCTGCGTGGCGATGGCCTCCAGGGACGGGGCGATCTGCCGGCAAGGGCCGCACCACGCGGCCCAGAAGTCGACCAGCACGGGCTTGTCGCTCTTGAGGACGACCTCGTCGAAGGTGCTGTCGGTGGCGGTCACGGTGGCGCCGGCCATGATGCTTCTCCTCTTTCTCGGGTGGGTGGTGCGGGCGTATCCGTCGGTCAGACGGCCGCCGCGGCCTTCTCCGGCTCGGCCGCCCGCGCAGCGTCCTCGCCGTCGGTGAGTGCGGCGAGGTGGCGCTCGGCGTCGAGGGCCGCGGAGCAGCCGGTGCCGGCGGCGGTGATGGCCTGCCGGTAGGTGTGGTCGACGACGTCGCCCGCGGCGAAGACACCGGGGACATTGGTGCGGGTGGAGGGGGCGTCGACCTTCAGGTAGCCCTCCTCGTCCATGGTCAGCACGCCGCGGAACAGCTCGACGCGGGGGTCGTGGCCGATGGCCACGAACAGCCCGGTCACCGGCAGCTCACGGGTCTCGCCGGTGCGGGTGTCACGCAGGGTGAGCCCGGACAGCTTGCCCTCGGCGCTGTGGATCTCCGCGACCTCGCTGTCCCAGGCGAAGGAGATCTTCGGGTCCGCGAAGGCGCGCTCCTGCATCGCCTTGGAGGCGCGCAGCGCGTCCCGCCGGTGCACGACGGTGACCGACTTGGCGAACCGGGACAGGAAGGTGGCCTCCTCCATCGCGGTGTCGCCGCCACCGATCACGGCGATGTCCTGGCCGCGGAAGAAGAAGCCGTCGCACGTGGCGCAGTAGGACACCCCGCGCCCGGACAGCTCGTCCTCCATCGGCAGCCCCAGCTTGCGGTGCTGGGAGCCGGTGGAGACGATCACCGTCCGGGCCCGGTGCACCGTGCCGGCCGAGTCGGTGACCGTCTTGACCTCGCCGCTGAGGTCGACCGCGGTGACGTCGTCCGGGACCAGCTCCGCGCCGAAGCGCTCGGCCTGGCCGCGCATGTGGTCCATCAGCTCCGGACCCATGATGCCCTCGGGGAAGCCGGGGTAGTTCTCCACCTCGGTGGTGTTCATCAGCGCACCCCCCGCGGTCACGGAGCCCTCGAAGACGAGCGGCTTCAGCGACGCACGCGCCGTATACAGCGCCGCCGTGTATCCGGCAGGACCGGAACCAATGATGATCACGTTACGGACGTCGCTCACGGAAGTCTTCCTTGTCTGCCGACTGCTGCGGGGTCTGTGCCGAGGCTTTCCACCTCACCCAACGGATCCTACGGGGCAGACATTCCCGGCCCCCGCGCCGTCCGTCAACCGCGCGGATAGGTGCGCTCAAGCACCACGTGCGCGGACCCGGAGGGATCGGTGCTGGTACACGAGGAGTCCAGGGCGTAGACATCCACCTGCGCGGGGTCGCCGCCCCGGTGCGGCAGCACGATGAGATAGACCGGCCGGGCCCGGTACGTCGTGTCCGGGTCGATGGCGAGCGGGGTCTCCGTACGCTGCAGCCCCGCGAGCACACAGGGTGGCACCGGGGGCGCGGTGGCCGTGCTCTCCAGGGAGGGGCTCCCGGAGGGGCCGGTGCGCTCGGCCTTGAGGTCGGGGCCCCCGCCGGGCGCGGACGGGGACGAGTCGGCACTCGTGTGCTGGGCGAGCAGGGACTGCACCCGGTGCTTCAGCTTCTTGTCGTCCGAGAGGGGGCCGGCTCCCCGGGACGCCTGGCCGTTGTCGGTCTCGTCCGTCGCCGCCGCGTTGCCGGTGCCGTCGCTGCCGGAGGCGGTGAGCGCCTGGAAGGCGATCCCGCCGATGCCGAGGACGGCGAAGGCCGCCGCCGCGGCGAGCGTGAGGGAGCGCCAGCGGCGCGGGACGGCCCGGGGGGCGTCCGGGGTCGAGTCAGGGGTCGAGTCCGGGTTCGGGTTCGGGTCCGAGTCCGAGTCCGGGGCCGTCGGTACTTCGGCCGGGGCCGGGGCCGCGGTTTCACGTGAAACCGCGGCCCCCGAGTCCGGGTTCGCTGTTTCACGTGAAACCGGCTCACGTGAAACCGGCTCCCCCGGCGCCGTCGCGTCCAGCAGCGCCTCCGCCGCCAGGGCCGCGTCGATACGGCCCGCGATGTCCTCCGGCATCCGGGCGGGGCCTGGCAGCGTGCCGAGCACATCCCGGATCTCGTCCAGCGAGGTCCGTACGTCCTGGCACAGGCCGCACTCCGACAGATGGGTGCGGATGGCGGACTGGCGCTCCACGGACAGCAGGCCCTCACCGAGCGCGGAGATCTCGGCGACTTCCGGGTGCTCCCCGGTGCCGGATGCATCGGGGGTGAAAGGAGCGGATGTCATCCCTGCCCTCCTCCCTTCACGGCCCCGCGGCCCGAGATGTCCCGGGGAGTCTCTCTCGCTGCTGGGACGGATGTCCCCTGAGTCCGGTTCCTTCCCCCCTCCGGGGGTGGCGTATGCCCCGTGTCCCCCTCCGGGCCGGACGCTGCGTCCGGGGGTGGTGGGGAGTGCGGAGCCGACGGTCTCAGATGGGTGACGAGCGGCAGCAGCCTGGCCCGTCCACGGGCGCAGCGGCTCTTGACCGTACCGATGGCGACATCGAGGATCCGGGCGGCCTCGGCCACCGGATAGCCCTGCATATCGACGAGTACGAGCGCGGCCCGCTGCTCGACCGGCAGCTCGGTGAGCGCGACGATCAGCTCCCGATGGAGGTCCTGGCGTTCCACGGGCCCCGCGGCGGACTCGTGCGGCTCCAGCAGATGCTCCAGGCGCTCGGTGTCGTCGGTGAGCGCGGCACGCCGCGAGGCGGCCTTGCGGGCGCGGTCCAGGCAGGCGTTGACCGTGATGCGGTGCAGCCAGGTGGTGACGGCGGACTGGCCGCGAAAGGTGTGCGCGGAGCGGTATGCGGAGATCAGCGCGTCCTGCACGGCGTCGGCTGCCTCCTCCCGGTCCCCGAGGGTGCGCAGGGCCACGGCCCAGAGGCGGTCGCGGTGGCGGCGGACCAGCTCGCCGAAGGCGTCCCGGTCCCCCGCGACATGGCAGGCGAGCAGCTCGCGGTCATCGGGCGCCGCGTCCGCCGCCCCGCTGTGCTCAGGGCGGCGCCCCGCGCTCTCGCTCGCCATCAGCCCTCCCCTTGCTCCGCCGTCCGAGCGGCGGGAGCGGTGTCCACCGGTTCAACCGACGACCTGGACCTCCGTGACGCGACCACGGTAGTTGCCGTCGTCGGACATCGGGAGCTTGGTGAGCCAGAGGAGCACGAAGCGGGTCTTGATCGGCTTCTTCGCCGTGAGGCTGAGGTGGTCGCCGCTGCCGCTGGTGACCTTGCTGAAGCTGCTGAGCGAGCTGGGCATGCTGGTGACGTTCTGCGGCGCGGCCAGGAAGCTGGCGGAGGTCTTGCCCATGAAGTCCGCCTTGAGCGTGCTGACCCGCTTCGCCGAGCCGAGATCGAAGATGAGCCCCACCCCGGACTTGAGGTTCCCGAAGTCGGGACGGCCGAAGTACTTGCTGGTGAGCCAGTACGTCTGGGGGTCGCCGTCGTAGGCGTCCGGAACCTTGTCGGGGTTCTCCGAGCCGTCCGAGCTCTCCGGGTCGAAGTCCTTGGCACCCACGATCTTCAGAGGCTTGCCGCTCGGCTGGGAATCCCGGCCGCCCGCGGGCTGCCGCTGCTCGGACTTCTCGGGCCCGTCCTGAGGGGACTCGCCCTTCAGCAGCGCGTCGGCGATCTGCCAGCTGCCCAGCCCCAGCGCGGCGATCAGCAGCGCTGAGACCCCCCACTTGAGGACCTTGCCGGTGCGTCCGGGCAGGGCCGGCGGCGCGGGCGGCTCCGCGGCCGGATGCGCGGCGGCGCCCGGCGGGTGGGGCGCCACCCTGCCCTGCCCGCCGACCGTGGGCTGCGGATAGCCGCCCGGCTGATACGGCGCGGGGGGCGGGGCGAACGCGGTCTCCGGGGGCCGGATGCGGGGCATCGCCGCGGCGGCCCTGGCCAGCTCCTCCGGGGTGGCGCAGGGCTGCTCCTGACGGGACGCCGTGGCGCCGTCGTTGACCAGGGCCCGCATCGCGAGCGCGGACAGTCCCCGGTGAACGCCGGCGCGCAGCTGGTCCGGGGCGAGGGTGTCCTTGGTGAGGGTGCCGACGCCGGGCAGCCCGTGTGCGCCGTTCTCGTACGGCCAGCGCTGGGTGAGCGAGGCGTACAGCAGCGCGCCGATCGCCTCCGTGTCGTCCCGCTGCCCGTGGTCGCTGGTGACGCCGCGCAGCGCCGCGTTCACGGCCAGACCGCGCACGCGGTACTGCCCGGTGGCGGTACGCAGCACGCACGGCGGGGTCAGCCGCAGATGGGCGAGACCCTCGCGGTGCGCGGCGGCGAGGCCCTGGGAGAGCTGCAGGACGAGCTGGTACGCCTCGTGCGGCTCCAGGGGCCCGGTGGCGAGCAGCTCGTCCAGCGATGTGGCGTCGGGCAGCCACTCGTGGACGACGTACACCAGCTGGCCGTCCTCCACGGCGTCCAGGACCTGGACGAAGCGCGGGTCGCCCAGCAGGGCGGCCGAGCGGGCCGCCGCGAGCACCTGGCGGGCGCGGGGGTGCGCGGCGGGCAGCACATGGACGCCGACGGCGCGGCGGAGCTTCTCGTCGACGGCGCGCCAGCTGCTGAAGCCGTCGAGGCGGGTGACGCACTCCTCCAGGCGGTAGCGCTGGGCGAGCTTGTGGCCGCTGTGCAGCTCGGGGAGGGGCGCGGGTCCTTCGCCGTGTGGGCCTGCGGCACCGTCGGCCTTGGCCTGGCTCCTGGGCTTGCCGTGGGTCCTGGGTCTGGTTGCGGCCTTGGTGTCGGCGGCGCCGCCGCTGTCGGCAGCGGCGGCGGTCTCGGTCTCGGCGTCGCTGTCGGCGCCGGGCTTGCCGTCAGAGCCGGAACCGGGGGCGGGCTCGGGGCTGTCGGGCTCCGGCTCCGGCTTCGGCTTCCGGGACTGCGGCCGATGGCGCTGCCGGGACGAGGGCTCCGTGGGCTCCGCGGACTCGTCCTCGCCGGAGGGCCGCGCGTCCGTCGCACCGTCGCTCGTGGCCCCGTCCTCGCGGACGGGCAGCGGCTTCTCGTCTTCCCCGCTGGTCTCGGCCACGCCGACAGCGGCTGTGCTGCGTTCCGCCACCGTCGTTCCTGCCTCCCCATCCGTTGCGCCCGTGTGTGAATCGGCCCGAAACAATTGTGCCTACAGTCCGCCGCTATGCACGACACGCGACGGCGAATGATGGTTGTATGCGCCGGTTCACCGGCCGAGCCTGGCGCGAACCATGCCGAGCATCGCCGTCATCTCCTCGATCCGCATGCGCTTCGCGGCCAGGACGAACACGGCGCCCAGGACGATCCCTCCGCCGATGACGGCGGCCAGTGAGCCGAGGACGCCGCTGCCCAGCGTGTGCGTCACGCCGTATGCGGCGGCACCCGCGAGCAGCGTCGCGGGAATGCTGGCGCCGGCCAGCCGGATGTAGGTGCGCACCACGCGCCGCCCGTCCAGGTCGCCGTCGAGCTGCCGGCGCAGCCGCCGCCAGGCGACGCCGACGCCGATGGCGTACGCCAGGCCGTACGAGGCCGCCATGCCGACGACCGCCCAGCGCGCGGGGAGCACCACGTAGCACAGCCCGGAGGCGGCGGCGTTGACGGCGGCGACGATGACCGTGTTGAAGAACGGGGTGCGGGTGTCCTCGTACGCGTAGAAGGCGCGCAGCACGACGTACTGCACGGAGTACGGGATCAGGCCGATGCCGAAGGCCATCACCATGTAGCCGACCGAGCGGGCCGAGTCGGCTCCGGACGAGCCGTAGATCAGCGTGCACATGGGGATGCCGAGGGCGAGGAAGCCGAAGGCGATCGGCACGATGGCGGTGGCGGTGGTGCGCAGGCCCTGCGAGATGTCGTCCCGCACGGCCCCGGTGTCGTTGTCGGCGGCCGCCCGGGACAGCCGGGGGAGCAGCGCGGCCATCAGCGAGACCGTGATGATGGACTGCGGCATGGACCAGATCAGCTGCGCGTTGGAGTACGCGAGATAGCTGCCGGAGTCGGACTTGGTACCGGCGGCTGTGGACAGCTGCGACACGACGATCACGCCCGCCTGGTTGGCCAGCACGAACATGATGGTCCACTTGGCGAGCCGGGCGGACTTGCCGAGGCCGTGACCGCGCCAGTCGAAGCGGGGCCGGATGCGGAAGCCGACGGCCCGCAGATACGGGATCATCGCCAGCGCCTGGACGACGAGCCCCAGCAGGGTGCCGATGCCCAGCAGCCGCACGCCCTCCGGCGGGATGGTGTTGACCGTGAGGCGGGAGCTCCCCGATGCGCCGTAGACCCACAGGAACATGCCGATGGTGGCGATGATGACGACGTTGTTGAGGACCGGCGTCCACATCATCGCGCCGAACCGGCCGCGCGCGTTGAGGATCTGGCCCATCACCACATGGATGCCCATGAAGAAGATGGACGGCATGCAGTAGCGGATGAAGGTGGTGGCCACCTCGCTCGCATGCGCGTCGTCGGCCAGCGATGGCGACATCAGCCGCAGCAGCAGTGGTGCCCCGAACACAGCGGCCACCGTCAGCCCGCCGAGCAGCACCGCGACGACGGTCAGCAGCCGGTTGCCGAACGCCTGGCCGCCGTCGCCGTCCTCCTTCATGGCGCGCACCAACTGCGGCACGAAGACGGAGTTGAGGCCGCCGCCGACGGTGAGGATGTAGATCATCGTCGGCAGCGTGATGGCGACCTGGTAGGAGTCGCCGAGCATGCCGACGCCGCCGAGCGCGGCGACGATCATCGCGGAGCGGATAAAGCCGGTGATCTTGGAGACCATCGTGCCCAGCGCCATGATGGCGCTCGACTTCAGGAAGCCGCCCCCGCCACCGGCCTTCGGCGGAGCGGGCGGCTCCCCCGGTGGCCCCCCCATCACCCTGCCGAGGTTCATGGTGAGGTCGTTCGGCTCCTCGGCCGCGCCGGGCGCCCCGGGCTGGAAGGGCGTCTGCGGCGCCGACGGCACCGGATACTGCGAGGGGTACTGGGCATAGTACGGCTGCTGTGGGTACTGGGG
>NZ_JAAKZZ010000261.1 GCF_011045075.1 Streptomyces boncukensis
GACAGGGGGTGGTTCCGAGTCGGAGGGCGGCCCGGGAGACGCCCTCCAGGAACAGCGGCATCTTCTCGGGGGTCCAGTCGACGACGTAGGCGGTCAGCTTCGCCACGTCCGCGAAGGTGGCGCCGACTCCGGCCAGCGCTGTGCCGACGTTGACGTAGCACTGCTCGACCTGCGCGGCGAGGTCGCCCTCGCCGACCGTGACGCCCTTCGCGTCCCAGGCGACCTGTCCGGCGACGAAGACCTGCCGCGACCCCGTCGCGACGGCCACCTGCCGGTAGACGTCGATCTCCGGCAGTCCTTCGGGGTTCACCAGCGTGATGGCCATGCTGTCCGTCTCCTTCCGGCAGAGACCCCGCGGTCTCTTGTGGTTACTCGGGGACTGTAGGAGAGTCTGCACTGACGTGGAAGAACGCACTTTTCGGTGACAGGGGAACCTGATGGTGACCAAGCAGCTCCAGGACGCGGACGCGGATCTGACGCGGGCGGACTCGCTGGCGCGGGAGATCTTCTCGGACGTCGCCAACAAGTGGGCCCTGCTGATCATCGAGGCGCTGGGGGAGCGCACCCTGCGCTTCAGCGAGGTGCGCGGGAGGATCGAGGGCATCAGCCACAAGATGCTCACCCAGAACCTGCGGATGCTGGAGCGCAACGGCCTGGTCGAGCGCACCGTGCACCCGACCGTGCCGCCCCGCGTCGAGTACACGCTGACCGCGCCGGGCCAGGGCCTCCGCGAGACGACGCACTACATGTGCGACTGGACCCACCGGTATCTGGCGGACATCGAGGAGTCCCGCCGCGCCTTCGACGCCGGAGCGCACGGCTGACGGCTGACGCCGGACGGCCGACGCGCTACTGGGCGCGCTCCCGGACCACCCGGGCGATGTCCAGGCTCCGCACCACCCGTATCGCGGGGAGCTGGGAGAGCAGGGAGGCCGCGAGCATCGCCGCCGAGGCCGCCAGCAGGGTGGTCGGGCCCAGATCGAGGTCCAGGGTGAACATGTCGCTGTTGAAGGACCGGAGCGACACGGAGGCGGCGGCCCACCCCGCCGCCAGTCCGAGCGGGATCGCCAGCAGGGTCGCGGTGAGGTTCTCGACGGCCAGCAGCGCGTCGATCCGGCGCAGGGAGACCCCCGCGGCGCGCAGGGTCGCCAGCTCGGAGGTGCGCTCGGCGACGTTGACGGTCATCGTGACGTAGACGACCGTCAGGGCCAGCACCGCGCCGAGCGCGAGCATCGCGCCGACGAACACCCAGAACAGGCTCAGCAGCTCGTCGAACTGGTGGCGCAGGGCCTGGGTGTCGGCGTACGCGACGACCCCGTCCACGCCGCTGATCCGCGCGCGGGCCCGGTCGCGCTCGGCCTCCCCGGTGCCGGGAGCGAAGCGCAGCTCGTAGGCGTTGCCCGCGGCTCCGGTCAGGGTGCGCGCCGTGTCCCGGGTGCTGTAGACCGCGGTGCCGAGCGGCTCGTCCAGCAGCCCGGCGAGCCGGGTGCGCGCCGTGCGGCCGTCCGGCGCGTGGACGGTGACCGTGTCGCCGACGGACACCCGCAGCCGGTCGGCGAGCGCCTTCCCGGCCAGGACGCCGTGCGCGGGCAGCCGCGCGTCGCCGCCGCCGTCGGCGCGGAAGCCGTGCATCGCGGTGCCGCGCTCGTAGCCGCCCAGCGACGTGGCGTAGGAGCGGCCCCGCGAGGAGACGGTGACCTGGGCCTTCGTCACCCGCTCGACGTCCGCGACGCGGGGGGTGGCGCGCAGCCTCGCGGTCAGGTCCCCGGCCGCGGGGCCGGCGGTGACGGTCGCGTCCTGCCGCTGTACGTCGTCGAACTGGACGTTCATCATGGACCGCATGCTGGTGAGCATGCCGACCGAGGCGAGCACGACGACCAGCGCCAGCACCGTGCCGGTCATCGTGGCCAGCGTGCGCCGCCTGCTGCGGGTGAGTTCGCGCAGCGCCAGGCGGCCGGTGAGCGGCAGGGCGCGGGCCCGCCCCACGGCCCGGCTCCAGGGGCCCGGCGGGCGCAGCCTGCCGCCGTCGCCGCGCATGGCCTCGGCGGGCGCGGCGCGGGACGCGGCCAGCGCCGGTGCGAGGCCGCTCAGCAGCCCCACGGCGACACCGAAGAGCAGCCCCGCGAGCAGCACCGGAGGGCGGGTGGTGACCACGGTGTCCGGGATCTTGAGCGCCGCGGTGTACGCGTGCGTCATGCCGGAGGTGGCGAGCATGCCCAGCAGGACGCCGAGGACGCCCCCGGCCGTGCCCGCCAGGAGGCCGTGCCCGAGGTAGTGGCGGACGACCTTGTCGCGGGGCGCGCCGGCGGCGAGGAAGGTGGCGATGACCTTGCGCTCCGCGAGCACCAGCCGGGTGATCAGGACGTATGCGGCGACGCCTGCGGCGGCCAGGAACAGCACGGGGAAGCCCAGGGCCAGCTGCTCGAAGCCCTTGAGGTCCTCGTGCAGCGTGGCGTTGGACGCCTGTTCGGCGCGCTCGGTCACATGCGCCGCGCCCGCCTTCCGCAGCGCGGCGGCGGCTTCCCGCTCCGCGCCGCCGCCCCGTGCCCGGTCCGTCATCCGCGCCAGGGTCTGCGCGGCGGCGTCCGGGCCCGCGAGGGCGCGTGCCGTCGCCTCGGGTGCGAAGAGGACGGCGAACGAGTGGGGGTCGGCGAGCACTTCCTGCCGGTCGCGCGCGGGCCACAGGTACTCGGGGGACACCGCCACGCCCCGGACGGTCAGGGAGCGCCACCGGGTGCCGTCGAAGGCGCGCAGCCGGTCGCCGGGGGAGAGGCCGAAGGTGTCGGCGGCGTGCTTCTCCACCAGGACGCCGTCCGGGGCGCTCGGGGACAGCCCGCGCCCCGAGGCCACCTCGACCCGGTTGACGGCGGGCTGCGCGCCGGCGGGCAGCCCGGCGACGCGGCCGATCAGCTTGTCGCCGCCGATGCGCAGCGGCCGGTCAGCCTGCGTGCGGGTGGTGACGGCGGCGACGCCCGGCGCGCCGCGCACCGCGTCGGCGCTCCGGTCCGGGCTTCCGCCGTCGGCCGTCAGATCGGCGAACCGCAGCCGCTCGTAGGTGCGGTCGTACGAGGAGGAGAGGTTGCGGTAGGAGTCGTAGCCGGCGACGAACAGCAGCACGCCCGCGAGCACGGTCACCGTGATCGCGGCGAACTGCGGGAGCCTGCGGCGCAGATCGCGCAGCGTCTTGCGGAACATGATGCCGGACATGTGCCGTCACCAGCCCACGCTGTGCGCTTCGGCCGGCGCCGCGTTCCGCTCCACGGAGTGGACGCGGCCGTCCCGCATGGTCACCACGCGGTGCGCGATGGCGGCGATCGAGGCGTTGTGGGTCACCATGAGCACGCCGCGCCCCTGCCGGTTGGTCTCCTGGAGCAGCGTGAGCACCGCCTTGCCCGTCGTCTGGTCCAGGGCGCCGGTCGGCTCGTCCGCCAGCAGCAGATCGGGGTCGGTGGACAGCGAGCGGGCGAGCGACACCCGCTGCTGCTGGCCGCCGGAGAGCTGGGCGGGGAAGTGGTCGGCGCGGTCGCCCAGCCCGACCGCGTCCAGCAGCTCGGGCACCCGGCGCCGGTCGCCGCGCCCGGTCAGCTCGATCATCACCTCGACGTTCTCCCGCGCGGTCAGCGTCGGCACGAGGTTGAAGAACTGGAACACGAAGCCGATCCGCTCCCGGCGGAAGCCGACCAGCTCCCTGGGCGGGTGCGCGGTGAGCTCCTGCCCCGCGACCCGTACACAGCCGCTGTCCGCCGACTCGATGCCGCCGATCACATTGAGCAGCGTCGTCTTGCCCGAGCCGCTGGGGCCGAGCACGACGGTCAGCTCGCCGGGCGCGAGGTCCAGGTCGACGTCGTCGAGCGCGGTCAGCGCGGCCTCACCGGTCCCATAGGTCCTGGTGACGCCGCGCAGCCGCACATCACCGCGTGCCGTCGCGGTCCGTGTCATCGGGTGTCTCCTCCGTTCCGGTCAGCCGGGTGAGGGGCCCGGCCAGTGACGTGGTGCGCAGCTCCGGGTCGAGCAGGCAGTGCAGGACCAGGCCGTCGAGGGCGGCGCCGAGCACGGCGGCCGTCGCCTCCGGGTCCGGCACGCTGTCCCGGGCCCGCAGCCAGTCGGCCATCGCGCCGCGCAGCTCCCGCATCAGCCCGGACAGCTCGCTGCGGAGCCGCTCGATACGGGTCGACGCCAGCAGGGTCTCGCTCATCAGGACGGTGGCCGGGTCCTCGGGGGAGTAGCCCTGCAGCACCGCGAGCAGGTCGGCGATGCCCGCCGAGGCGTCCCGGGCCTCCCGGAGGACGCCGAGCGCCGCCATCAGCTCGCGCCGCAGTGCGTCCAGGGCGGCGTCGACGAGGAGATCGGTGACCGTGCCGAAGTGGTAGTGCACGACACCGGCGCGTACGCCCGCGCGGTCGGCCATCTTCCGGGTGGTCACCGCGCCCCAGCCCTCCTCGACGATGAGCTGCACGGCGGCGTCGAGGAGGCGGGTGCGGGTGTGCGCGCCCCGTGTCGCGGAGTCCGTTGCCATACCTGCGCTCTTCCTTTCGGAGCGGTTTGGGCTATCGCCTTGGGCGTTCGTATTGGGCGAATGACCAAACGGTAGCACAGTGCGGGTCGGCACGGTGCGGGGTTCGTCCTGCCGTGCGGGGTGCGGCGCCGTCTGCGGGCGCCAAGGTTCGCGGCGAACCGATGTGCCCCGTCAGGGGCGCGGGGAACTGCGCGGCCGGCCACAGCGCGCCCGCAGACGGCACCGCACGGACAGGGGCAGCCCCTCCCCGGCGGGCGCCGGGCTAGCGGCCCACCGCGTACCCCTGCATGCCGCGCGGGTTGGCGGCGGCGGACAGCAGACCCGTCTCCGGATCGCGGGCCACCGCGCTCAGCCGCCCCTCGGACCAGGCGCCCCCGACCGTCACCGTGTGCCCGCGCCGCCGCAGTTCGGCCACCACCTCGTCCCCGGCGCGCGACTCGATCGCCACGCTCCCCGGCACCATGCCGCGCGGGTAGAAGGAGCCCGGAAAGCTCTCGGTGTGCCAGTTGGGCGCGTCGATGGCGCCCTGCAGGTCGAGGCCCCCGCGCACGCCCGCGCGCAGCGCGACCGCCAGGAAGAAGTGCATCTGCCACTGGTCCTGCTGGTCCCCGCCCGGCGTGCCGAACGCCAGTACCGGCACCCCCTCGCGCAGCGCGAGCGAGGGGGTGAGGGTGGTGCGCGGACGGCGGCCGGGCGTGAGGGAGTTCGGCAGGCCGCGCTCCAGCCAGGTCATCTGCAGCCGGGTGCCCAGCGGAAAGCCGAGCTCGGGGACGACGGGGTTGGACTGGAGCCAGCCGCCGCTGGGCGTCGCGCTGAGCATGTTCCCCCAGCGGTCCACGACATCGAGGTGACAGGTGTCGCCGCGGGTGCCGCCGTCCCGGGCGACGGTCGGCTCGCCCGCGCCCGCGGCGGGCCCGCCCCCGCCGCGCTCCGCGGCGCGCGCGGCGTGCTCGCCGAGGCGGGGCACCCGGCCGCCCGGAGTGCCGGGGCGCAACTCGTACGAGGCGTGCTCGCCGATCAGCGCGCGGCGCTCCGCGCTGTAGCCGGGGGAGAGCAGGTCGGAGAGCGGGACGCTCCCGGCACCCGCCGCGTCCCCGTACCACGCCTCCCGGTCGGCCATCGCCAGCTTCGTGCCCTCGACCAGGGTGTGCACATACGCGCCGCCGCCGTACGGCGGGAGCGCCGCCGGGTCCTGGGGCAGCAGGGCCAACTGCTGGAGGAGCGACGGGCCCTGGGACCAGGCGCCCGGCTTGGCGACGGTCCAGCCGTGCCAGTCGTACGTCACCGGCTCCTCGTAGGCCGCCGACCACCCGGCGAGGTCGTCGCCCGTCAGGGTGCCCGCGTGCCGCGTCCCGGAGGTGTCCATGGCGGGCCGTGCCGCCCAGCCGGCCAGCGCCTCGGCGATGAAGCCCTCCCGCCACACCCGGCGGGCCGCGTCGATCTCCGCCTCCCGGCTGCCGCCCGCCGCCTCGGACAGCAGTCGCCGCCAGGTCGCGGCCAGCGCCGGGTTCCGCAGCAGCGTGCCGGGCTCCGGAGGGCGGCCGCCGGGGAGGTAGAGCGCGGCGGAGCTGGTCCACTCGGTCTCGAACAGCTCGCGGACCGTCCCGACGGTCTCCGCCATCCGCTCGACCGGCGGGTGGCCGCGCTCGGCGTACCCGATGGCGTAGCCGAGCACGTCGCGCAGCCGCTTGCTGCCGTGGTCGCGCAGCAGCAGCAGCCAGGCGTCGAACGCGCCGGGCACGGCGGCGGCGAGCGGTCCTGTGCCCGGGACGAGGCTCAGGCCGAGCGCGGTGTAGTGGGCGATGCTCGCCCCGGCGGGAGCCGGGCCCTGGCCGCACAGCACCCGCACCGGGCCGTCCGCGGGCGCCAGGAGGATCGGCACCTCGCCCGCGGGGCCGTTGAGGTGCGGCTCGACGACGTGCAGGACGAACGCGGCGGCGACGGCGGCGTCGTAGGCGTTGCCGCCCTCTTCCAGCACGGCCATCCCGGACTGGGACGCCAGCCAGTGGGTGGAGGCGACCATGCCGTGGGTGCCCTGCAGCGTGGGGCGGGTGGTGAACATCGCGAGTTCCTCCTCGGCGGAGACCGGACGGTGCCACAGCGACGGTAAGGCGTAGGGGCTCCGCGCGTGCCGCGCGGGCTCTCCGGGACGCACGGGGCGCAGGGGACGGACGCACCGGCCGCTTCCCGTTGCCGGGCGCACGCGGGATCCGGGAGGCTCCCTGCCGCGCCCCCTCCCGTGCCTCCCGTGCGCCCTCACTGCGCGCCTTTCGCGGGGCGGGGCCCGTCCGTACGGTGAGTGACTGATCGCGTTCCCCGGAGCGGCACGCGCCGTCCGCCGCGCAGGACAGCTCGCCGCAACGCTCGCCGCACCCGCAGCAAAGGGGGAGCCCCATGTCAGCGTTCGCGGAGGGGAACACCGCGCCCGCGTGGCTCGCCGCCCGGCTGGGCGCCGACCCGGGGCACCGCGCCGACTTCGCCGTCGGCGGTCACCGGGTGCGGCTCCTGAGCAACGACCCCGCGGTGACGGAGTACGCGCGCGCGGCGCTGGCCCTCTCCTCCACGGCCGCGCCCACGGGGCCGGACCCCGCCGCGGACCCGGCCGTCACCTGCGTCGCCGCGCTGGTGGACCCGGCGGCCCTGCGGCAGCTCGAACCGCCCACCGACGGGCCGCCGCCCACGTCCCTCGCGCTGCACGGCGGCCGGTCCGGCACCGTCGTCCCCCTCGGTCCGCCGGGCCCGCCCGGCGAACGGCGCCTGCTGGCCTGCGCGGACGACCACCCGGGGCACTATGTGACGGACGCGGGCGAGCGCACCGTGCTGTACGTCGGCGCGGCCGGCGACCCGCGCTGCCTGCGCGAGCCCGCCGAACTGGTCGGCGCGCTGCTCACCGCGCTCGCCGCCGAGGACGGACTGGTGCTGCGGGCCGCCGCCGTGGGCTCCGAGCGGGGCGGCGCGCTGCTGGCCGGGCCGGACGAGGCCGCCGCCGGCGAGACGCTGGCGTCGCTGCTGTACGCGAACGGCACCGGCCTGCTGGCCCCTTCCCTGCTCCAGGTGACGGCACAGGAGAGCGGACCGGACGGGGACGCCGGGAGCGCAGGGGAGGACGGCGCATACGGCGCATACGGCGCGTACGGACTCCGGGTGCGGGGGCTGCCCATGGCGTACGCGGCGCACGCGCGGCTCGTGGCCGCACAGCCCGCGCTGCGGCGGCACCTCCTGCTGGCGGACCACCCCGGCGCCGGTGTCGCCCACTTCACCCCGGGCGAGCTCGCCGAGGCGCTGTCCTGCCCGCTGTTCGCCGAGGCGCCGCTGGCCATGATCGCGGGCCGGGAGGGCGGCGACGGCCGGGACGGCGCGCTGCGGCGGGCCGCAGCCGAGGCCGCGCGGCTGTTTCCGGCCTGGCACGGCATCGGGGCCACCCCGTCGCCCTGGCCCCCGCCCAGGGACGCGGAGCGCCTGGCGGCGGCGCTCTCCACGGTGCCCTGGACCCCGCTGACCGGCGACGCCGGTACGACGGCGGCGCGGGCCGTCGCCTCGGCGCTCCGCGAGCGGCAGGTGCCCGAGGCCGTCCCCCTCGCCGCCGAACCCCGCAACTGGCCGCGCCGCGCGCTGACCGGGCGCTGGGTCGCCGTCATGGAACACCGCGGGCCCGGCGGCGGGCTGTCCCTCGCCCCCGGCCGGGTACGCGCCGTCCCGCCGGGCGCCGTGTACGCGCTGCTGACGACGCCCGAGCCGCCACCGCCCGGCAGCGACCGGGTCGCGGAGGTCTCAGCGCTCGGCTTCGCGGAGTTCGGCGCCGGACTCCTCGCCGCCGGCGACATCGTGTGCGACGGCGCAGGCGGGGACGGCGGCGCAGGCGGGGACGGCGGGCCGCTCGGCACACTCCTCGGCTTCGACGAGTCCGGACTGCCCGGCCACCTCACCGTCATCCTCATCTCGGCCGACCGGCGCACCGGACGCCAGCGCCGCCTGGTACCCGGCGGCCCGCTGCACGTACCAGGACCAGGAGGCACACGATGATCCGCTGCGCCATCGTCGGAACAGGAGACTCGGCCCGGCGGCACGCACGCGTACTGCGCCGTGTGCGGAGCATGGCACTCACCCACGTGGTCGTCGCCCCCGGCGGCCGACTCAGCGCCCCGGACATGTTCGACAGCGCCGCAGTCACCGTCACCGACCGCCTCGCCGACGTGCTGGAGGACCCGCGGGTCGACGCGGTGCTCGTCTGCTCGCCCCCGCACACCCACCTGGACAGCGCCGAGTCGGTGCTGGAGGCGGACAAGCACCTGGTCGTCGAACAGCCCGTCGGGCTGCGGCCCGAGCGGATCCCCGCGCTGGAGCGGCGCGCGCGGGAGCGGGAGCTGGTGGCCATGGTGCCGTACCACTTCCGCTTCGTACCCCCGCTGATGTTTCTGCGACGCCGCGTCGCCGACGGCGAGTTCGGCCGGATCGCGCACGCCTACCACCGCATGTACCGGCTGCGCGAGGGCGCGGGGGAGTGGCTGTGGGACGAGGAGCGCAGCGGCGGCGTCATCATGGAGACCCTGGTGCACGGCATCGACCAGCTCGTCTGGATGCTCGGCACCCCGCCGGAGGCCGTGGCCGCGATGACCCACGCCGGCCGGAACGGTGTCGCCACCGCGGCCACCGTGCTGCTGCGCTTCCCGGACGGCGCGGTCGGCACCGTCGAGGGCTCCTGGCTGGGCGACCCGCAGGTGCCGTTCGGCAGCCTGGACCTGACGGGTACGGAGGGCTCGGTCGCCTTCGACCGGGGCCGGTTCGCCTCGTACTCCGCCTGCGGCATCCCGTACTGGATCGGCGGCGACGTCGCCTCCCGCGACGCGCTCATCGCCCGCACCCCCGAGGAGCACCGCGCACGCGGTATCGCGCTGCGGCTGCGCACCGAGGTCACCGAGCTGGACCTCGACCGCCAGCGGGTGCGGGCCCGCGAGCGCGACAGCGGCGCGGAGCGCTGGGTGGGCTTCGACCACCTGGTGCTGGCGACCGGCGCCCGCCCCGTGCGGCCCGAGCTGCCCGGTATCGACGCGCCCGGCGTCCACGGGGTCCAGACCCTCGACGACGGCCAGGCCCTCCTCGACGCGCTGGACGGCGGCGGGCACGGCGGAGGCGCCCGCCGGGCCGTCGTCGTCGGCGGCGGCTACATCGGCGTCGAGATGGCCGAGGCCCTGCTGCGCCGGGGCTGGCACACCACCGTCGTGGACCGGGGCGCGCAGCCGATGGCCACCCTCGACCCGGACATGGGCGCCCTGGTGCACGAGGCGATGTGCGGGCTCGGCATCGAGACCGTACGGGAGGCCGCCGTCACCGGCATCCTCACCGACTCCGCCGGAAGGGCGCGCGGTGTGGCGACGGCCGACGCCGAGTATCCGGCGGACCTCGTCGTGCTGGGCCTCGGCGTGGCACCGGAGACCACGCTGGCGCGCGCCGCCGGACTGCCGCTCGGCGAGAGCGGCGGGCTGCGCACCGACCTGGCGATGCGGGTGCGCGGCACGGACAACATCTGGTCGGGCGGCGACTGCGTCGAGGTGCTGAACCTCGTCTCGGGCCGCCCCCAGCACGTTCCGCTGGGCACGCACGCGAACAAGCACGGGCAGGTGATCGGCCGGAACGTGGGCGGGGACTACGCGACGTTCCCCGGCGTGGTCGGCACGGCGGTCAGCAAGGTGTGCGACCTGGAGATCGGCCGCACCGGGCTGCTGGAGCGGCACGCCTCGGCCGTGGGGCTGCGGTTTGTGACGGTGACGGTCGAGTCGACCAGCCGCGCGGGCTACTACCCCGGCGCCCGCCCGATGCGGGTGAAGAT
>NZ_JAAKZZ010000262.1 GCF_011045075.1 Streptomyces boncukensis
CCGGGTGGGCGCGCAGCGCGGCGGTCAGCAGCTCGAACGCGGCTTCGGCGCGCTCCCGGGGCAGCGCCCCGTGGTCCCACGCCATGCGGACGAGCAGGTCGGTGCCGTAGGAGACGGCGACGGTGAACGGCGCCTGCAGCGGGCGCCCGTCGATGTGGATCTCGTGGCCCTGCGCGTCGCCGAGCCGCAGCGGCGGGCGGCGCCCGAGGTCCTCGAAGGTGAGCAGCCCGTCGAGGCTGCCCGCCCAGGGGACCCCGGCGGCCCGCGCCGCGCGCACCACCTCGTCGAACGGCGTGTCCGCGTGGTCCAGGTCGTCCCACCAGGCGTCGGCCGCCGCCTCGGGGTCCTCCCCTCCGCCGGCCGGGTGGACGACGGTGTTGAGGAAGCAGCCGAGTACGGGCGGCGCCTGGGCGGGGCGCCCGCCCCAGGGGTAGCCGAGCAGCGGTGTCCGCTCCTCCCCCGCGGCGTCCCCGCCGGCGGCACCGGCGTCCCCGGTGCCGCCGGGGACGCCGGTGCCGCCGGACAGCGCGCGGGCCGCGGTGCCGCAGGCGTCGAGCAGGGCGGGGAAGGCGACGGCGCGCGCTGCGTGCCCGTCCGGGAGCGGCAGCCGGGCGCTGAGCGCCCCGGTGGGGCGCCCGGTGTCCGGCACGAACACCGGGCGGCCGACGCTGCGGCCGAGGGAGAGGCGGCGGGTCCAGTGGGCGAGGGAGCCGGGGGCCGAGGCGCGCCGCTCGGCGTCCAGTTGGAGGCGGAGCGCCTCGGCGTAGGCGTCGGCGTCGTCCCGGGCGCGGTCGGCGGGCACGTCCTCGGGGCCGAGCCTGCGGGCGTAGGCGTCGGCGAGGCCGGCGGAGAGCAGGCCGAGCGACTGCTCGTCGCAGACGGCGTGGTCGAGGACGAGGGCGAGGACCTCCATGGGCGCGCCGGGCGCTTCCCCGGCGCCGGGGGCGCCGGTCTCGGCGGCCGTCGCCTCGGTGAGCAGCAGCCGCAGCGGCGGCCCGTCCTCCGGCCACTCGGCGAGGGCGCGGCGCAGCGCGTCCGCCGCGCCCTCGCCGGGGAGCTGCCGGACCCGCCGCACCGAGGCGGCCGGTGCCTGGAGCCGCTGGACGGGCAGACCGCGCAGGACGTACGGGCGTGCCCGCAGCGCCGGGTGGGCGGCGGCCAGCAGTGCGGCAGCGCGGCGCAGCCGCTCCGGGTCCACGGCGCCGCGCGGGAAGGCGAAGAAGAGGGGGACGAGCGCTGCCCGCCGTCCGGCGTCGAGATGGCGGGCGACCACGAACCGCCGCTGGGCGCCGGTGACGGGCAGCAGCCCCGCCGGGGCGCCCGCGCCCTCGGCGACCCGCCGGTACCGTTCCAGATACTGGGCGGTGATGCTGGTGTTCACATCGGCCTTCCGGCGTTGTCGGCGGGGTTCCGGCCGTGCGGGGGCGCGTCGGTGGACTCGCTCCCCTCCCGCCGCGCGGAGCGCAGCGGGAGCAGGGGGAGCGGCACGAGGAGGAACCCGGCGGCGCACACCCACAACGCAGCGCGCGCTCCCGCGGCGGACGCCAGCGCGCCCCCGGCCAGGGCACCGAGCGGCATGCTCCCCCACACCATGAAGCGCAGCGTCGCGTTCATCCGGCCGAGCAGGGCGTCCGGGCAGACGGACTGCCGGTAGCTGACCTGGGCGACGTTGTAGACGACGGCGCCGAAGTACACCGCGCCGGAGGCGAGCGCGAACAGCGCGGCGCCCGTGCCCGGTCGCGACAGCGGCCACAGCACCGCGAACGGCCCGGTGGCCAGCGGCGCCAGCCAGATCAGCCGCACCTGGCCGCAGCGGCGGGCGAGCCGCCCGGCGCACGCGGCGCCCAGCAGCCCGCCGACGGCGGAAGCCGAGAGCATCAGCCCGACGCCGCCCGCCGGCAGGCCCAGCACCCGCACCAGGAACACGGTCTGCACCGCGGTGTGCAGCGCGGCGAAGAAGTTCGCGGTGCCGGTGGTGAGCGCGATCAGCCGCAGCACGGGGTGCCGGAGCACGAACGCCAGCCCCTCGCGGACCTCTGCGGCCAGCGAGCCGCCGGGCCGCGGCGCCGGGGGCTCCGGACGGGAGCGGATGCGCCGCAGGAAGAGCGCCGAGACGAGATAGCTGACCGCGTCGGCGAGCAGCGCCAGCGGGGCGCCGAGCAGGTGGACGAGTCCGCCGCCGAGTCCGGGCCCGGCGACCTGCGCGGCCGAACGGGCGCTCTCCAAGGCGCCGTTGCCGGACACCAGCTGGGAGCGCGGCAGCAGCGCGGGCAGACAGCTCTGGCCTGCGACGTCGAAGAACACCGTCGCACACCCGGTGACGAGCGCGACGGCGTACAGCTGCTCCAGGGTCAGCACACCGCATACGGCGGCCGGCGGCACGCTGCCCATAGCGCAGGCGCGGACCACGTCGGCCCGCAGCAGCACGGGCAGCCGCCGCATCCGGTCCACCCAGGCCCCAGCGGGGAGCCCGATCAGCAGGAAGGCGGCCGTCTCCAGGGCCGTGAGCAGGCCCACTTCGAAGGCGGAGGCGTCGAGTTCGAGGGTGGCGATCAGGGGCAGCGCCACGAGGGTCACATGGGTGCCGATCTGACTCACCGCGGCGGCGCAGAAGAGCTGCCGGAAGTCGTGCTGTCGCCATACAGCCTGGTTCAGCACGGCGTCCGCCGTAACTGTGGAATGTCCTCCATGGTGCGGCTCGTCCCCCCACAGGATGCGTCCGATATTCAGGATTCAGTGTCCGCTCAGCAGGAATCCAGCCTCCTGGTCGCCGGGAGCCCCCGTCAACAGTCGCCGACTGTGATGTAGACAACGCGCCCTGTAGTCACATCCTCAACAACCGCACCCCGCTGCAACCCACCGCCGCCGGGCGGAGACTGACCACTGACGGACCGCTGCCCGAGGAGGAGGCCCCGCCCCCATGGCCCACTTCGACCTGCCGCTCGACGAGCTCCGCGGCTACCGCCCCGCCGTCCCCGAGCCGGACGACTTCGACGCCTTCTGGGAGAAGACCCTCGCGCTCACCCGCGAGCACGATCCCGCCGTCGCCTTCGACCCGGTGGAGACCGGGCTGCGGGGCGTCCGCACCTGGGATGTCACCTTCGCCGGGTTCGGCGGCCACCCGGTCAAGGGCTGGTTCACGGCCCCGGCGGACGCTTCCGGGCCGCTCCCGCTCGTCGTCCAGTACCAGGGCTACGGCGGCGGCCGGGGCCTCCCGCACAGCTGGGGCCTGTGGCCGCTGGCCGGGTACGCGCACTTCGTGATGGACCTGCGGGGCCAGGGCAGCGGCGGCAGCGTCGGCGACACCCCCGATCCGGTCGGGTCGGGCCCGGCGCACGAGGGCTTTATGACCCGGGGCGTCGAGGACCCCGAGACGTACTACTACCGGCGGGTCTGCGCGGACGCCGTCCGCGGCCTGGAGGCGGCCCGCGGCCACCCGCTGGCCGACCCGGCGCGCACCGTCGTCACCGGCGGCAGCCAGGGCGGCGGCCTCGCGCTCGCCGCGGCGGGGCTGGTGCCGGACGTGGCGGCGGCCATGGTGGACGTGCCGTTCCTGTGCCACTTCCCGCGCGCCCTGTCCATCGCGCAGGCCGGGCCCTATCCGGAGGTCGTCCGCTATCTGCGGATGCAGCGCGGGCGCGAGCGGGACGTGCTGCGCACCCTGTCGTACGTGGACGGCGTCAACTTCGCGGCCCGCGGCCGGGCTCCGGCGCTGTTCTCCGTCGCCCTGATGGACCCGGTGTGCCCGCCGTCGACGGTGTTCGCCGCGTACCACGCCTACGGCGGCGAGAAGGAGATCGCGGTCTACCCGTACAACGAGCACGAGGGCGGCGGCACGGCCCAGGAGGCCCGCCAGCTGAGCTGGGCGCGGTCGGTGCTGAGCCGGTAAGTCGTGCTGCCGAGCCGGGGCTGCCCCTGCCCGCGCCCTGCGGACCGCGGCTGCCGCCGTGGTGACGCGCGCAGTTCCCCGCGCCCCTTCGGGGCGCGCCACACCACAGAGCACCCGCGCCCTGCGGCGGAGCAGCAAGGGGCAACCCCGACCCCGCACACCCCGCGCCCGTACACTCGGCCCAATGGAAGATCCACAAGAACTCCTCCAGGCCGTCCTCGACTTCGCACAGCGCGCCGAGGGCGTCCACGCGGTCGTCCAGACGGGGTCCCGCGCCCGGGGCAGCCGCGTGGACTCCCTCTCGGACCTCGACATCGAGCTCGTCGGGCCCGGCACGGCGGCGCTCGCCGGCGAGGACGCGTGGCTGGAGCAGATCGGGCCCGTCCTGGTGGCCCTGCACCTGCCCAACGAGGAGCCGGACGAGCCGGGCTGGCCGACGTGTCTGGCCGTGTTCGCCGGGGGCCGCAAGGTGGACTTCACGCTCGCCGGGCCCGAGCGGCTGGAGCGGCTGGCGCGCGAGGGCCTGGACGACCTCTACGGCCGCGGGTACACCGTCCACCTCGACAAGACCGGCCTCGCCCGCGGCCTGGCGCCGTCCGAGCCGCAGGCGCCGCGCTGGGAGCCGCCGGACGAGGAGGACTTCGAGGACAACCAGCGCGAGTTCTGGTTCGAGGCCACCCAGGTGCCGGTGTACGCGGCGCGCGGCGACCTGTGGCCCGCGGCGCTGCGGCTGGCGGAGCTGCGGGACCTGCTGCTGACGATGCTGGAGTGGCACGCCAAGGTGCGCTCCGGCGGCGCGGCCGACACCTGGCACAACGGGCACCACCTCGCCGAGTGGCTGGCCGAGCCGTACCGCTCGCGGCTGCCGGAGCTGTTCGCGGGGTACGAGGCGGCGGACACGGTGCGCGCGCTCCGGGCGCTCACCGAGGTCTACGCCGAGGCGGCCGCCGAGGTGGGCAGCGCACTCGGACTCCCCGTCCTGGGCCTGCACCAGCGGGTGCTCCGGCACCTCGACGAGGTGATGGCCACGCCGCTGGGCTGAGGGCCGGGCCGACGGACGGCGCACACCGTCACCGCCGTGGCAATATGCTATGGCACGCGGGCGCACCAGAGTGGGCGCGGCGACGGCACGGAGGGCGCACATGGGCGGGGACCACGCGAACGGCACAGCGGGGAGCACCCCCGGCACGGCGGCGCCCCGGGTGCCGCTCACCCATGCCCGGATCGCCGCCGCCGTGGCCGAGGTCGGCTTCGACCGCGCCACCACCACGAACGTCGCGCGCCACCTCGGGGTCGACCAGTCCTCCCTCTACCGGCACATCGGCTCCCGCGAGGAGATGGTCCGGCAGGCGGCGGAGCTGGTGATCGCCGCCGTCGAGTGGCCGGACGCGGACGACTGGCGCGGCTATCTGGGCGGCCTGGCGGACGCGCTGTGGGAACTGTTCGAGGCGTATCCGGGGCTGGCCGAGGAGCTGCAGCTGATGCACCGGCTGCCGGACGCCTCGTACCGGATGCTCGTCACGGTCGCCCACCGGCTGCGCAGCCTCGGGTTCCCGCTGCGCACGGCCGTGCTGCTGGTGGACACGGTCTCGGACACCATGGCGGACGCGTTCCTCGGGCCCCCGCCCCGGAACGCGCCCGCGGCTCCGGGCGAGGTGCCGGGCGTTCCGGACCCCGCCCCGTATCTGGCCGAACTCGCCCGCGCCCGCGCCACGGACCGCCGCGCGTACTGGCGGGCCCGCCTCGACCTGCTGCTGACCGGCGCCGCCGTCAGCGACGCCGGGGAGCGCTCAGCGCCCGTTCCGTGAGCAGCGGGTGTCCTGGTCCGGGAGGCGGCCGGTGCGCAGGTAGTCGTTGACCTGCCGGTCGACGCAGCGGTTCTGGTACAGCCCGTAGACGCCGTGCACCCGGGCCCGGAGGGTGATCATCCGCGAGTTCGGCATCTTCCGGTGCAGCCCGAGGCCGTTGGCGTAGCTGGTGCGGGTGTCCCCGGTGGCCTGGACGATCAGTCCGGGGGCGGAGCCGGCCTCGCGCACCGGCGGCTCCAGCGGGGCGTTCGGCCAGAAGGCGCAGGGCGAGGTGCCGTTGAAGACCGGTCCGAACAGCGGGGCCGCCGCGCGGCTCCGCTCCACGTTGCGGCGGTACCAGCCCAGGCCGTGCGGGACCGCGCGGTCGCCGCAGAGCAGGGCGAGCTGCAGGGAGTTCTGCACCTCGGACTCGTCGTCCGGCGGGCCGAGCGACTCGCGCAGCGACTCGGTCGGCTCGACGTCCCGGCCGCGGGCCGCGTCGTGCAGGACGCGCACGCTGCGGGCCAGCGCGGCGAACTCCCGGTCGTCCGCCATCAGCGCGGCCAGCGCCTGCGGCACCTGCTGGCCGTCGGCGGTGAGGTCCCCGACCTTCAGCGGCTCGCGCGCCGCCTGCCGGGCTGTGCGCTCGACGGTGGCGCGCACCTGCCGCGCGGTGCGGCCCAGCCCGTACGTCCCGTGCCGGCGGGCCGTCCACGCCGCCCAGGCGTCCAGGAACTCCTCGTTGGCCACGGTCGCGTCGCGGAAGAGGGGCAGGTGGTAGCGGGCCGGGTCGATCGCGCTGTCGAGCACCAGCCGGTCCACGCGGCGGGGGAACATCCTCGCGTAGGCGTTGCCCAGATAGGTGCCGTAGGAGATCCCGAAGTACGAGGTCCTCCGCTCGCCCAGCACGGCGCGCAGCAGGTCCATGTCACGCGCCGTGTTGCGGGTCGTGAAGTGCCGCAGATACGGCACCTCGCTGCCGTAGGCGCGCCGGCAGGCGCGCACCAGGTCGCGCTGGAAGCGGGCGTGGGCCCGGAACCCGGCCGCGTCGTAGCCGGCCGAGCGCAGCCAGTGGCCCTTGGTGCCGCAGCGCAGCGGGCTGCTGCGGCCGACACCGCGCGGGTCCATGCCGATCAGGTCGAAGCGCGCGGCCAGCTTCGGGCCCATGGCGTCTCTGCTGAGCAGGGGCATGTCCAGCGTGATGCCGCCGGGGCCGCCGGAGTTGTGCATCATCAGGCCCACGCGGTGCGCCGTGTCGGTCGCCTGGATCCGGGAGAAGCCGAGGGTGAGCGTGCGGCCCCGCGGGTTCCGGTAGTCCAGCGGCACCCGGATCGTGGCGCACCGGGCGCCCGCCGCGTCCAGCTCCCGGTGCCCGCACCTGGTCCAGCGGGGACGCTGTTCCACGAAGGGGCGGAGGGCGGCGTCTCCGGTCCGGGCCGCCTGCCCGTCCCGCTGCGGCGCGGGCGCGGGCGCGGCCCGCGCGGGCCCGGTGAGGGTGCCGAGCGCGGCTGCGGTGGCCAGCACGCCGACGGCGGTCGTACGAACTCCGGTGAATACCCTGCTCGGGGCTCTGGACGTCATGGGCCTCAGACTCGCGCGGCACCCGGCGGCCCACCATCCGGCCAACGCCCGCTCCGCGGTGGGGCCGTCCCCCGCCGCGGGGTACGGCCTGCTGGAGCCGACCCGGCAAAGTGAAAACTGCACTTGGCGACCAGCACCCTGTTGCGTGCAGCAATTCCCTGGCACACTCGGCGCCCTGAGTGTGAGTCAGGGAGGTGACGGACGCGTGGGGCGACCGGTGCAGTCCGGCCCCGGAAGCGCCCCCTCCGTGCTACGCATGGTGCTCGCCAAGCGGCTCCGGGAGCGGCGCGAGCGGGCAGGCGTGTCACAGGAGGAGGCCGCCGAGGCGCTGGATGTGAGCTTCGCGACCGTATGGCGGATGGAAGGCGCGAAGACGAGCCTGCGGACCCTCTACCTCAGATCGCTGCTGCGCCACTACGGCGCGGACGAGGAGGAGGTCGAGGAGTTCGTCCAGCTCGCCAAGAAGGCCGAGGAGCCGGGCTGGTGGAACGCCTTCCGCGAGGCGCTGCCGGAGTGGTTCGGGGTGTACCTCAGCCTGGAGAGCGAGGCGCGGCTGATCGCCGCGTACGAACCGCACTACGTCTCGGGGCTGCTGCAGACCCCGGCGTACGCGCGGGCCACACTCCGGGTGGGCTTCCCGCACGAGTCCGAGGCGCAGCTCGACCGCCGGGTGGAGCTGCGGATGCGGCGGCAGCGCATCCTGGAGCGCACGGCGCCGCCCACGCTGTGGCTGGTCATGGACGAGACGGCGCTGCGCCGGGTCATCGGCGGGCCCGAGGTGATGCGCGCGCAGATCGACGCGCTGCTGCACGCCATGCAGTACGAGCACATCGCGCTGAGCGTGCTGCCGTTCGGTGCCGGGGCGCATCCGGGCACCGGCGGCCACTACAGCTACCTCCGGTTCGCCGAGCCGGAGATCCCCGACACGGTCTATCTGGAGAGCCTCTCCAGCGCCCAGTACTTCCAGGAGCGGGACGACATCGAGCCGTATCTGAACGCGCACACCGTCATGGCGGCCATGGCGTCCGAGACGGTGCCGGATCTGCGGCAGTGGCTCCACGACCTGCGCAAGGAGTACGAGTACGCATGACTCCGCCCTTTGAGCCCCACTACAACGGCATGCCCGCGCGGGCGCTCGGCAGCGCGGACTGGCACAGCTGGAGCGGCCCCAACGGAGGCACCTGCCTGGAGGTCAAGCGGCTGCCCGGCCGACGGGTGGCGCTGCGCCAGTCCGCCGACGCTGCGGGCCCGGCCCTCGTCTGCGCGCTGGACGGCTTCGCGGCCTTCGTCGAGGCGGCCAAGCGGGGCGATGCGGACTTCCTCCTCACCCCCCGGGACGAAACCGGAGCATAGCCGGAGCACAGCGCGCCCCGGAGGGGAGCGGGGAACCCCGCGTCCGCCGGACACGCCCTGACGTGGCGGGGCGGCGGCGTTGCCGGGACACTGGAGGCGTAGGTGAGGAGCCGACCATGTCCAAGCACACGCATACGCCGAGGACACACCAGCCCCAGCGGGTCCGGGCTCCGGGAGTGCGCCGGGAGCACGGCGGCATGCCGACGCGCCCCGACGACGAGGAGCTGGCCCGCCGCGCGGAGGCCGAGCGCGTCGCGGCGGGGCTGGCGGACTACGACCCCGCCGACGTGCCGCCCGCCACGGAGCCGCCCGCGCGCCGTGGACGCTGAGCACCGCCCGGACACCCCATCGCGAACCGGGAGGAGGCAACGGCATGCCCATTGCCACCGTGAACCCCGCCACCGGCGAGACGCTGCGGACGTTCGCCGCGTACGGCCCCGAGGAGGTGGAGCGCCGGCTCGCCGCGGCCGACGCCGCCTACCGCACATACCGCACGACCGGATACGCCGACCGGGCGCGGCTGCTGAAGGAGGCCGCGAGCCTGCTGGCGCGGGACGCCGAGGACGTCGCGCGCACCATGACCATCGAAATGGGCAAGACCCGCACCGCCGCCCAGGCCGAGGTGGCGAAGTGCGTGAAGGCGATGCGCTGGTACGCGGCGCACGCCGAGCGGCTGCTCGCCGACCGGCGGCCGGACGAGGCGGACATCCGGGACTCGGGCGCCGAGTCGGCCCGGGTGCACTACCGCCCGCTGGGCCCGGTGCTCGCCGTCATGCCGTGGAACTTCCCGCTCTGGCAAGTGATGCGGTTCGCCGCTCCCGCGCTGATGGCCGGGAACGTGGGGCTGCTCAAACACGCCTCGAACGTGCCGCAGACCGCGCTGTATCTGGAGCGCCTGTTCACCGAGGCGGGCTACCCGCAGGGCTGCTTCCAGACGCTGCTGGTGCCGGCGGACGCGATCGAGGGCATCCTGCGCGACCCGCGCGTCGCCGCGGCCACGCTCACCGGCAGTGAGCCGGCGGGCCGCGCGGTCGCGTCCGTCGCCGGGGACGAGGTCAAGCCGACCGTGCTGGAGCTGGGCGGCAGCGACCCGTACCTGGTGCTGCCCTCCGCCGACGTCGCGCGCGCCGCGCGGACCGCGGTGACGGCCCGGGTCCAGAACAACGGCCAGTCCTGCATCGCCGCCAAGCGCTTCATCGTCCACGACGAGGTCTACGACGCGTTCGCCGGGGCCTTCACGGACGGGATGCGGGCGCTGCGCGTCGGCGACCCGATGCGGGAGTCGACGGACGTCGGCCCGCTCTCCACCGAGCGCGGCCGCGCCGACCTGGAGGAGCTGGTCGACGACGCGCTGCGGCGCGGCGCGACCGCGCTGTGCGGCGCGCAGCGGCCGGAGGGCGAGGCGCTGGAGCACGGCTGGTACTACGCGCCGACCGTGCTCGCGGAGGTGACAGACGCGATGCGCATCCACCGCGAGGAGGCGTTCGGGCCGGTGGCGACGCTCTATCGGGTCGGCGGCCTGGACGAGGCGGTGGCGCTGGCCAACGACACGCCGTTCGGGCTGAGCTCCAATGTGTGGACGAGCGACGAGGCGGACGTCGAGCGGTGCGTGCGGGACCTGGAGGCGGGCGGGGTGTACGTCAACGGCATGACGGCCTCCCACCCGGCGCTCCCGTTCGGCGGCGTCAAGCGCTCGGGCTACGGGCGGGAGCTGGCCGGGGAGGGCATC